>JAGXFI010000095.1 GCA_024637305.1 Sulfitobacter sp.
ATGGTGCGTTCCGACAACGCTGCGCGCACGGGAGAAATCGCCATGGATCGGACCGAACCCGCGCAGATGCTCCAGATCGGATAGATTGATCGTCCAGTCATCGACCTTGTACCCCCGCGACCGCAAGGCCTGCGCGATGAAGTCCTGCGCCGGACCTTCCTCGAAGCGCAGGCTGGGAATAGCGACAAAATCAGCAAGGAACGCGGTTTGATCGTCAAAGCCCGCCGCCACGGCCTTTGTGATAGTGTCCACGGTTTGCGTCGAGAGGGAAAATGGATCGGCTTGCGGTGTCATATCTGCTCCTGCTGATTTCACCCCACTTTCCAGTCCAGATACGTATCCGTCAATCCGCCAGAACGTGAGGCGCGGCGCTGTCGCTGCATGAAGGTATCTGGCAAATCCTGACGGAGACACTAGGATCATGGCTATGGCGCAGCTTCTTATCGTTTATCACACCAAGACGGGCGGCAGCCGACAGATGGCTGAGGCAGCGTCGGAGGCGGCGCGCGAAGAACTATCCACCATTCTCAAGACGGCCGATCAAGCCGGACCAGAAGATCTCTTGGCCGCAGACGGTTATATTTTTTGCGCCCCTGAAAACCTTGCCGCGATTGCAGGCGTGATGAAGGACTTCTTTGATAGATGCTACTATCCGGTCCTGGGGCAGATCGAGGGCAGACCCTATGCACAGATGGTCTGCGCCGGTTCCGACGGAGAGAACGCGGCCCGTCAGACAGCCCGCATCGCCAAAGGCTGGCGATTGAAGGAAGTACAAGAACCGCTTATTATCTGCACAAACGCGCAGACGCCCGAACAAATCCTGAGTGAGAAGACCATTCCCGACGACCAACTGGCGCAATGCCGCGAACTTGGGGCAGCCATGGCCGCAGGGATAAGCATGGGCATTTTCTGACGACCGCATCACGGTCCCGCAGTGTGCGGCCCGTCAAGTCAGGACCGAACGCCAGCGTCCGTGCAATCCCTCGCCGCAATGACGACCAATGCGCGCAATCGCCAAGCTGCGCGGAACATTGACAAAGCCTCAGTGTTTCTTTTTCAGAGACATGGAGGTTGTCATGAAAAAGCGCGTACACATTATCTGTGCCGCGACCGTAACCGATCCTGCCATGGCGCAAGATGCCGAAACTGGCAGGAAGACCTGAAATGGCAGATCAGAACAAGCCAGTCGTGGTCATAACCGGCGCCGCCGGCAATATCGGTGCGAACCTCAAAAGCAAGCTTTCTCACAGCTATCGGGTGATCGGATTGGATCTGCCGGACGCCTGCGAAGGGCGTGCCGACATGATCGGTGGTGACATCACAAGCGTCGAGTCCATGGCATCGGCGATAAAGGAACTGCAAGAGATCCTCGATGGCGAAAAGGTCGCCTCGGTCATTCATTTGGCCGCATATTTTGATTTTACCGGCAAAGTGCGCCCGCAATACAAGGCCGTTAACGAAGAAGGCACCCGTAACCTCCTGCGCGCGATGCAGGATATCGAAGTGCAGCAATTCGTCTATTCCGGCACGATGCTGGTTCACGAAGCAACCGCGCCGGGCGCGCGCATTACCGAATCCACACCATTGGCACCCTCTTGGGCCTATCCGCAATCCAAGGCCCGCACCGAAGAAATCATCCGTGAGGAGGCTGGCGAAATTCCTGCGGTCTTGCTGCATCTGGCCGGACTATACGACGACCAGACCGCCGTCCCCACGCTTAGCCACCAGATCGCCCGGATCTATGAGCGCGACATCAAGAGCCACTTGTTTTCCGGCGACACCCATGCCGGTCAGGCGTTCCTTCATCTCGATGACATGCTTGAGCTGTTCAAACGTGTCGTGGATCACCGCGCCGATCTGGATGACGGCGAAGTCGTGCTGGCGGGCGAGCCGGAGACGATGAGCCATGCCGCCTTGCAAAACCGCATCGGCACATTGATCCACGGCGCTAGGACTTGGGAGACATTGACCCTGCCCGCGTCACTGGCGAAACTGGGGGCGGCAATTGAGACCTCGTCGGAACCGGTGGTGCCGGATGCGCTTGACGAGGGCGAAAAACCCTTCATCCGGCCCTTCATGATCGACATTGCGTCGGATCACTATGCGCTCGACATCTCGCGGGCAAAGCAGCGTCTGGGCTGGGAGCCGAAAGAACGTATCGCGGACAAACTGCCGGTTCTGATCGAGGCTTTGCTGAAGGACCCACTGGGCTGGTATCAGGCCAACCGGATCACACCGCCGGCATGGCTCAGGGTCGCGGACGAGCGCATGGACGACGCCGAGGCGTTGCGTCACCAGCACGAGACGGAGTACCGCCGCCAACACCGTGCCAACATCTGGGGCGCATGGGCGAACGCGGGGCTGGGTCTGTGGCTTCTGAGTGCGCCACCCCTTCTGGGCCATGACAACACAGGCATGATTATCAGCGATGTCCTCGCCGGATTGCTCCTGTTTGCTGCTGGATTGCTGTCGTTGTCCTGGCGTCTGCCCTGGGCGCGGTACGGGGCTGCAGCACTCGGGTGCTGGATCATGTTCGCACCGCTCGTATTCTGGACCGACAGCGGGGCGGTCTACCTCAACAGCACGCTGGTCGGGATGCTGGCGGTTGCCTTTGCGCTTTGCTTGCCCCCGGTGCCTGGGGTGTCTCCGATGGCGGCACAGACCGGCCCGACCATTCCCAAGGGCTGGGATTATTCACCTTCGGACTGGTTCCAGCGTCTGCCGGTAATCTTTCTGGCGGTCATCGGGCTGCTCATCTCACGCTATCTCACCGGCTACCAATTGGAGACCATCGACCATGTGTGGGAGCCGTTCTTTGCCGGTACGCTGGACGACAAGAATGGCACCGAACAGATCATTACCTCGTCAGTGTCCGAGGCGTGGCCGGTGCCGGATGCCGGCATCGGTGCCTTGACCTATGCGCTGGAAATCCTCGTTGGTGTCATCGGATCGGCACGACGCTGGCGCACGATGCCGTGGCTCGTCGTGTTGTTCGGGATCATGATCGTGCCTCTCGGAGCGGTCTCGATCTTCTTCATCGTGATCCAGCCCATCGTGATCGGTACATATTCCACCCTTGCGCTGATCGCGGCTGCGGCGATGGTCTGGCAGATCCCCTATTCGTTGGACGAACTGGTCGCCACTTACCAATTCCTGCGCCGCCGGCACAAGGCAGGCCAACCCTGGTTGCGCGTGTTCTTCACCGGCGACACCGACGAAGGCCCCGATGAGCAGCCGATTGACGATTTTGAACGCAGTCCGCGCGTGATCATGGCCGAAATGGTATCGGGCGGAATGACGTACCCTTGGACCCTGATGGCGTCGCTGGCCTTGGGTGTGCTGCTGATGCTGACACCGCTGGTTTTCCCTTGGGGCAGCGGCATTACGGCCACGAACCATGTCGTCGGCGCGCTGGTCATCACCATAACGGTTGCCGCCCTCGCCCCCGTGGCACGGATCGGGCGTTTTCTGAACGCGCTGATGGGGATTGTCCTGATCTTTGCGCCGCTCGTAACCGGTGCGGCCTGGGGCGCGCTGGCGCTTTCGGTGCTATGCGGCGTGGCCCTGATCGCGCTGAGCATACCGCGCGGCACGGTCAGATCCAGTTACGGCACGTGGGACAGGTTCATCCGGTAGCGTCATGATCGTCTTCACCGCTTCTACCTTGTGAGCCTGATCGAACCGCCGGATTCGGGGTAGCCCTCGTCAATCAGGGATCGGAATTTCGAACGTCATCTTGAAACCTGCGTTTTCCTCGATGACAACAGCACCATTCCATTTGTTTTCAACAAGTGCCCCGATCAACTTCGAGCCAAAGCCGGTTCCTTTCTCGGATTGCTCATAATTTGAAACAGGGTCGTACCAGATGAACTTGAAAATGCTCGAGCCGTCAGGCTGCCGATCATAAAACCAAGTGACATTGACGCTCTCGGCATCAGTCCCCAAGGCCCCGTATTTCACCGAGTTTGTTGCAAGTTCATGCAGCACCAGCCCCATGTCGAAGCCGAGCTCAGGCGGCAGCAATACATCACGACCTACGTTTACGACCCTGTTGCCGAACGGGTTCAATGCTTCTTCGATCAGGTCGGTAAAGCGCGCTGTTGTCCAGCCACCACGAGAGATGACAAGATTTGCGCGTGCAAGCGCGCCCAACCTGTCGCTGAATGCCTTTCGGGCCTGCACGACGTCACAATCGGCGTTGAAGGTTTGACCCGCAATGCTGTTGATGAGCTGCATCAGGTTGCCGGCGCGATGAGTCATTTCGCGCACCAGCAACACCTGATGCTCTGTAGCCGCAGCCTGCCGTGCCGCGCCGGCGACAATGTTTGCAAGCGACTGGAGGAACCCCGCGTCAGTTTCGTCAAACCCCCGAACCTCGCGGGCGTGGATGCCAAATACGCCAAAGGCCCGTGTGGTCGGGCCGGGAATGACGACCGACATGCCGCTTTGCACATCATGATCGTGTAGCAGCTGCGGGCCAGTGAACCGCATTTCCTTGGCCATGTCCGTGACGATCACCGGCTCATGGGACATCAACGTGTAGCCCGCCTGCGAGGCACGCTCGATACCGACCTCACCCTTGCCGACAAGACCCTCTGCCCACCCTAACCCAGCACGAAGGACAAGATGTTCGGCAGAGTCTGAGAATTCGAGTATTTTGGTCAAAGGAACCTGCAGCACCTCGCCAGCGACCCGAACGGCCTCATCCAGAACCTTCTGAAAATCCTGTTCGTTGAGGGCGAACGATCCAAAGCGCGAGACGGCGTTTTGCTGAACGAGTTTCCTTTCCAATCGATGTTCATTCCGGACACGCTCCGTCACATCGATGCAAACACCGGTAAGATAGCGTGACCCATCTGGTTCAGTCGTCACCCCGCCCGAAGTCTCGATCCAGATCTCGCCCTGGTTCTGGCGCGGCGCGGTGCGGTAGACCGCCCAATATGGCAGACCGGTGGTTATGGATGTCTCTATTTGTTTCCAGACATAGCTGGCGTCGTCAGGATGAAGATCCAGTTGAAAGCTCGTAAGCGTACCATCGAATGATCCATGCGGAAGTCGGTGAATGCTTTCGAGGTTCGATGTCCACTCAAGCTGTTCGCCGTCAATCCTCCAGCGCCAGACACCGGCACCCCCATGCCGCAATCCTTCCTCCAGCGCCGTGGGCGCTGTAAGATAGGTGGCTGACTTGGTCTGGTAACCGGATCCTGTACACATATTCAAAGTTTTATCGTCCTAAGCGGACAACTGTCCATTGTTTCCCTTACGATCAACTCGCGTCCATCGCAGTTTTTCCCGACCGGGTGGCAGTGTTGCGCTTTCCGGATCGAGGCCAGATTTTCCCTGTCTTCGACGCAATCATGTTTACAGACCGGATTTGCGCAAATGAGACGCTGTGGCCCGCATTGGGGAGGGCTGTCATGGCGCTGTTGACCAGAAGCTCAAACCTTACACAAGCCTAGAATTCTCTCAATCCGACCGAGACAAGGGCTTTGCGCATGGATCTGCTCATATCGGAATCTTCGAAAGGAAACGCATTGAAGAACGTCGCCGCCGAAGCATCCGGTCGGCGCTTTTTCACCTTCTCGGCCCAATAGGTGGCCTTTTTCTCGTCACCACTGATCTTGGAAACCATCGCGGCAATTGCCCCTATCAGATAATGCGCGCCGGGGGCGCGGGCACCTTTTTCAGCCCAAAGCAGGGCATTGTCGTAGTCCTCCAATTGAAGATACGCCAATCCGCGCGCGGCCTGCATCGCATAGAGGAACGGGTCCAGAGGACTGAGCGCAGTCGCATTTTCAAGCTGCTTGAGTGCCTCGACATTCCGGCCTGCCATCACATCGGCCCAGCCATGCGCATAAAATCCCTGCGCAAAATTCGGGCTGAGTTCGACCGAACGGTCGATCCACGGCATCCCGGCCTCCGGGTCGCCCTTGAGCCAATGCGCCCTACCCAGCGTAAAATTGCCGAAAGGATCGACCGGGTCCAGTTCAACGCATTTCTCGGCAAAGCGGCGGGCGTTTTCGATCTCTTTCGTAGCATCGGCTGAGTATTTGAGAAAGGCGGTTTGAAAGCTGGTGAATGACCGTGCCGCATAAGCTCTTGCAAAGCCCGGCTCCAGCGTTGTGGCCCTTTCGAAATGCACCGCTGCGATCTCGTTATCTTTCCGATTAAAGCGGTACATATGCTGCAGACCCAGATGATAGATGCCCCAGGCGTCCAGATTTTCGGGCGGAACCAGACGCGCACGTTTCGCCTCGTTCAAGGGGACATGGAGTTCCAACGCCGAAATGACATGGGTCAGGATATCATTTCTGGTCGCGTTTACATCACTGATCGTGCCGGAAAACCGTTCGCTCCAGACCACGGCCTTGCTGCGGGTGTCGGACAGCTCGACCGATACCGCGATCACAGCGCCGAAAATTTCCACCAGCCCCGTCAGGCAATAATTCACCCCAAGAGCATCTCGGATATCGGACAGATCCGGGTCTTCTTGCCGGAAGCGAAACGTAGATCCACGCGACACCACTTTCAACCACCGCAGGCGCGACAGGCACGATATCAACTCGGCAGGAATGGCATCGCCGATTGCGCCATATTTCTGCGAATATCCGACCATTCTGAATGGCAAAATGGCAATCGACGGGCGTTTGGAATGTTCTGCCCCACCAGTCGACCCCGGATGGTCATCAAGGGTCGATGCCCGCGCAGGAAAGGCTGTTTTCACGTCTGCGGCAAATCGCACACCGCGCCCCCGCACGGTGCGAATGTATTTTTGCGTCACACCATCGTCACCCAAGACCTTGCGCGTCGTCTTGATCACCGTGGCGATGGCAGCTTCGGACACGATCCGACCGTCCCAGAGTTTTTCGATTATCTCGTCTTTCGTCACCATCCTGTCGCGGTTCACGACCAGAAAAACCAGCAGCGCAAAAGCGCGTGGCTCGATGGCTACGTCACGCCCGGCCTCGGACAAAAGACCGCGGTCGATGTCGAGCGTGAACTGATCAAAACGACAAAGCATCCTTAATCCTTGCGCGCATCTGCGCAAAACGCCACGAAAAACTCAAGTTCTCCTCAAGCACGCGATCAAGAGATCTGGCAGATGTTGTATGCTCATACCACAAAGGAGAACCCGATGCTAAATCATACAAACCGCCTCGCCTGTGGTGTCGTTGCGCTTTCGATGACCTGCGCCGCCACCGCGCCCTTTGCAGAAACCACCGAAGACAAGATCGCCCGCGCGATCACGGCCGCCCCTTCCGACATCACCGATGATGCCACGATCATGGACGTTGATGGAACCGTCCTGCGCGCCGGGACAAATGGATGGGTGTGCTTGCCCGGCATTGGCCTGATCCCCGGCGACCAGCATCCGATGTGCAACGATGCTGTCTGGATGGAATGGATGGCCGCCGCCGCGTCGGGGTCTGCGTTTTCGACCGATGTGATCGGCGTGTCCTACATGCTTGCGGGGGACGCGATGGTAAACAATGCCAACCCTGCTGCGACCGATCCCAACGACGGTGGGGTGTGGGTGCAGGAAGGGCCGCATATCATGATGCTGTTTCCCGACATGGACGCGCTTGCCGGGCTTTCGGATGACCCTTTTTCCGGCGGCCCCTACGTCATGTGGGGGAAGACCCCGATGGCTCATGTGATGCTGCCGGTCGAGGCGAAACCGACACCCTGAGCGTAATGTGACCACAAAATGCCTGATGTCTGCTAGGCTTGGGTGCTGAGCCTGCGCGAGGCGATCTTGCCACGGCTTTTGGCAACCAAAACCCGCTCTTCGCCAGTCGCAGCGCCAGAAAATGAAAAGGAACCCGAGATGCAGGAAACCATCAGAAGTACGAGGGGTCGTGGTCGCCTCTACGACAACGTGTTGGACACGATCGGTGATACGCCCGTGATCCGCGTGAACACCATTCCGACCCATGGTGCGACGATCTATGTCAAGGCCGAAGCCTTCAACCCGGCCGGCTCCGTCAAGGACCGTCTGGCCGTCAACATCATCGAGGCGGCAGAACGCTCCGGCGCATTGAAACCGGGGCAGACGGTGGTCGAGGCCACCAGTGGCAACACGGGTATCGGTCTTGCGATGGTCTGCGCGCAGAAAGGCTATCCGCTGGTCGTGACCATGGCGGACAGCTTTTCAATAGAGCGTCGGCGCCTGATGCGGATGCTGGGTGCAAAAGTGGTGCTGACCCCCCGCGCGCAAAAAGGCGTCGGCATGTACAAGAAAGCGGCGGCGCTGGCGGAAAAACACGGCTGGTTTCTTGCGGCCCAGTTCGAAACCCAAGCCAACGCCGCCATTCACGAGACCACCACAGCCCGTGAAATCATGGCTGATTTCGAAGGTACGCAGCTGGATTATTTCGTGTCGGGCTATGGCACCGGCGGGACTGTGACAGGTGTTGCACGGGTGCTGCGCGCGGAACGGCCAGACACGAAGATTATCCTGAGCGAACCTGCCAACGCCCAACTGTTGGGAAGCGGCCATTCGCAAGAGCGCGAAGCCAACGGGGCACCAGCCTCCAGCCATCCGGCGTTCGAGCCGCATCCGATCCAGGGTTGGACACCCGATTTCATCCCTGCCGTGCTGCAGGAGTCGATTGATAACGGGTTCTTTGACGAGCTGATCCCCGTCACAGGCGCAGATGGTGTCAAATGCGCGATGGATCTTGCCCGAAAAGAGGGAATATTTACCGGGATCTCGGGTGGGGCGACTTTTTCAGTCGCTTTGGCGGTGGCCGAAAAGGCACCGAAGGGCGCAGTCATTCTGTGCATGTTGCCCGATACCGGCGAACGGTATCTCTCCACGCCCCTGTTCGAAAATATCGCCGAAGACATGGACGCTGAGGAGGTTGCCCTCTCGAAGTCCACCCCTGACGGGCAAATGGACTGAGCGTCCGGGCAGATGGATGTGTTTGAAACGGCATACCGCCGCGCGACCACCTACAGGTCTCGCGCGGCCAGTCTGAAGGTGCGGCCAGAGCGAAGCTATCTGGAGATGCGCGAGACCTTCGCCGCACCGTTGCCGGAAACAGGCACCCCTGATCACATGGTCATCGAGGAACTGGCGGATCTGGGCGAACCCGGTCTGATGCAGGCAACCCACCCAAGGTTTTTCGGGTGGGTGATCGGAGGTTCCGCGCCCGTTGCTGTCGCGGCGGACTGGCTGGTCTCCGCATGGGGGCAGAATGCCGCGATGCAAGAATCCTCGCCTGCGGCCGCGGCTGTCGAAGAAACCGCGGCAGGCTGGCTGCTGGAAATTCTCGACCTTCCCCGTACCTCTGCCGTCGGTTTTGTCAGCGGTGCGACCGTCGGCAGCTTCACTTGCCTCGCCGCGGCGCGCGGCGCGTTGCTGCAACGCTATGGTTGGGACGTAGAGGCGTTGGGGCTTTATGGCGCGCCTGAGGTGCAGGTCTTTGTCGGCGATGACATCCACACCTCGGTCTTGTCGGCGCTACGCTATCTCGGGTTCGGCGCACAGCGGCTCATCCGGGTTGAAACCGACCAGCAAGGCCGGATGCTGGCCGATGATCTGGACCGCAAATGCGCCGCAGTGACGGGTGCCAAGTTGATCATTGCGCAGGCCGGTCAGATCAACACGGGTGCCTTCGATCCCTATCTTGCAATCGCCGACATTGCGCGCCGCAATGATGCCTGGCTGCATGTGGACGGGGCTTTCGGGCTGTGGGCGCGCGCCGATACCGAATTGCGCCACCTTACCCGAGGTGTCGAAATGGCGGATTCCTGGGCTGTGGACGGGCATAAATGGCTGCAGGTGCCATTTGATTCCGGTTATGCCATCGTGCGCAACGCCCAGACGCTTCAAAACGCGATGACCATTTCCGCCAGCTACCTCCCGGTGCAGCAGCCGGGTGCCCGCGTTCCCGCTTTGCTGGTGCCCGAACTGTCGCGGCGGGCGCGCGGTGTGCCGACCTGGGCGATGCTGAAATCACGTGGCCGCAGCGGCATCATACGGATGATCCGTCAGCATTGCGAAATCGCGCGCCAGATCGCCCATGACATGGACGCGACGCCAGGCATTGAGGTGATGAACGATGTCGTTCTGAACCAGATCATCCTGCGGTTCGGCCATGACCACCACGGGCCTGACCTGCGCAAGGCATACGCCGTCGCCGTTATCGACAGGCTCGTGCGGGAGGGTCTGATCTTTGTTGCAGGTGGTGCATGGCGTGGTGAATGGATAATGCGAATTTCCGTGATTTGTGATAACACTACCTTGATGGATGCAAATACCGCGACAAACGCAATTCGATCAGCCTGGACGCAGGTCTCTGCTATGCAGGCGTCCATCGGGTCCGAGGCGCGTTAAACAGGAGCCGCGCAGCATGCCAAACCACCGCACCCAAAGGCAACTCGCGGCGATCATGTCGTTGGATGTGGTAGGGTTCTCCCGTCTGATGGGTCTGGACGAGGACGGAACGCTGGCGGTTCTCAAACGGCTGCGACGAACCATCGTGGCACCCTTGGTGGTGCGCCATCAGGGACGCATCGCCAAACTCATGGGCGATGGGGCGATCATCGTTTTCTCCAGCGTTGTCGATGCCGTAACAGCCGCAATCGCTATTCAACAGGCGATGTCCACCTTCAACGATGGCGTCTCTCCCGAAAGGGCAATCGCGATGCGCATCGGGATCAATCTTGGTGACGTGATCATGGAGGGGTCGGACATCTACGGCGACGGTGTGAATGTCGCAGCCCGCATTCAGGAGATATGCTCGCCCGGCGGTGTCGCGCTCAGCGCAACGGCACATGAGCATGTCAGCGGCAAGGTTGACGCAGATTTTGCGGACGTGGGCGAACGTGTCCTGAAGAACATCGCCCGCAAAGTTCGGGTGTTCCGCTGGCCCGACACCCGAACAACCCACCGGCTTTCGCTGCCCGACAAACCCTCGATCGCCGTGCTGCCCTTTGACAACATGTCCAATGACGCGGATCAGAACTACTTTGCCGATGGCGTCGTAGAAGCGTTGACCGCAACCTTGTCGCGGATAAGGTCGTTCTTTGTGATCGCCCGAAACTCTGCCTTTGCCTACAAGGGCCGCCACATGAACGTGATCGAAATCGGTCGGGAACTTGGTGTGGGCTATGTGCTTGAAGGCTCCGTTCAGCGCGCAGCCGGAAAACTGCGGATTACTGTTCAGTTGATCGAAACGACAAACGGCTCGCATCTGTGGGCCGAGAAATACGATGGTTCGGACAGCGAGTTGTTCGATCTTCAGGACCGGATTACCGAACAGGTCGCAGGCGCGCTTCAACCTTCGATCCAGAAGGCTGAAATCGACCGTGCGACGCGCAAGCGACCGCATGACATGGGGGCTTATGACTATGCCATGCGCGCGATCAGTCACGTCTGGATGCAAGAACACGAAGAATCCGGAAAAGCGCTCAGATTACTTGAGAAATCTCTGGAAATCGACCCGGACTACCCGCTTGCGCTGGCGCTGTCGGGTTGGTGCTGGGCCCAGCATTCGGTTTATAACTGGACCCAGGACATAGAAGGTGCAAAGGCCCGCGCGCTTGAACTTGTCGAAAAGGCAGCCGGTCTTTCCGGTGACGATCCTCTCATTCTGTCAGTGCTGGGTGTCGTGCATACGTTCGCGCGCAACCACGGCACCGCCCGCATCTTGCTGGAACGCGCGATAACGCTCGATCCCAATTCCGCATGGGCGCTCAGCCGTTTGGGCTGGCTTGAGGTGTACGCCGACCGTCCCGAAGCCGCGTTTCAGCATTTCGAGCACGCCATGCGCCTTAGTCCGCTTGATCCGATGAATTTCAACAATCTGGTCGGGATGGCCAGCGCGCATCAGGTCTCCCGTGATTTCAACGAGTCCGCAAACCTGTTTCAGCGCGCCTTGATGGAGCGACCAACTGCATACTGGATCCATCGCAATCTCGCTCCGGCTCTGCTGGCGGCGGGACGCGATGAAGAAGCCGAGATATCGAAGAACATCATGCTGCAAGCCTACCCGAAGATGAGCATCAAACGGTACAAGGACGCGATGGTTTTCTCGGCGCAGACACTGGAAGAATTCTCCGTTTATCTGCGCAAGTTGGGCATCCCCGAGGAATGAATTCTGATCTGGGCGGATGCGGGCGATATCGCACCCTGCCCGCTATTTGGCCTCTTGCTTTTGATTGACCCGCCTCAATGCACCGCGCAGGGCGCGTGCGGTCATCCCGCCGCCCCGATCAAAGCCCATCCGTGCCATGGCTTCATCCTCGCGAGGATGCCGCGCGTTCAAGACCGAAGCGGCCAGAAGCCTGGCCTTGCCCGAAAACGTCGGGGACTGATCCTTGAGGTCTGTCAGCGCGGGCAAAAGCACCCTTTCGATCTCGTCAAAATCGCTGCCGAACGGAAAATCGGGCAGCGCCGCTTGGTGCGGGCGCAGCCACTGCGCGACCGTTTCGGGCAGGTTGCGCCGATGCGCCTGCGCGATCGTGTAGGATTTCGGCAATTTGCCTGCCGCCTTGGCCCGTGCCATCAGGCCCTCCTGGAACCTGCTGTCGGTGATCCCCAGCAGTGCTGCGATGACCTCTGCGTCAGACAGGCCGCGCAGATCAGCGACGCCATATTCGGTCACCACGATATCACGCATATGCCTTGGCACCGTCACGGTCGGCAGGTCCCAGACGATGTTGCTTTCGGTCTTGCCCCCGCTGATCCGCGTTGCGGGAAGGGTGATGATCGCGCGCGCGTCATCAAGCGCAAAGGCCTGCTCGACGAAGTTGAACTGTCCTCCGACCCCGCTGACGACCTGTCCGTCCTCGATGCTGTCGGACATGACATCGCCCAACAGCGAGACCTTCATTGCGCTGTTCACGAAACGCGCGCCGGTCCGTGCCGCCCGCTTGGCGCTTTCATCACCATAAAGCGAGTTGGTGAAGCTGACCGGCATCATCGAGATTTTCGCGCGCCGCTCAGGCGACAGTTGGCGCAGGGTGGCATAGAATCCGCGCGATTCAACGAAGAACGCCGCATGGATGACGACACCGTCCACCTCGCGCCGGACCACGCCCGCATCGAACAACGCCATGAGGCCCCCGACCAGCATTTCGGTGACGGCGTAAAGACCGGTTTCAAACCCTCCCCCCGCGTCATGCCGGGCGGGAAACGGACAACCGGATTGGATCGCTGCCGCTTTATCCCGCGCCCGCAAAAGCACCGCATGGGCCACGGTATCGCCTACGGCACCGATGCCGATCTGCAACGTGCCACCGTCCGGGATCAACCTTGAGACGTGCAGACCGATGGCATGGTCGGTCAACCCGAGCGGGCGGCGAGGGCTGGAAAAAAGCTCGAACGGCTCGGGCGGATCAAGAACCATGGCGACCTCGTCATGCGGCAATGTCGCCCCCAGCCCCTCCATGAACGGCATCTCAGGGTTGGTCTCGAAAACGGCCATAAAATCAGCGTCGCCGCTGGCACGCATATCGAAAAGATCGGCCGAGATATCGGTGTTGGACGACAGGCTGAAGCGGTCGCCTTGTTCGGCAACCAGTTGCATCAAGACGTTGGGCTTCTGGCGCAACAGGATATCGCGCGCATGGGTATAGTTGACCGAGATGTAGGCCTGCTGCGCCGCATCGACGCCCAGCCAACGCCCCGCCATCAGAAAGAATTCGGACACCTCGATATTCGCAGGCAGCCGGCCCTCGCGGATCAAACGCGCATAGAGAATATCGGGGTAATCCCCGAACAGCCGGTCCAAGGCAGGTTCCAGAAACCGTCGTTCGACATCTGAGGACGGGGCGGGCCGTTCCAACGTCAGCGCGGTAAAAATCTTCAGCTGAATGGCCGGGTCATCGCAGGCCGCCTGCACAATCGCATTGACCAGCGTGACAGGTTTGCCCAGCCCCAGCGGCAGCGCCATCCGGATGTCGCCGCCGGTGCGATCTATGACCTCGCGGACAATAGCGTTGGCATCTTGGTACCGCTGCACCGGTTACAGGTCCTGCCAGCCGGGATCGGGCGCAAAGCGCGGGCCGTGACGATCTTCCAGTTCCGCCAGCCTGTCACGCACAGCATCAAAGCCGCGTGCGCTGGCATAGTGCAGCGGCCCGCCGCGGAACGGCGCAAAACCGGTAGCAAAGATCATTGCGCCGTCCACCTCGTCGACGTTTCGTGCAACGCCCTTGCGCAAACATTCGACGCAGGCGTCGAGCATGGGCAAGATCAGTCGATCCGTCAGATCGTCCGGACCATTGCCGGTGGCCTCGGGGTGAGGCGTGCCGTCAGACCAGTCATAAAACCCTTGCCCTGCCTTTTTGCCGGTGTCGCCCGCTTCGACCTTTTCACGCAGACGCGCGCTGATTTCGGGCATGGGTTTTTCGAGGTTCGATTTCAGGCTTTCAGCCACATGCAGACAGATATCCAGCCCGACCTGATCACTCAGCGCGACCGGTCCTATCGGCATGCCAAACTTGATCGCAGCCGCGTCGATCTCTTCCTTTTCGACGCCATCATCCATCAGCACCATCGCTTCCATCAGATATGGCGTCAGGGCGCGGTTGACCAGAAAGCCGGGATAGTCCGTCACCCGGATCGGCAACCGGTCGATTGTGCCACAGAACGCAGCAAGCCGGTCGATCACATCGTCATCGGTGCCATCGTGGCGCACGACTTCGATCAGTTGCATCTTGCTGACCGGGTTGAAGAAATGCAGCCCGGCAAAGTGGCTGGAGTCAGCCACCCCATCGCGCAGGTCGGTCAGACGCAAACTTGACGTGTTCGACGTAAGCACCGCGCCTGCCTTCATCCGTTCCGCAAGCCCCGCGTAAATCTTTTCCTTCAGCTCTGTCTTTTCAGGTGCCGCTTCGATCACCAGATCGGCGCGCGCCACGCCATACCCATTGGGATCCGGCATCAGCCGATCCAGCGCGTCGCGCGTTTCGGGACCGCTCAGATGCTGGCCCTTGCAGACCTCCCGCGCTTGTTTGACAGCCTTGCCCAAAGGTTCCAGTTCCACATCGCTTAGCGTCACGGTCTTGCCCTTCAATGCGGCCCAGGCGGCAATCTCGGCCCCCATGGCCCCTGCCCCGATAACATGGACATGCGCTATTCCATCGTCACCGCGTGCGGCGTCCTTCAGCCCTTGCCGCAGGAAAAACACGCGCCGCAAATTCTTTGACGTGTCGGTTTTCAAAAGGTTGGCAAAACTCTCGACCTCGCCTTTCTGCATCGCACCCCGGTCGTCGCCATGTTCTTCCCACAGATCAATCAAGGCGTGGGGCGCAGGATACTGTTCCTTCGGCGCTTTCTTTTCGGTCTCTGAGCGCATTTGCCGCGCTGCCAAAGTGCGAGCGTAGCCAATCCCGAACGCCCGCGCCTTCAGACCCCGACTGTTGCGTTCGACGTCGCCCGCGACTACGGCGTCCACGGCGGCGCGGACATGCCGTTCCTCCGTCACGACATCCGCAATGCCTAGCTTTTTCGCCTTGTCGGTATGCGCTGTCTTGCCGGTCAGCATCAGTGTCATCGCTTCGGTCGGGTCAATCAACGCAGGCAGCCGGAAGGTGCCGCCCAAACCGGGATGCAGGCCAAGTTTCACCTCAGGAAAGGCAAACGACGCGCCCTCCACGGCGATCCGCCAGTCACAGGCGAGGGCAATCTCGAATCCGGCCCCCAAGGCGGCACCGTGCACGACACAGATCGTGGGGCATTTCAGGGCCGCGAGACGGTCCAGAACATCATGCCCCTGCCGGAGCAGATCCGCCGCACCATCGACGCTCATTTCGTCGAACCCGGTGATGTCGGCCCCCGCGGCAAAGCCCGCCGGTTTGCCTGAACGGATGACCACGGCCCGCGGCGTGTCGCGTTCCAATGCGTTGAGTTCAGCCGCCAGCGCCTCGATCACGTCGCGCGAGACGGTGTTCACCGAGGTATCCGCCCGGTCGAACACCAGCCAGACGATCCCGTCCGCCTCACCGCGCCGCCACGGTCCGTCCCCCGGACCGACCGGCCCGAGTTCCAGCTTGGTCTGTCCCAGATGTTTCAGAACCGGTCCCGGTTTTAATCCAGACATCACGCCACCTCCAACATCATTGCGCCGCCAAGCCCGCCGCCGATGCATTCGGTTGCGATGCCTCGCGTCTTGCCCTGTCGTTTCAGCGCATTGGCAAGATGCAGCACGATCCGGTTGCCACTTGCTCCGACCGGATGGCCCATCGAAATCGCACCGCCGTCAATGTTGAGCCGGTCGCGATCAATGCGCCCGAACGCGCCATCAAGCCCAAGCACTTCGCGGCAGAAAGCCTCATCATCCCATGCCGCCACGCAGGCCAGAACCTGAGCGGCAAAAGCCTCGTTGATTTCCCAAAGATCCAAATCGTCCAAAGCAAGTTTCTGCCGTTGTGCGATGGGTGTTGCCGCCAGTACGGGAGCAAGCCCCATGACCGCCGGATCAAGAGCCGCCCATTCGCTGTCGACGATCCTCGCCAAGGGTTTCAGCCCGTGCCTTTCCACGGCAGCTTCGGAGGCGACGATCACCCAGGACGCGCCATCGGTGATCTGGCTGGCATTGCCAGCCGTGACCTTGCCGTAGGGCCGTTCGAACGCCGGTTTCGGTTTGGCCAGCCCCGCCATATCGCTGTCGGGGCGGACGCCGTCGTCATGGTCATGGACCGTACCGTCCTCATCAAATGCCGGCATCACCTCTTCATCGAGCCAACCTTCCTTTTGCGCACGCGCCAACCTGCGGTGGCTTTGCATGGCGTAGGTATCGGCAGCTTTGCGGTCGATGCCGAAACGATGTGCCAGAACCTCGGCAGTCTGTCCCATGTTCAACGTCGTGATCGGATCGGTCAGACCCCGTTCCAACCCGACGACGGGCTTGAAGAATTCGGGCCGCAGCCCTGCCATCGCCTTTGCCTGCGCTGCGGGCCCCTTTGCCTGCGCCATGTCACCGAACCACTCGACAGCGGACTGTCGCAGAACCAGCGGCGCGTGGCTCAGCGCTTCGGCACCGCCCGCAAGAATCATGTCGTGGCTGCCGTCCTTGACGTAGCGATACGCGGTATCAATCGACTGCATCCCCGAGCCACAGTTGATCTGCACGGTGAAGGCGACCATTTCCGCGCCCAGCCCCAGACGCAGCGCGGCAACACGTGCCGGGTTCATCTCGTCCTGAATGACGTTGACACAACCGAGGATAACCAGATCCAGCGCGCGGCTGTGAAAGGGCTGCCGCGCCAGAAGCGGCCGGCCGCATTGTACCGCGAGATCGACCGGTGTGAACGCTCCGGGCTTGCCTTGCGCCTTGCGGAACGGCGTCCGCGCTCCGTCGACCAGGTAAACAGGTCGGGTCATTCTGCTGCCTCCTTTTGGTTGGATCCGGTATCGAGACCGGGGTAGAGCCGGCTCAGGTCTTCGGGGGTGAAATCATCCACCGCGACGACCTCGTCCACCAGATCCTGCATCTCGGCGATTTGGTCGCGCTGGTCTTGCGTGATGGTGCCTGCTGTCAGGCCAGCATCGGGGTCTTGCTCTGCGTCGCGCAGTTTCTTCATCAGCGGCGCGCAGGCGATCACGGCGGCATAACATGCGTTCAACACCGCGACGCCGTCGCGTGTGCAGCCTTCATAAAGCCGACCGACGATCCTGTCGCGCGCCGCTGACGGCTGGTAGATGAGATCGGAGCACGCCTCGGTCAGCGCATCGTCTGGACCATGCGCGCTACCGCCCGGCAATGTAATCGCCCGCACGAACCAGGCAGCCCAACGGCTGGGAAAATTTCGCGACACCTCATCCAGCGCCACACGGATGCGGGCAAAGCCGCGCTCGGCGGAATAGCGCAGGACCGGCACGTCCGCTTCCTGTCGCCCCTCGTCCTGCCAGCGTTTCAATGTCGCGCTGAGGATGTACATCTCTGACAGGATGTCACCCATCCGGCCCGAGATCATCTCCTTGCGCTTGAGCGCGCCGCCCATCGTCAGGAATGCCATATCCGCAGTCAGCGCATAGGCCGCCGACCAGCGCGACAGCTGGCGATAGATGTCGCTGACCGGTCCAGCCGCCGGAGCCGTCCCGAGGCGTCCACCGCTCCAGGCGCGGCCCAATGCGCGAAAGATCGTTCGGGTGCTATGCCCGACATGCGCCCAGAAATGCCGGTCGAATGCCTCAAGGCTCTCGGTTTCGTCCTCGATCATCAGCGCCTTCATCTCGTCCAGCATGTGAGGGTGGGCACGGGTCGCCCCCTGGCCGAAGATGATGAGCGACCGGGTCACGATATTGGCCCCTTCGACCGTGATCCCGATGGGGACCGCACGGTAGAGCGCCTGAAGATAATTGGACGGCCCGTCGATCACCGCCTTGCCGGAATGGACATCCATCGCGTCGTTGATCGCTTCGCGCATGCGGAAGGTCGCGTGCGCCTTCATGATGGCCGAAACCACGGACAGCGAGCGGCCCTCATCCAATCCGGCACAGGTCAGCCGCCGCGCCGCGTCCATCGAATAGGAATCGGCGGCGAGCCTGCCCAGCCTCTCCTGAACGCCGCCGAACATGCCGATCGGCAGACCAAACTGCTGGCGGATCCGCGAATAGGCACCGGTCGTATGCGCGGACAACGCGATTGCGGCACAGCCCATCGACGGCAGCGATATCCCGCGCCCCGCCGCCAGCGCACTCATCAGCATCATCCAGCCCTTGCCCGCATATTCCGTCCCGCCGATGATGTGATCGAGCGGGATGAACACGTCCTTGCCGGTCGTCGGGCCGTTGAGGAACATGGTTGCAGACGGAATATGTCTGCGACCGGTTTCGACGCCCGGCAGATCGGTAGGTACAAGCGCGCAGGTGATGCCTACGTCCTCTTCACCGCCCAGATGCCCGTCGGGATCTCTCAGTTTGAAGGCAAGCCCCAGCACGGTGCAGGCCGGTGCCAGCGTGATGTAACGCTTGGCCCAGTTCAGGCGAATGCCCAGGACTTCCTCGCCCTGCCACATGCCTTTCTCGACGACGCCGTCATCGACCATGGCACTTGCATCGGACCCGGCCTCGTTGCTGGTCAGCCCGAAGGCGGGCAGTTCTTCACCGCTTGCCAGGCGGGGCAGCCAATAATCCTGCTGTTTCTCGGTGCCGAACATATGCAGCAACTCGCCCGGTCCCAATGAGTTGGGAACCATCACCGTGACGGCCGCAGCAACCGACCGCGTCGAGATGAAACGTACAACTTCGGAATGGGCGAAAGCAGAGAATTCAAGGCCGCCGAATTTTTCCGGGATGATCATGCCGAAGAACTTGTTCTCGCGCAGGAACTTCCAGACCTGCGGCGACAGGTCTGCGTCCAATTGGTTGAGAGACCAGTCGTCGATCATGGCGCAAAGCTCGCGACACGGACCGTCGAGGAATGCGCGTTCACGGTCAGTCAGCACCGGAACCTTGACGTTCAAAAGCTTTGACCAGTCGGGGTTTCCGTAAAAAAGTTCGGCCTCCCACCAGACCTCGCCAGCTTCCATCGCCTCTCTTTCGGTTTCGGAAAGACGCGGAAGTGCCTTTTTGGCCCAATGGTAAACAGGCTTGGTAAAGGTGCGTGCGCGAAAAGACGTCATGCTGGATACTCCTTTGGGAACAACGAGTTTCAGCGACAAATGTTCCATGATAGTCAGATATCCGGCTGGCTCAGCGTGCAACGGGCTTGCTCGGATTTCTCGGCCAGGCCTCTGGCCCCGCTTCGGATAGAGCTCGTCTTGAAAACGAAAACCGGCGCTCAGAGAGCGCCGGTATGACTTCACAATCGTCGCGGTCCAGCTATTCCGTAGTGGCTTTCTGCGGCTTCCCGTCAGGACCGTAATACACGATCTCGACATCCTTGCTGAGGTCTTCCTGAATCCCGGCAAATGCCTCTTGGCGAAGCTGCTGCTCGATCTGTGGACGCACAGCGTCAAGCGGCGGAATCTCCTGATCGCTATTGGCCTTGATTTCCTCGTACTTGGCCTCGACCTCGTTGTCTGTGACGCTCTCGCCGAGTTTGCGTTGCAGCCAGACGTGAACCATCGCGTCCTGCTCGCTTGCGTTTTGGCTATCGGCGACAAGCGCGATAACTTCAGGATCTTCGTTAAGCTTTTCGGCCATCGCCGCTTTCAGGATCAGCTCCCGCGCGATCAATTGATTGACAGCCATAGGCACCAGCATCTCCGGTGGCTGCTGGCGCACCTGAGGCGGCAGAAGCGAGATTGCCGCCGAAACGTCAGAACCCAGGATGTCTGCATCCCCAACAGTGACGATCAGCGTGTCTTCGCCCATTTCCGAGCCGCTGGTGTCGTTTGTCGTGCTGCCGTCAGTGCCTGTCTGGGCGCTCTGGTTATTTTCCGACTGGGTGCTGTCGGTTTCCTGCGCATAAAGCGGGGCTGCTGCAAGGGATACAACAAGTGCGGTGGTGGTCGTAAGATGTGTTGTCAGTTGCATATAATCTCTCCAGTTTTTTCGTTCTGCAACCAAACAAACAGTTAACGGTATCGTTCCCGCATTTCTGATCTGCGCAAGCCGCGTCAGCATCGCCAGCACCGGACGTCAAACGTCAATGCTGTCAATGACGCCAGGTACAGGCTATGTCCAAGCGGTGTCTTGGAGAGCGACCGCCAGTTCAACGTGCCGTTTGCGGAAATCAGGCTGTTGTCCCTGGCAGTAACAGGAGTGGCCTCGTTGAAAAACAGATTGGAATACCTCTACCAAGGAGACGGGCGTTCGGCGTGGTGGTTTCGGACCTGCCTTCTGGCTTTCGATATCGCGACGATCGGTTACTTCCTCTTTACGGCGACAGCTGAAATCGACGTGTCCCTGCTTGTCATTGATCTGATCATAGGGGCCCTTATTCTGGCGGATATGGCCGCGCGTGCGTGGATCGCGAAAAAACGGCTTCTGTTCCTGTTTTCCCTGACCACGCTCACGGACTTGATCGTGCTTGCGTCGCTTCTTGCGCCCCTGATCATAGGCTCGAACCTGGGCTTTCTCCGTATCCTGAGGGTGCTGCGGCTTGTCAGAAGCTTTCGCCTTGTGGAGAGGCTCGACAGCGCCACCAAGGGCTTTCCGATCAACCAGCGCGTCATCGTCGCCGCCGTCAATCTGCTGGCATTCATTTTCGTGGTAACGAGCATGGTCTGGGTCTGGGAGCATGACCGCAACGAGGACATGAAGACCTATGTCGATGCGCTGTACTTCACGATCACGACCCTGACGACCACCGGATTTGGCGACATCACCCTCACGGACCGGTTCGGGCGGTTGCTTACCATCGGTATCATGATCTTTGGCATCGGTTTCTTTCTGAACCTTCTTCAAGCCATCTATCGTCCCTCGAAGGTGGAGCAAACCTGCACCGAATGTGGTTTGAGCCTTCATGACCATGATGCAAGCCACTGCAAACATTGCGGCAGCGTGATCTATATCGAGACCAAGGGGCAGACTTGAGCGCGGGGCAGGAAAAGAAAGTTTCTCTTGTCGCCACAGCGATCAAAGCTTCGCGCCACCCAATTCCGCAACACCGGTAAAGCTCCGGTTCCAGGTCGGGCTGATCAGCACCTCGTTGATGCAAACATGGGCCGGAGCCTCGGCAATATAGCGCACCATTGCGCCCAGATCATCCGCTTGCAGCATCTTTGCAAGATCTTCGGCCGAGGGCGGCTTGGGGCGTGATTGCATGATGGGTGTCGCGACTTCGCCCGGCATCAGGGCAGTGCAACGGATACCGTTGACGCCTTCGTCCTGGTTGATCGAATGGCTGAGCGCCACGACCGCATGTTTCGAGGCACTGTAGGCGGGCCCCGTCAGTCGCGACGGGTGGCGGCCGGCCCAGGAAGAGGTCAAGATCAACGTCCCCTCCCCCTTCGCGCGCATCTGAGGAAGGACGGCCAGAATTCCGTTCATGACGCCGTTGAGATTGACGTCGACCACCTTGGCAAAATCCGCCGCCGTGATTTCTGCCACGGAACGATTAGGCACATTGATGCCTGCATTCGCCATGAAAATGTCGATGCTTCCCAGGCGCGCGATGACGTCATCGGCTATCGACTGCGTGGCCTTTGCATCCACAACGTCCAACTGCGCCGCTTCGGCTTTACCGCCCGCTTCGACGATCTCGGCGGCGACGCGTTCGACCTCTTTCAGACGGCGACCGGATAGCACGACATGCGCCCCGCTGCTTGCCAATGCCTTGGCTGCGGCTTCACCGATACCGCCGCCTGCACCTGTGATCCAGGCAATCTTTCCGTTCAACGATCCCATAGCCTTCTCCCCGTTCTGCGCCCTGCGTTGGACAGAGAAGTTCACACAATGCCGGTTTTGTCCACTCCGCCCGCGCCGGCCAGATTATTGACGTCAGGCTGACATGACCTGTTACTGATGCAATAGTATCGCGATGGCAGAAGAGGAGACGCGCCGTGAAGTTGACCAAAGTTTGTGATGGACTGGATTTCCCGGAAGGCCCGATCGCAATGGCGGATGGCAGCGTCATCCTGGTGGAGATCCGACGCCAGACTTTGTCGCGCGTTCTGCCGGATGGGCGCATCGACGTGATCGCGGAACTCGGCGGTGGCCCGAACGGTGCCGCTGTCGGTCCTGACGGAAAGATTTACGTCTGCAACAACGGCGGCTTTATCTGGACCGAAGGCGATGGCATCACGCGCCCTGCCGGCACCCCCGCGGATTATGTCTCCGGTTCGATCCAGCGCGTCGATCCACAAACCGGCGCGTTCGAAACGATCTACGATAGCTGCGGCGGGCAACCGCTGAGAGGGCCGAATGACATCGTCTTCGACGCCGAGGGTGGTTTCTATTTCACCGATCTTGGCAAATCGACGACCGACTATGTGCATCACGGCGCATTCTACTATGCAAAAGCGGACGGCAGCCACATCAACCGCGTGCATGCGCCGATGATTACCCCGAACGGGATCGGGCTTTCTCCGGATGACAAGACCGTGCATGTCGCGGAAACACGGACCAGCCGCGTCTGGAGCTATGATCTGATCGCACCGGGGGAAATCGCCCCTGTCACTTTCGACAAGCCGGGAAGGCTTGTGGTGACCCTGCCCGATTACCAGTTGCTCGACAGCCTCGCTGTTCAGGCGGACGGCCAAATCTGCGTCGCGACATTGATGCGCGGCGGGATCAGCGTGGTGCCGGCAGATGGCGGCCCGGTGCAATTCGTCGAGGTTCCGGGCGATCCCTATGTCACGAATATCTGCTTTGGCGGGCAGGACATGCGCGATGCATGGATCACCGCATCAGGCACCGGATGCCTATATCATACCCGCTGGCCCAGCGCCGGGCTCCGGTTGCATTTCAACGGATAGCGCATTGGTTGCGCGGCTGACGGAACACGGCAACCGGCAGCGCGCCTCCGTGATCCACGGCCTGTCCAGTATTTTTCATCGACATTCCGCCCGGTTGCTGGAGGGGCATTGCGATCGGCGCAAAATCAGCCGGGGTCGCGCACTTGATTTCGGTGATCCGCAAGCGGTTTCGTCGAAATGCCCAGCATCGGCGAAGACACGCTTGAATCACCGGAGGGGTTATTGAAGGCGGAACAAAGAAAAGGGTGGGACGTATTCTTTGAGCATAACCTGAGGAGGAAAAACCATGCATCGCAACGTCACAGCCATCTACAGAACGCATTCAACAGCAGACCTCGTCCGCCGCGAACTTACGGACCTGGGCGTCTCATCAGGAGACATCCACGTCATCCCCGATCAGGACGTCGCCGGACAAACCGCTGAGCGCGAAAATGATCAATACATGGAGGCGCTTCACGATCTCCATCTTCCCGACGATGATGTGCGCACCTATCAGCAAAGCGTGCGTCGCGGCGACTATGTCGTGTCGGCGGAAGTCGACGAAGACAATCTGACACGCGTTCAGCAAATCATGCGGCGCCCGGAAGAAGAGGCCTACAACCTCGACGCCCGTGCAGAAGAGTTCCGGGACGAGGAAACCTTTGCTGACAACCGCGGAGCCGATCGGAGCACCAATGCAGGCCTGGCAGGAAGGCGCGACGTTTCCAACGACGACCCTTACGCGCGGACCTATGAGCGCGAAGAACGTCTCGAAACGCGCCGCCCTCTGTAACGGACCGGAATTTCGGCCCGAAGATTGAAAAAAGCTTACAACAAAGAAGGAAAATATCATGGCAGATTACAAAGACCCGAAGGTCACCAAAGCCGAAACCAGTGAAAGCTCCACTGGCCGCTGGATCGCGATTGCAGCAGTCGTAATTGTCGCGCTTCTGGTTCTGGCCTGGCTGCTTGGGATGTTCGATGACGATGTCGAACGAACCGGCACACTCGATCCCGTGAGCACGGAAGAAACAATCGTTGACGATACAGCAACCGGGACAAACGGAACGCTGACCGAGCCGAACGATACTCTGGCAGAGCCAGACGAGGTCGAGATCGTCGAATAGTGCTTGAACCACTGATCGTGGCCAACGGATTCAAACCAGATTCTGTTGGCCACCAATACAAAGTCGGCACTTGACGCAGGTCAGTCCTATCCGTCCTGAGCCCTTCATTTGGCCCAAGACATCACTCCTTGTTCAGACGCTTCAGAAGTCGTCCTCCATTATCGCATCAAGCGCTTTTTCCAGCGCCGATTTATAGGGTGCAACCAATTCATCCAGCCGCGACTGATAGTCGAGCGCGATGGTCTGCAGCTCGCGCATGAGCGCGACGCCCTTGGCGGTCAGTTTCAGCGCAACGAGCCGGCGGTCAGACCCGTTCACCTCCTTGATGAGAAAACCCGTAGCCTCCAGATGACTGGCGGCACGGCTGGCTTTCGACTTTTCGAGATGCACCCGTTGGTGGATTTCGCGGATCGACACAGCCCCCGCATCCGCCACATGAACAAGGACTCTCCATTCCGCGACGGAGATCCCGAATTCATTGCGATAGCGCTTGGCCAGACCCGCACTCAGCCGCTCGGCGGCGACGGTCATGCGGTAGGGCAAGAAGCTGCCAAGTTCAAAATCAGTATCGGGTTTGGTCATCGGTTGGCCATATCCGCTGTCGGTCAGGGTGATGTCGAGCATTGTCCGAAATACTCGTTTCATCTGCAACGATTAACTTGACATCGTTGCAGATGCAACAAATAATCCTGCGAAGGCGAATCTGAATCCGAGCTGCGAATAGGAGGGACTTCATGACCGTTCACGACCTGCCAAAGGGAATGACCCGCGCCACCGGGCCAACGGGTATTCACGCGGGCTACATGCCCGGTTGGGCCAATGATTTCGAAACCGAAGCGCTGCCTGGTGCACTTCCACAGGGCATGAATTCGCCGCAAAAATGTGACTACGGCCTCTACGGAGAGCAACTGTCCGGGACAGCCTTCACCGCCAATCCACCCGAGCGGACATGGACCTATCGGATACGGCCCAGCGTCAAACATTCAACCCGTTATGAGCGTATCGACCTGCCATACTGGAAATCGGCCCCGAATGTGCTGCCCGATGTGACCAGTCTGGGCCAGTACCGTTGGGATCCGGTGCCACATACCGACGAAAGCCTCACCTGGCTGACCGGGATGCGGACGATGACGACGGCAGGTGACGTGAATACCCAAGTCGGCATGGCGGCGCATGTCTATCTGGTGAACACGTCCATGGAGGACGCATATTTCTATTCGGCAGACAGCGAGCTTTTGGTCGTGCCGCAGGAGGGCCGTTTGCGTTTCGCGACCGAACTTGGGATCATTGACCTCGCGCCGAGAGAAATCGCCATCATCCCGCGCGGACTGGTCTATCGTGTCGAGGTGCTGGAAGGTCCATGCCGCGGCTTTGTTTGCGAGAATTACGGCCAGAAATTCGAACTGCCAGGGCGTGGCCCGATCGGTGCCAACTGCATGGCCAACCCGCGAGATTTCAAGGTACCCGTCGCCGCCTTCGAGGACCGCGAGGTGCCTTCGACCGTGACCGTCAAATGGTGCGGCCAGTTCCATGAGACCAAGATCGGCCAGAGCCCTCTGGACGTGGTCGCGTGGCACGGAAATTACGCGCCCTACAAATATGATCTGAGCACCTATTGCCCGGTCGGCGCGATCCTGTTCGATCACCCCGATCCGTCGATCTTCACCGTGCTTACCGCGCCTTCGGGGGTGCCGGGAACGGCCAACATCGACTTCGTGCTTTTCCGCGAACGCTGGCTGGTCGCTGAAAACACCTTCCGGCCGCCGTGGTACCACAAGAACATCATGTCCGAGCTGATGGGCAACATCTATGGCCAATACGACGCCAAGCCGCAGGGCTTCGTGCCGGGCGGCGTGTCGCTGCATAACATGATGCTGCCGCACGGTCCTGACCGCGAGGCCTTCGAGGGGGCGTCGAATTCGAATCTCGGTCCGGAGAAGCTCGAAAATACCATGTCCTTCATGTTCGAGACCCGTTTCCCGCAGCAACTTACAGAATTTGCTGGCAAGGAAGCGCCGCTTCAGGACAACTACATCGACTGCTGGGACAGCCTTGAAAAGAAATTCGACGGAACACCCGGCAAGAAATGACCGCATGGGCCGGATCTGGTGCGCAGGGATGTCGGAGTATGCCGATATCTGCGACACTCTGCGCGGCACCCTGGTGGTGGCCGCTGCCGCATCGGGTTTGATCGGGCAAAAGAACAGAACAAGGAGACTTACGCATGGCCAAGGGATTCGCATCCGCAACCGACATGGAAGAAAAGAAGGTAAGCTTCACCGAGATCGGTGAGGGCCTTTATGCCTTCACCGCCGAGGGCGATCCAAATACCGGCGTCATCATCGGCGACGAGAGCGTCATGATCGTCGAGGCGCAGGCCACTCCGCGTCTCGCCCGCAAGGTCATCGACTGCGTGCGCTCGGTCACCGACAAGCCGATCAGCCATGTGGTTCTGACCCACTATCACGCCGTCCGCGTGCTGGGTGCCAGCGCCTACGGCGCACGTGAGATCATCATGTCCGATACAGCCGCCGCCATGGTCGAAGAGCGCGGCCAGGAGGATTGGGACAGCGAATTCGAACGTTTTCCGCGCCTGTTTCAGGGCCACGAGGAAATCCCCGGATTGACGCGCCCTACCACCACCTTCAGCGAAAGCATGACCGTTTATCTGGGCAAGCGCCGCGTGGACATCATGAAACTGGGCCGCGCCCACACCGCCGGTGACGCGGTGATCTGGGTGGCGGATCAGGACGTGATGTTTACCGGTGACATCGTCGAATATCACTCGGCCTGCTACTGTGGCGACGGTCACTTCAGCGACTGGGAAGACACCTTGATGAACATCGCGGCATTTGAACCGAAAGCCATCGCACCGGGTCGCGGCGACGCGCTGGTCGGTGAGGAAATGGTGACCAAAGCGATCGTCTCGACGGCGGATTTCGTGAAATCGACATACAAACCCGTCGCCAAGGTGGTTGCGCGGGGCGGTTCCCTGAAAGAAGCCTGGGACGCGGTGCGCGCCGAATGTGATCCGAAGTTCAAGGACTATGCCATCTACGAACACTGCCTGCCGTTCAACGTGGCGCGCGCCTACGACGAAGCGCGCGGCATCGACACCCCGCGCATCTGGACCGCAGAACGCGACAAGGAAATGTGGTCCCAACTGCAAGGCTGAAGCCCTCACGGGAGATGTTAGAAGATGATCCATGACCGTTATTCATTAGCGTTCAAGCTCTACCCCTATGAGCGCAATGCCGATCAGGACAGCGCAACGCCGGTCCGTCATCCAGTCGTGATCGTCGGGGGTGGCCCCATCGGCGTCGCGACCGCACTGGATCTGGGACTGCAGGGGATTCCCGTGGTGGTTCTGGACGACCATGAGGGGATCGGGATGGGCAGCCGGGCGATCTGTTTCGCAAAGCGCACCCTCGAGATTGCGGATCGGTATGGGTGCGGCAAGCCCATGCTCGACAAGGGTATCGTCTGGAACCTCGGCAAGGTGTTTCACGATGACCGCAAGGTCTTTGAATTCAACCTGTTGCCGGAAGAAGGCCACAAATACCCGGCGTTCATCAATCTTCAGCAACCCTTTTTCGAGAAGTTCATCGTCGACCGTGTTCGCAAGGCTCAGGCCGCCGGCGCCCCGATCCAGCTGCGTGGCAAAAACCGGGTCGATCAGGTCACCGTTAGGGACGATCACGTCGTGCTTGATATTTCCACCCCCGAAGGGACCTACACGATCGAGGCGGACTGGCTTATCGGGTGCGACGGTGCTTCCAGCCCCTTGCGCGGCATGATGGGTCTCGATTTTGAGGGCCGTGTCTTTCAGGACAGCTTTCTGATCGCCGATATCAAGATGCTGAATGACAGCTTTCCGACGGAACGCTGGTTCTGGTTTGAACCTTACTTCAAATCCGGCGCATCGACCCTTTTGCACAGGCAGCCCGACGATGTCTGGCGAGTCGATTTCCAGATCGGCTGGGACGTTGACCGCAAGGAGGAGATGAAAGAGGAAAACATCCGCCGGCGTCTCGATGCCATGCTTGGGCCGGAGGTCTCTTACGAAATGGTCTGGTCCTCGATCTACACCTTCCAATGCAAGCGCATGGAACGGTTCCGACATGGGCGGGTGCTCTTTGCGGGCGATGCTGCGCATCAGGTCAGCCCTTTCGGCGCGCGCGGCGCGAATTCGGGGATACAGGACGTGGACAACCTCGGCTGGAAGCTCGGCATGGTCCTCAAGGGTCAGGCACCCGAACGGCTGCTGGATACTTATGACGAGGAACGGACCTTTGGCGCGGACGAGAATATCCTGAACTCCACGCGCGCGACCGATTTCATCACACCCAAGAGCAAGATCAGCCATGTGTTTCGCAACGCCGTGCTCGACCTGGCAGAGCGTCACGCATTCGCACGACCGCTGGTGAATTCGGGCCGCCTTTCGGTCCCCTGCACCTATGACGGGATGTCGCTGAACGGCGAAGACGCGTTGCCTGGTCCGGCGCGTACCCGACCGGGAAGCCCCTGCCCTGACGCGCCCTTAGGCGACGGGTTCCTGCTTAGCCAGCTCGGCAACGATTTTGTCATTCTGACGATCAACACCGACGCACCAGACACGCTGCAAGAGGATGGCGTGACCGCAAGGCACGTCGCCGTCCGGTCCGAAGACGACACCAGCGGTGCGCTCGCCGAACGCTACCTCGGCGACGCTTCACGCGCGGTCTACCTCATCCGGCCGGATCAACATGTCGCCGCCCGTTGGGACCGCTATGACGAAACCGCCATCCGCGCCGCAATGCGCACGGCCTGCGCGAAGGATTGAGGCTATGGCAGATCTCATCACACAACCGAACCTGCCCGATCCGGACGGGTTTTACGCCGACCTGATCAAAACCTACGAAGCGCTTGACGAAGATGCCGTCAGCGGATTCAGCGCACGGCTGATCCTTCTGCTGACCAATCACATTGGCGACCACGATGTCATTTCACAGGCCGTCGAAGAAGCTGTCCGGACCAACCTCAAGGCTGAGAAATAGGAACGTCGGGGCGTTGAGAGAACGCATGATCCTGACCGGCACAACACTGACGCCACTCGGCAAGAGCGGCAATTCGGTTGCGTACAACAAAGTAGTTGAAGGGGTCTGATCAGCTTAGACCATGAGGCGACAAATACACCCTGCCCGCCACTACCGGACTCCTCTTCCGGCAAGGTCCGGCCGGATGCAGGGTTCAGGCATGACATCACCCTAGGCGGATCAATCGCGTCAGGACGTCCGACCGATGGACAAGGCCCACAATCCGGTCTCCGTCGGCAACCGGAAAGACGCGGTGAGGGTGGCTCAGAAACATCTCGGCGACCTTGATAAGCTCGTCCTGCGCATCGACACTGACCACCTCCGGCGTCATGTGGTCGGCGACGCAACCCTTCCATTCGCGGTAGTAGCTGGCATGGAGCGCGGAGCGAAAGCAGTCCTTCTGGGTGAGAATGCCCACAAGGCGGTCGTCGTCGATGACGGGAGCGGCAGCGGTGCGCGCCTCGACGAGCAAAGCGGCAGCGCGCCGGATCGGGGTGTTCGGGGCGATTGCCGGAAAATCCGGCCGCATGATCGACGCGATGCGCTCTTCGGTCATTTTGGCAAATCCCCCTGTTCGGCGCTCGCTTCGGCGTTCGTGCGGCGCAGCGGACAATCGGTGCAGCGCCCTTTGGGCAGGCACGCCGCCGCGCCGCAACTGGTCAGGGCCGGGCCGCGTCCAAGAAGCAGGCCAAGTCCCAACCCCACCGCAGCGAGCGCCATTATCGCGATTGCGAGGACAAATTCCATCATTGCAGCGTTCTCCTCATGTCAGCACGCCCCCGATCGCGCCGGTTTCGATGCGGTGCAGCGCCGTTTCGCCCTCGAAAAGGAACAAGGCGGAGATTGCGTGCGTTCGCGCCAGCGCCGGTCCGCCGTCGTCCCCGGCGGCGAACAGCGCCGTGGCCCAGCCATCGGCGGTCATCGCGTCTTCGGCCAGCACCGTTACCGCGCGCAGGCGTCCGTCCACAGGGCTGAAGGTCACGGGATCCATGATATGGCCCCAGGTGCGGTTTCCAAGCGTGTAGCTTTGTGTGCTCAGGCCGGATGTCGCAACGGCCATACCGTCCGGCAGGTGCAGGATGGCAGGTGCCGCTTGGCCGGGGCGTGGATGCTCCACGGCCACCTGCCAGTCGCGGCCCGAAGGATGAGGCCCGAGCGCGCGGAGTTCACCACCAAGGTCAAGCAAAAGACTGTCATACCCTTGCATCCGCGCCAGTTCTGCGGCTCGGTCGAGCGCGCGGCCTTTGGCAATCCCGCACAGATCCAGCGTCAGGTCGCCGCGTGATTTGGCGACCCTTCCCGTTTGCATTGTAATTCCGCGCCAATCCGGCGCACCACCCTGATCAATCGGCCCGAACCCCCAACGCGCAACGAGCGGTCCGACTGTCGGATCAAAGGCACCGCCGCTGGCCTCGGCCAGCCGTAGCGCAGATTGCGTCACGCGGATCATCTCCGTGCCCGCAGCGCCGCCGTTTGCGCTGGCATTGAAGCGGCTGATGGCGCTGTCCTGACGCCATGGGGACAGGTCTGCGTCGATGCTGTCGAACAACTGCTCAAGTTCAGGGCGCAACGACACAAGCCCTGCACCTGCTGGCCCGACGATCCGCCATGTCGTGCCGAAGGCGGTGCCCGACAGAATTTCCGGCGATGCGGCACGAGCCATCGCGGGACAGGCCAGCGCAGCCCCAAACAGACCAAGGAAACTGCGACGCGAGGGGCGGTATATCTGCATGGTTCAGGCTCCGAAATCGTCAAAGAAGATGGCACCGGGCTCGACACCCAGTCGTTCGAGCGTGGAAAGGACGGCGGAAATCATCACCGGCGGCCCGCAAAGATAATATTCGCATTCTTCCGGCGCGGAATGTTCGCTCATCTGTGCGCGCAGGATCTCATGGATAAAGCCGATCTCGCCGGTCCAGCGGTCGCCGGGGGCGGGATCGGACAGCGCGGGCGTCCAGCTGAAATTCGCATGACGCCGGGCCAGCGTCTCGAATTCCTCGGAATAGAACAGGTCGGCGGCAGCGCGTGCGCCATAGAAATAGCGGATGCGCCGCGTCGTGCCGTGGCCCAGTTCCTGGTGGATCATCGCGCGCAACGGGGCCATGCCGACCCCGCCTCCGACAAAGACCATCTCGCGATTGCCCGGCTGGACGTGAAAATCCCCGAACGGCCCGGAGGTTATTACCGTGTCACCCGGCTCCAGTGAAAACAGCCAGGACGAGACGAGACCGGGCGGGATCTCGGTCTCGCGTCCAGGGGGCGGTACGGCGAGGCGGATGTTGAACACGGCAACCCCGGCGTCTTCGGGTCTGCTGGCGAGTGAATAAGCCCGCGTCACATCGACATCGGAGGTGATCTTCATGTCGCGCCAGCCCGCGATTTCCCAGGCCTCACGAAAATCTTCAGACAGATCCAGCGTCGCGAAATCGAGCCGGTATGGCGGGGCCGTGATCTGCATGAAGTCGCCGGCAAGGAATGTGGAGGGCTTGTCCGCAGGCAGGTCCAGCACGATCTCGCGGATCAGTGGTGCCAGCATCCGGATCGAGGCGACAGTACAGCTAAAGCCTCCGCCGGCGCTGAGAACCCCGTCGGGCACCTCCACGGCACAATCCCCCCGCAGCGTGGTCTGGCAAGCAAGCCGGACGTGGTCGCGCCGTTCCTTTGCCGAAAGCACGCCGCGTTCGGTCGCCTGCGGCGTCCCCGCGCCATCGCCTGAAACCGTCACACGGCACAACCCACAGGTGCCCTTGCCGCCACAGGCTGCGGGTATGGGAATATCGGCGTTGTGAAGCGCGTCCAGAAGCTTGTCCCCCCGCTTGGCCCGGATATGCAACGTGCCGTTCACGTCGATATCAAGGCCACCCAGCGGGATCAGACGGGAGCGCAGAACCAGCAGACCCGCCGCCAGTCCAAAAACCAGCGCCACGATCACGAAACTGCCCAGCAGGATTTCGGTCATTGCGACATCGCCATCTGGGCAAAGGACGCAAAGCCCAGTGACATCATTCCGGTGAGAATAAAGGCGATGCCAAGGCCCCTCAGACCAGTCGGCAGATCCGCATAGGCCAGCCGCGAACGGATCGCGCCCAGCATCACCACCGCAATGGCAAAGCCGACGCCACTGCCCAATCCGAAGACTATGGATTCGTCAAAGTCATAGGATCGGTCGACCATGAAAAGGCTGCCCCCCAGGATCGCACATTGCACGGTCAGCAGCGGCAGAAACACCCCAAAGGCCGCGTGCACGCCTGGAAAGAACCGATCGAGCAGCATCTCCAGCACCTGGACTGTCGCCGCGATCACCCCGATGAAGGCGATCAGCGACAGATAGGACAGGTCGAGCGCGGGCATCCCCGCCCACGCCCATGCTCCCGGAGCGAGCAAACCCTGATAAATCAGCCAGTTCAGCGGCACTGTCACACCCAGCACGCCGGTCATGGCGATCCCGAGGCCAAGGGCGCTTTCGGACCGTTTTGACAGCGCAAGAAAGGTACACAGCCCCAGAAACAACGTCAGCGGCATGTTGTCGACGAAAGCCGCCGACAGGAAAAGGTGCCACAGGTCGGTCATTCGGCGGACCTCGTCCGGTCAGGCGGGACGTGTTCGGGCGGCTCCACCTGTTCGGGGTGCCATGCGCGGATCGCCCAGACGAGCCCCCCCAGTAGAAAGAAGGCAGAGGGGGCCAGCAGCATCAGGCCAAGCGGTGTGAACCAGCCGCCAGCATCAGCCAGCGCAAACGCCTGCCAGCCGAACAGCTGGCCGCGCCCGAACAATTCGCGCACGCCACCGATGACGATCAGGACGAGCGAATAACCCAGGCCGTTGCCAAACGCATCCACCGCGGCAGGCAACGGTGCATGGTGGCGGGCATGGGCCTCGGTCCGGCCCAGCACGAGGCAGTTCGTCGTGATCAGGCTGACATAGATCGACAGGGCGCGGCTGATTTCAGCGAAATAGGCCTGGAGGATCTGGTCGATGACGATCACCAGCGATGCGACGATGACGATCTGAACGATCAGCCGGATCGTGTCGGGGATGTGACGGCGGATCAGGCTGATAATGGCCGCCGACAGCGTCAACACCACAGTCAGCGACACCGACATGGTCAGGGCGGTCGCCAGCGATGTCGTCACCGCAAGCGCCGAACAGATGCCAAGAATCTGCAGCGTCACCGGGTTCTGTCGGATCAGCGGATCGGTCAGGGTCGACCAGAAATTAACGCGCTGCGCCATGGCTCAGAATTCTCTGCGTTGGATGGCGCGGATCAGAGGGCCATAGCCGTCAGGGCCAAGCCAGAAACGCACCATGTTGGCGATGCCGCGACCAGTGCGCGTGGCACCGGTGATGCCGTCGACTTCGTAGGGGCTTGATGCATCGCCGCGCGCGACGGCAAAGCGCAGATCGCCGGTCTGGTCGCGCAGCTCGGTGCCCGCAAAGCTCGATTGCCACGTCGGTTCCTCGATCCTCCCGCCGAGGCCGGGGGTTTCGGAATGGCTGGTGATCGCAATGCCCGCGATGGTGTTCATATCGCCGCGCAGCGCGAGGATCGCGTCAATCCGACCGCCATAGCCCTGACCTGTCAACGGCAGCAGCGCCAGCGAGATGTCATCACCGTCGCGCAGCAGGAATATCTGGGCAAAATCAGGTCGTTGCCCCAGACCCGCAATATCGCTCCCCGCCTCGATCGCTGTCCAGTTCGACGTGTCGGCCAGCGCGCTTTCCAGCGTAGCGGTCGAAACATCCGCCGCCGCGCGCCCTTTTTCAAGGTCCACCACTACGGTGGACAGCGCGCCACCGGACTGTTCCAGCAGATCGGCCATGCCTGGAATGCCCTGCACAAGCGCTTCGATCCGGGATTGTTCCTCGGCGGCGCGGTTGGCGGTCTGGATCGGGCGCAGGAAGACCGTGGCCCCGCTGACCAGAAGGGCGCAGACGGATGCTACAAGAAACGCGACGACAAGCGTCTTCGTCCGGCTTTCGTTCGGCAAGGCCAGCAGGCGACGCCAGGGATTCCAATCAGTTTTGGCCATGACGCCTCCGTCTTTTGGCATACCAGAGCGCCAGCGCCATCTCATCCAGCACCGGTGCCGCGAGCGAAGTCAAAAGAGCCGCGGCAACGGCATATTGCACAGGGGCGGCCCCGTGCCAGCCCAGCGCGAAAAGGGTCACGAGACCGACATAGAGCGCGCCGTTCAGCCAACGGCCCAGCAGCGTGGTGGCACTTGTAACCGGATCGGCCACGAGCAGCACAAGTACGACCCCAGCCGCGGGCAAAGCGGGCGGAGGCAGCAGGCCTGACGCGACAGCGGCGACTGCGGCAACGACCGCGCTTGCCACCAGCGCGGCGGGCATCGCCCCCATCGCTACCCCGATCAGCGCCGCCGGGATCGCGGCCCAGGCCACCGGCGCGAGGAATTCGGGCCACGGATATCCGGAAAAGCCGAAGCCGAGAAACGAAAGTGCGACAGTCGCCGGGCTCACCACGTTGCGGCCCCAGCCGCCGAACACCAATTCGCCCGCCACCGCGCCGAAGCTGATCCCGAGGATCAGATGGAACATCCCCAGCCCTTCGGGAGCCAGCATCGCGATCGCGAGTGCAGTGACCGCCATGGCAAGCGATATCGGCTGCGCCCGCGCCAGCAGGAAGGCAAGGTTCCAGAACGCGAGCACCAGCGCGGCAAGCCCCAAACGCTGCACCGCTTCCGTGCCGCCGTACCAAAGCCAGAACAGCGCCAGCGGCAGATAGGCCGCCAGCAACATCAGCACCACGGTCTCGCGCGTCCAGATGCCACGGGTCATGCCGCGAACTCCGTGCGGATGCGGTCGAGCATGGCGCGCAATATCTCAGGCAGTTGCGCGTCACCGCCCAGAACGTAATCGGCCAGCGCCACGTCCTCTTCCAGCAGGGACAGCAGGCCCATCTTCATCGCCGAATCGTCGTCGCCCGACCCCAGCGCCCGCACAAAGGCTGCAGCAGGAAGCGCCGCGCCAAAGGCCTGATCCAGCGCGGCATTCGGGATGACCGGTTTGGGCATCGCCGAGCGGGTCAGCGCCGCAACCAGCCAATGCGGCGGCTTGCCGGCTGCCGGTCGTGGCAGGACCGTGACCTGACGGTGGCGCGGTGCCAGCCAACGGGCTGCGTGCCCGTCAAGCCGCGACCCCGACAATACGATATGCGGCCCCGGCTGCACGATGCGGTGGGTCAGACCCCGCAGATCCGCGCCGGGCTGGGTGCGCACCAAACGGCCCTCGCGCAGCGCCGCCCCGCCGACGCTCACGAGGCGCCTCATGGGCAGGTATCCGGTCTCGATCAAAGTACCGAGCTGGGCGACATCTTCGGCATGGATATCCCAGACCGACCGCGCGATCGTGGCCGGGAAATGCGCATGAACCCGCAGACCGGGCGCGCCCTGTGGATGGCGTGGCCCGCTGTTGACGGTGCGCAGTCGTCCACCGGATTGCGCGCCGTCAAACAGTGCCGGACCGGGCTGTTGGCAGACAAAGACCGGCCCGTCGGTCAGCGTGGTCAGTGCATGGAGCCCGCGCCCGAACGCCTCCTCCTGTCCCGCAATCGCCCGGCGCGGATCGGGGGCAAGCGGGGTCGTGTCGGTGGCCATGACAAAGATGGCTCCCGGCTGATCGTCAGGCTTTGGCATCCCGCCGAAGGGTCTGCGCCCCAGCCATTGCCAGACACCTGCGGTCTGCATCAGACGGCGCAGACCCGGTGCGGTGCAGGCCTGCGATGTGTCGTGGCGGATGAAGTCACCGCCCGCTTCATGGAACAGCACGATCTCGGACAGCCTGTGCCCCTGCAAGAGCCCGATACGCGCAACGCGTGCGGGCATTGGCGCGACGAAACACACGTCCGGCGATTTGCGCAGACGGGCGACGGTGGCTCCCTGCGGCACCAGCGCGCCTTCCTCGACGTCCAGCGACACCCGCGGCGCGCGCCCCGCAGATGCGCGCAGTCCCGCCTCTTCGGTTATAACCTCTGCCTTCTCCGGCGGTCCCGGCGACGGTGAGGGAATTCGCAATGTGAGGCCTGAGCGGAAACTGAAGTCGATCATTTGCTTCGCATATCACAGCACCGCACCGGACGATTTGATCTAGCGCAAGACCGAGTTCGGGGACGTATGCTATTTCAGCAAAACGGAAATTCTTGCCGTTTTTGATATCGGAGATTCATTGATGCTCAGTACCCGAAAATTCATGCGCCCGCTTGTTGCCGTCTGTTCCGTGTTCGCCTTGCTGGCGGGCAGCTATGCGGTGATGGGCCAAAGCGGACCCGGCACGCTTGAGACGGCGCAGAGCGACGCTGCGATCCCTTTTGCCATTCCACGATCGGGACCGTTCAACGCCGCCGATGTCGAGGTCAAGAACAGCCAGGCGATCGCTGACTGGTTCCGGTCCGGCCATGCAGACGCGGCCTCCAGGTCGTTTCGTCACTGGGACGAGGAAGGTGAGATCAACACCGCCTGCGCGACCTGTCATTCGGGGGAAGGCTTTCGCGATTTCCACGGTCTTGACGGAACCGAAGCGGGGGTCGTGAACGGTCCGATCAATACCGGCGGCGTTGTCGATTGCGGCACGTGCCACAATGCCGGGCTGGCCAATGTGACCGAGATAGAGTTCCCCAGTGGTCTCATGCATCCGGTACAGGGGGTCGAAGCGTCATGCATGACCTGTCATCAGGGCCGCACGGCGGGTGCCGATGTTGTCAAGGCTGTGGCCGATTTCGACCTCGATACACCCAATTCCGCGCTGCGTTTCATCAACCCGCATTACGCCACCGCTGCCGCAACCTGGCTCGGCGGTTATGGCGGGTCAGGCTATCACTATGAGGGCAAGGACTATTCGGGGCGTTTCTTTCATGCGCGACCGGTGACGAGCTGCAATTCCTGCCACGAACCGCACACGCTTGAGGTTGCTTTCGAGCCGTGTCTCGCGTGCCATCAGGCCGAGGATCCACAGAGCATCCGGATCTCGCGGCAAAGCTATGACGGCTCCGGCGATACATCGAAGGGGATCCGCGCGGACATCCAGGCGAATGCAGAAATGCTGCTGGACATGATCAAGGCCTATGCGGCGGAAGTGGCAGAAGTGCCCTTCATTTATGACGGCAAGCGATACCCGTACTTCTTCGCGGATGCGAATGGCGACGGTGCCATAGATCAATCGGCGGACGGATCCGTCTCCTACACATCCTGGACCCCGCGCAGTCTGCGTGCCGCCTATAACTGGAAGCTGGTGACGGCAGATCCGGGGAACTACGCCCACAACCCGCATTACATGTTGGAATTGCTCTACGATTCCATCGAGGACCTGAGCACGCCGCTGGGCCGGGACATGGACGCATTGGGTGTTCTTCGATAGCAGTTTTTGCGAATGAAACGGAAAACAGCCGTGTGAATTCCATAGGGATAGCCAGTTGAAAATCGCAGACAAGCTGGACACTTGCGCGAATATACCAGCCTGCCATGCTTTCTGCCGCTCGACCTTTGCAACGACCTTGCCTATGCTGCATCGCAGCAAGTGAGGCCTTATGAGCGTTTTCCTTATCCTCCTCGCCCTGGCGCTGCTGATCGCTGGGGCGTGGCGTGGCATGTCGGTTCTTGTCCTGGCACCCGTGCTGGCAGTGCTTGCGGCGCTTGCGTCAGGCGCGCCCGTCCTTGCGGGCTATACGCAGATCTTCATGCAAGCAACCGGGGGCTTTGTCGTCGCTTTCTTTCCCCTGTTTCTGCTGGGAGCGCTTTTTGGCAAAGTCATGGAGGCATCGGGCGCTGCGTCCAGACTGGCCTCTGCCATTGCAACAGCCCTTGGATCTGGCAACGCGATCCTGGCCATTGTGCTGGCCTGTGCGCTGCTCACTTATGGCGGTGTCTCTCTCTTCGTGGTGGCTTTTGCGGCCTGGCCGCTCGCAAAGGCGCTTTTCGCGCAGACTGGCCTGCCTGCGCGGCTGATCCCGGCGACCATCGCACTTGGGGCCTTCACCTTCACCATGACCGCCCTTCCCGGCACCCCTTCGATCCAGAACGCGATCCCGATGGCAACCTTCGGCACGACACCCTTCGCAGCGCCCGGCCTTGGGTTGATCGCGGGTGCCGTCATGCTTGGACTAGGGCTGGTCTGGTTGCAGATGCGGGTGCGCGCGCTGCCAGGCGCTGCGGCACCCCAGGCGGCGCAGGCCGCAGTGCGAACCACGCCACTGCCGCTCTGGATTGCGCTGGTGCCGATCCTGTCGGTCGGAGTAGTCACGCTGGCCATGGGCAACTTCATCTTGCCGGCGCTGGATACCGGGTACCTCGGCAACCCGGTTTATGGCGGAACCGACCTGGCTCGGGTCAAGGGCCTGTGGTCGGTGATCACAGCCCTCGCCGTGGCGCTGGCGCTGGCGTTGGTCCTCAGCCGCCCGCCACAGATGATGCAGGTTCTGAACACAGGGGCGGAATCTGCCCTGCTGCCGCTCTTCAACACCGCAAGCCTGGTGGGCTTCGGTGCCGTGATCGCGTCCCTGCCCGGCTTTGAAGTCCTGCGACTGAGCCTCGAAGGGCTATCAGGTGGGGATGTCCTGATCTCAGCCGCGCTGTCATCCGGAGCACTGGCAGGGATCACGGGCTCCGCCTCGGGCGGGATGTCAATTGCGCTGGATGTGCTGGGGCCATCGCTCTTAGCGCAGGCCGCTGCTCAGGAGGTTGATCCCGCGCTCCTGCACCGCGTCGTTGCCGTTGCGACCGGAGGACTGGACACACTGCCACATAATGGGGCGGTCATTACGCTTCTGGCGATTTGCGGCATGACCCATCGCGAGGCTTATGCAGACATCTTCGTCGTCGCGGTGGTGATACCCACGATAGCCTGTGTACTGATTATCGGGCTCGGAATGGCGTTCGGCAGCTTCTGAAATCACTCATTCGATCTGAGTGGAGAAAGAATATGCCAGTACCGCGCAGGTTGAGGCGTGCAAAGCTGGACAGAACAGAATGCCACAGACGCCAACAGACAGAGTAAATGCTCCGGCTGGCCGTTCCGGTGTTTCTATCGGTGATCGGGCGGGAATGATGGTATTCACGTTTGGTGCGTGCGAAAAACACTACCAATATTCGCAAAAGTCGGCTGTCGTACGGAATGAGATAAGGCCTGCCCGGCAGGACGTCACACACTCCGGGGATCATGCTCAAGATAGGGGAATTGCGCGCCTTGTTTGAAGTCATCACCATTAGTTTCGCCTTCTTCTTTGGCCTTGCTGTCCGGCAGATCGGATTGCCACCCTTGGTCGGCTTTCTGGCCGCGGGGTTTGCCATCAACATCTTCGGCCCCACGCTGGGCCTGCCCGACTATACTGGCGAAACCCTCGGACATGTCGCGCATCTGGGTGTGCTGATGCTGCTCTTTACCGTCGGGCTGAAGCTCAAGCTCGAACAGATCGCGCAACCGCAGGTCGTTGGCGGCGCTCTTCTGCATTTCGCCATTTCCGTGGCGGTTTTCATGCCTGGGCTCAAGCTTTTCATGGGGCTCGACTGGAACACCTCGCTGCTTCTGGCGATCGCGCTGTCCTTCTCGTCGACCGTGCTGGCCGCGAAACTGCTGGAGACCAAGCGCGAACTTGGCGCATTCCACGGCCGCACTGCCATTGGCATCCTGATTGTGCAGGACATCATTGCGTTGATGGTGCTGGCGGTCTGGTCCGGCCAGACACCGAACATCTGGGCGCTTCTGATCTTCGCCGTCCCGCTTCTGCGTCCGGTTCTGCACCGGCTTCTGGATTTCGCCGGCCATGACGAATTGCTGGTTCTGATGGGTATGCTGTTGTCGCTGGTAATCGGCGGCATGGGATTCGAGGCGATGGGCCTGTCGTCCGAAATCGGGGCGCTGGTGATGGGGGTGCTTTTATCCACGCACTCCCGAGCCAAGGAACTAGGGGCCTCGCTCTGGTCGCTCAAGGAGATATTCCTCGTTGGGTTCTTTCTGCAGATCGGGCTGACGGGACTGCCGGACTGGTGCGCGATGGTCTTTGCTCTGGCCGTTGGCATCGTGCTGGCTCTCAAGGGTGCGCTGTTCTTCGCGCTCATGGTCGCGTTCAAGCTACGCGCCCGCAGTGCGTTTTTGACCGCACTGAGCCTGACGGCCTATTCCGAGTTCGGTCTGATCGTGGCCGCGGGTGTGCTACCGGATTATCTTGTTCCTCTGGCCATCGCCGTGTCGATTTCTTTTGTGGTCTCGGCACCGCTCAACCGCTTCGCGCATCCGCTTTATAAACGGTACGAGACCAAACTGCGCCGCTTCGAGCGCGACACGATCCACCCGGACGAGCAGCCAAAGGACATGGGCGATGCGGATGTCCTGATCTTCGGAATGGGACGGACAGGCAGCGCCGCCTACCAGGTCATGGAGGATCATGGCTTCAAGGCGCTGGGTCTGGATGCCGATACCTACAAGGCCAAGGCCCACCACGAGGCAGGACGCAATGTGCTTTTCGCCGATGCTGAGGACAGCAATTTCTGGCGCAGTTGCAACCTTGGCCAGATCAAGGCGGCGATTCTTGCCATGGACGATCTCGAAGCCAAGCTGATCGCCGCGCGTTCACTGCGCCAACGCGGTTTCACCGGTCCGATCGTCGCACATGCCCTGCATGAAGCGCATCAGGAACAGATCCGTCAAGCAGGCGCGGATTACACCTATTTGACGATGAACCAAGCCGGGATCAGCTTGGCCGAGCAGACTACAGAAGCAATGGCCAAAAACTGACGGTGCATTCGAGCGAACGAAGGCGATGATGCCCCTTCCGAGGTAAATGCCGCCTTACGCAAGAGACAGGGGCCAGGCCAGATAGCCGGAAGACCAGCACCCATTGAGCGAAGGGTCATGACCGTCGTGAGGCCATGAGCGGCCACGTCAGGTCGTGCGGAAAGCCTGTTTGGCTATGGCGACAGATCCCGTCTGACGAAAGCCTGCCCTGACCCGGCATGAGGCGCATACTGCCCCATGCTCAATTGCTGCGCACGGGCGGGATCGCGAGAATATCGACTGTTGAGCTTTTCAGAACCTGTTCGGTGACACTGCCTATCAGCAGTTTTGCGACTCCTCCCCGCCCGTGGGTCGATAGGATGATCAGGTCGGCCTTCTCTGTTTCTGCTGTCTTCAGGATTTCGTGCGGCACCGGTGTGTCTTCATGACGCGCGACTTGTTGAAGGTCCGCGAAGTCACGGTTCGGCACGGGATCAAGGACGGCGAGCTTCGCGCAAGCTGATAGTATCGGAAAACGCCTTCCCGCGACGTTGTTTGTGGTACCCGGAAGGTGCCGGGTACCACTCTGGATCAGGAGATCGCAGATCGTCCCGCGATGCGGCCCATCACGAGACAGTTTGTCAGGGACGCACCGCCAACATAGTCATCAAAGAAGGGAGCACCAGCGCCTTCGCCAGCGGCGTAGAGACCGCGAATGACACGGCCATCAGCTTCCAACACCTCAGAGTTACCATTAATCATGAGCCCGCCGAACGTCAAAGTTACTCCCGGTGCAAGCGGGTGGATCGCATAATAGGTCGGGCCTTCAATCCGGTGGGCCAACGCGGCCTTTCCCGGCTCAATCCCTTCGGTCTTGTCGCCCTGCACTGCGGCATTGAAGTCGGTCACCGTTTGCACCAGGGCGTCCACTGGAACATCGATAGATTCCGCAAGCTCCTCAATCGATGCGGCCTCGATTATGTTGATGCCAAGCCTTCGGAATGTGCCGAGCGTACCTTCCCCTGCAGGCAGCGCAGCAATTGTGCCATCGAAAACCAGTGATGCCTGTTGTTGCGGCTGAGAAAGAACTGCCTTTCCATGGGCAACATAGCCTTTGGATTCGTCGATGAACCGCGCGCCGTTCCGGTTGACGGATAGGCAATACGGCAGGATCATGAAAGGGTTACCCGCCGCCGTTTCCACCGTATCCACGGCCGCAATATGGAGCGCCATCACACCGCCCATCCCCTTGAGGCCAGCGCCAGCGGATTGCCCCATCAGCAGCCCGTCACCTGTGGCCGATGTTACGCCACGCACCATGAGGGCACCAGCGTTGGGATCGGAATAGGCTTCCATCACCTGAGTGTTTCCAGCATAGCCCCCCGCCGCAATGACGACCGCGCCGGCGTTGAAATCTACGACGCCATCCGGCCCGACGGCCCGCACCCCCGATACGGCGGCCCGGTCGTTCATGATAAGTTGCTGCGCCTTGGTTTCGAAACGAAACGAACCTCCTGCCTCGGTAATACGGTCCCGCAGCCCCTGCAACATGCGCGGCATTCCCATGTAGGCACCGGGCGAGACTGTAGCGGTCTGCACCTTATAGGTCGGTGACGGTACCGGGGGATTGAACGGAACCCCATTTTCGCTGAGCCACGCAAGATCGCCGGTAATGTTTTGTGCCATTAGCCTGTAAAGCTCTGAATTTCCGCGCCCAAGAGCCTTCCCTTCAAAATCGGCGACAAAGGCACTCTTGTCCGCGTCCGACGCTGAAAGTGGCGCGGCAAAGAGACCGCCTGCCAGCGCTGAGTTCCCGCCCATCCGGTTCTCGGCGAGCTTTTCGAGAACAACGACGCGCGCACCTGATCCTGCCGCCTCGAGCGCGGCGGCGCAACCGGCCATGCCGGAGCCAATCACCACGACATCGTAATCTTCGGTTTTCTCAGGGTCAGGGAGAAGCGATGCACTGACAGGTGTTACAGCTGCAAACCCTGCAACGCTGGCCCCGGCCAGAACAGTGCGGCGACTCATTGGTATATTCGAAGCGTTTGTCATTCTTTCCTCCGTCTCATTTGCGATTTGATGGGGGCGTCACTTCAATTTGAACTCGAACCCCCGGTGACACATGGTGCAAGTCTCTTCTGATGGGCTGTGGACCTTGTGGCACGACCTGCAGTCCGGAATTTCGTTCGGTCCCAGATGTGGGGAGCGATGCGGGTCTGGCAACATGATTGGGTCGTCTTCGCCGATCATCGTTCCGTGGCAAGCCACGCACACCGTATTGGGCACCACGGTCATATCCTGCCGCTGCTGATGGCAGGCGGCGCAAGACACACCCGCGCCTTCGTGGATATCGTGGACCGCCTGCCCGTGTGCCGCAGACACCGAAATGATCGCGCCGAATGACGCTGCGACCAGCCATGCAGCTCGAAACAACATACTCAAATCCCCCCACCTTTCGGCACTTGCCGTGTTGGAAATCATCAATAACAAGTTGATTGTGTCTCACTGAGGAGCGCTTGCATTGATTTAGGTCAGTTACGTCGGGCAGGACGACAAGCTGTGTAACGGATGCTGGTCACCCGGCAGGCCCCGCGTCGGCGATGCAAGGGATCGGGTCGAAAACGCGACGCGGACCGCGATCTCGGCGCGGCGCACCCCTTCCCTTCCCTTCCCTTCCCTTAATCTGCGTCAATCCAAGGAACGTGTACACGGGTAAGCTAAGCCGCAACGGATTCAAATCGAAGGAGACAGCTCATGACAATGGTTGATGGAAAGGTTGCTCTCGTAACAGGTGCCGGGGCGGGTATCGGGCGCGCGACCGCGCTCAAATTCGCGCATGAAGGTGCGAAGGTCGTCGTCTCAGACGTCAATGCCGAAGCCGGAGAGGAAACCGCAACCTTGATCACCAAGAATGGTGGCGAGGCCATTTGTGTCAGTGCAGACGTGTCGATAGCGAAGGATGTCGAAAACCTGATGACAAAGATCATCGACGCCTATGGTCGCCTCGACTGCGCCTGCAACAACGCCGGGATCGAGGGCAAGATCGCGCCGCTGGCAGATCAGTCTGAAGACAACTACGATACGATTATGAGCGTCAACGCGCGCGGCACCTTCCTGTGCCTCAAGGCGGAAATCAACCAAATGCTAAAGAATGGCGGTGGTGCGATCGTCAACCTTGCCTCCGTTGCCGGACTTGTCGGATTCCCCGGCCTTTCGCCCTATGTCGCCTCAAAGCACGCCGTCAACGGCCTGACCAAGAATGCCGCGCTCGAGTATGGCAAGCAGGGCATTCGCGTGAATTCAATCTGCCCGGGCGGCATTGAAACGCGCATGCTGGACTCGCTGGCCGAACAAGCGACGGGCGGCACCCAGTCAACACAAGAGATGATGGACCCTCTACATCCGATCGGTCGCATTGGCACACCCGAGGAAGTGGCAGAGCTGATCGTTTGGCTGTGCTCGCCGCGCGCATCTTTCGTGACCGGTGCCAACATCCCCGTCGACGGCGGCTACGTTGCACAATGAAGAGTATCTCGCGTTTCGGCATCACCGGTTGGTGGCCGACAAGACTGGGCTCATAAGCCCCTTCGGCTCCAGAAAGGCTGGTAACAAGGTCGAAACACACCGATTAAGCGTTCCGAAGCGGGCCCGTCACGGTCGCGCATGGTTCCACATAAAAACCCAACGCGCCAGCATGGTTCCGTCACAGCACCCGTCAGCCCCGTTTTCCAGCATCGCTTCGGTTCTGGAATGGAACACTGATATATACCACTTCCTGCAAGGTTACGGTCAGCAGGTGACGACGCTGAAGGACAAGAGCGGATCTGCTCGCGCGATGGCGACGAAGTTGGCCGCATAGGGTACAGCGCCCACGAAGGTCGCTTTGATCTGGCCCGGAGATTCTTTGTGTAAAAGCTATTTGTGTGACCTATCGATCCTACCTCAACAGGAAACGGTACACACATGGTCGGCCCTCGTGACTTCTGAAAAGACCCGCAGGGTATGAGAAGGCCCAGGATTATCCCTATTGCAGTACGCGTATTGAAGCGGTTTGGCGCCTCTTACCTCAGGCGATGAAGCCTTGTCGGGTTGGCGTTTCTTTTCCTGGTCCGTCCGACGCTGGCCTTCGACGAGTCCCAACTTCCCAGCATGGGAGCTTAGCCAAGTGACCAACGCCAACGACGGCAATCGCGTCAGGTATAGCCGCTTTGGCTGCGATTGCCCCTCGCGGTTTCATCGTGCTTTTTCCGGGCCGAGGAGAAGGCTCTTTCGAATATTACGAGACGGCCATTGATTTCATTGGTCGTGGCTTCGTGCCTTTTTACCTGCTGGATCATCGTGCGCAGGGTTTGTCTTCGAGGTTGCTGGCGGATTCGCACAAGGGCCATATCGCGAGCTTTGACGACTACGTCGATGACGCCGAGGCTTTTGTGAGTGCGGTCAAAATGGGGGGACGAACCATCGGGGTTAATCCCTGAATTCTGAAAGATAGAGATATTTTGGTTTAATTGACGGAACAAGCGGGACTGACGTCGAACCTTCTCCGCATCGCAACCCGTTGATTTTATTTCGCTAAGATTTTGGTTCGAATCCCGCCTGATGGAAAAGCGACTGAGATACAACCGGATACTTTCATCAACCGTCGCCGTCGCGGGGCACCTCCGGCAGCGTTGATCTTCGCGCGTCACAAACTGGATTTCATGCCTTCAAAACGCCGCATGCACACCTCGACGGCGAACAACTGGCCGAACCGGTGCTACCAGAACCGGATGGTTTGGTGGCTGATATCGACACCGCGTTCATGCTGCAGACCCTCGACGTTCTGAAGCAAGAGTGGAAAGCGGACGTACAGCAACACCGCCAGGCGAATGATCTGGGGTGACGTTTTGAAATAGCGGAAGGGGCTGCGGTTGTCTTGCAAACACGCTAACCGGTGCGCTGCCCCGTCTGACATCAGCCCCGTTCAGTGCGCCTTGACAAATGCTGAAAGAATCCGCCAAGCTTGACACTTGAGGTTTATGAATAACGCTGATTTTTTGCTGAAGCCAAATGCAAATGCCTCTTCGAATACTAGTTTCATATGGGAGGAGACCCAATGTCCTGGAGCGCACCGAAGCTGAAAGAAGTTAACTGCGGCATGGAAATCAACATGTATGCCCCATCCGAAG
>JAGXFI010000096.1 GCA_024637305.1 Sulfitobacter sp.
GATCGGTTCATGGCTGACATTGGCCGTGCCGTCGGCGATGGAATTGACGATTGCCTTTGTGTGAACCGCGCTCTCCATCTGTGTGTCGGTCATGGGCATGTTGGAGTGATCCATGTTGGAATGGTTCATCTGGGCAAAGGCTGCCGGTGCGGCGAGAAGAACTGCCACGAGGGTCAAGATAAGGTGTTTCATAGAGTGCCTTTCAGGTTGAGGTTAGTGCTTCAGCGTCATTCCGCCGGGACGGGTGCTGGATCGGCGGTCAGTGCCGCCACGGCGGTATTCTCAAGTTCGCGATTGACACGGGTCAGGGCGAGCCGCTTCCAGATCACGAATATCGAGGGGATCACGAAGAGTGTCAGCAGCGTTGCCGTCGCCATGCCTCCGACCATTGGTGCTGCAATCCGCTGCATGATCTCCGACCCGGTGCCGGTACCATACATGATCGGGATCAGCCCGGCGAAGATGGTCGCCACGGTCATCACCTTGGGCCGAACGCGTAGTAGCGCGCCTTCGAAGACGACCTCATCCACATCGGTGGAAGTCAACTTGCGTGTCTCTGCGACGACCAGTTTCTTGCGCTTCTCCCAAGCCAGGTTGAGGTACAATAACATCACTATGGCCGTCTCGACGGCAACGCCAGCCAGCGCGATGAAGCCTACCAGAACGGCGACCGAGATGTCGAAATTGAGATACCAAAGGAACCACACGCCACCCGCCAGCGCCACCGGCATGGCGGCGAGGATGATGCCCACCTCAATGACTCGGTTGAACGCCATAAAGAGCATCAATGTGATGATCAGCAGGGTGGCCGGCGCGACCAACTTCAGCCTTTCCTGCATGCGCTCGATGTATTCGTACTGGCCGGACCAAGTGATGGAATAGCCGGGCGGCAGTGTCACCTCGTTCGCGACCACCTCACGCGCTTCGGTGACATAGCCGCCCAGATCACGTCCCGAAATGTCTATGAACACGAATCCGGTGCGGCGGGCGTTTTCCGAACGGATCATGCCCGGACCGTCCACCACCCTGATCTCTGCAAGCACTCCAAGCGGAATATGAGCGCCGGAAGGTGTGACCACCGGAAGCTCGCGCAGCCGTTCGGGACTGTTTCGCCATTCCTGCGGATAGCGCAGGTTGATCGGGAAGCGTTCCAGCCCCTCGACGGATTCCGACACCTGCATGCCCCCAATGGCGGTCTGCACCACGTCCTGCACATCGCGCACGCTCATCATGTAGCGGGCGGCTGCGTCGCGGTTAACGTCAATCTCGACAAAGCGACCCCCGATGGGCCGTTCGGCATAGGCCGATGCAGTGCCTTCGATACCGGCAACGATGCGTTCGACCTCAATGCCGATCTGTTCAATCACGCTCAGGTCGGCACCCGAGATCTTGACGCCCACAGGCGTCTTAATGCCGGTCGCCAGCATGTCGATCCGGTTCTTGATCGGCTGAATCCAGACATTGGTGACCCCGGGGATCTGCACAACACGGTCCAGCTCGCCTCGGATCATCTCCATTGTCATGCCCTCGCGCCATTCGTCCTCGGGGCGCAACTGGATCGTGGTCTCGATCATGGTCAGCGGGGCCGGGTCGGTGGCCGTGTCCGCGCGGCCGAGCTTGCCATGGACCGTCAGCACCTCGGGCACCGTTGCGATCAGCCGGTCGGTCTGCTGCAGAACTTCGCGCGCTTTGCCGATGGACACACCGGGATACAGAGTTGGCATATAGAGAAAATCGCCCTCGTTGAGCTCGGGCATGAACTCCGTCCCGATCCGCTGCAGCGGCCACCACATAGAGGCTACCAGCACACCCGCCAGAAGTGTTGTCGCCCAAGGCCACGCCACGGCGGCATCCAGAAACGGGCGGTAAATCCAGATCACGATCCGGTTCAGGGGGTTCTTGTGCTCGGGTAGGATGCGCCCGCGCACGAAATAGCCCATTAGCACCGGCACAAGGGTGATCGACAGGATCGCGGCGGCCGCCATGGCGTAGGTTTTCGTGAAGGCAAGTGGCTTGAACAGACGCCCTTCCTGGCTTTCGAGCACAAAGACCGGCAGGAAGCTGACGGTGATGATCGCCAGTGAAAAGAACAGGGCAGGACCGACTTCGGTCGCGCATTCCGTGACGATCCGCCATCGGTTCTCGTTCGTCAGCTTTTCTTTCTCAAGCCGCCGGTGCATCGCCTCGATCATCACGATCGCTGCATCCACCATCGCGCCAATGGCAATGGCGATACCGCCCAGTGACATGATGTTGGCGTTTACGCCCTGAAGTTTCATGATGATGAAGGCCGCAAAAATGCCCAGAGGCAAGGATAGCAGGATCACCAGTGACGAGCGGATGTGCAGCAGGAAGGCCGCACAGACCAAGATGACGACGATGAATTCCTCGGTCAGTTTTTTCTGCAGGTTCTCGATGGCGCGTTCGATCACACCGGCGCGGTTGTAAGTCGTGACGATCTCGACGCCTTCGGGAAGCGAGGCGTGCAGTTCCTCGATCCGCGTCTCGACCGCCTTGATGGTGGCCAGTGCATTACCACCCCAGCGCAGGATCACCACGCCGCCGACAGCGTCACCCTCACCGTTCAACTCGCCAACGCCGCGCCGCATCTCGGGGCCAAGCCGGATGTCAGCCACATCGCCAAGCGTCAGTGCCGCACCTCGCTGGTTCACCATCAAAGGGGCTTTGGCCAGATCGGCCAGATCGTCGACATAGCCGGTGGAGCGGACCATGAATTCGGCCTCGCCCATCTCGATCACCGATCCGCCGGTTTCGCTGTTGGCGTCCTGAATGGCATTTCGAATTTGGGCCAGTGTCACGTCAAAGGCGCGCAGCTTGTTCGGATCGACAACGACCTGATATTGCTTGACCATGCCGCCGATGGTGGCGACCTCGGACACGCCGTCGACGGTCTGCAATTCATACTTCAGAAACCAGTCCTGAAGCGTGCGCAGTTGCGCCAGATCGTGCCCGCCGGTGCGGTCAATCAGGGCGTATTGATAAATCCAGCCGACCCCCGTTGCATCGGGCCCTAGCTGAGGCGATACACCCTCCGGCAGGTTCGCGGTGATCTGACTGAGATATTCCAGCACACGCGTGCGCGCCCAATAAAGATCAGTGCCATCCTCGAACACGACATAAACGTAGCTGTCACCGAAAAACGAAAACCCGCGCACATCACTGGCACCCGGCACCGCCAGCATGGCAGTCGCGATGGGATAGGTGACCTGATCTTCGACCACCTGCGGGGCTTGCCCGGCAAAGGGTGTCCGTACGATCACCTGCACGTCTGACAGATCAGGGATCGCGTCCACAGGGGTTTCTCGAATTGCCCAGATGCCGGCAACGCCCATCATGATCGCCAACGCGAGGATGATGACCCGGTTGGCGATAGAGGCGCGAATGATGGCCGGGATCATTGCATAACCTCTCGTTCGCGGGTGCCGACCAGCATCATGGAGAAGTCAGCATTGCGATGCAGAAGCAGCGTGACCTCGCTCCCCAAAGGCAGGGATGCAGGGTCAAGGTTTTCATCAAAGGCGAAGTCCATCGTCATCCCCGGCATGCCGATCTCGGCTATGGGGCCGTGACTGATGTTGGCGATGCCTGCGTCGAGATCGACGGAGTTGATGGTCCCGCTGACTTCCATCGGGGGCCTCAATGGTTCGACCTTCTTGAGGATCATTGTCATCCCGTCCGGGCGTGCAAAGGTCAGTTCGGCCTCGACTCCGATGGGCAATGCCGCCGGGTCGAGCGACGGCTCTATGCCGAATTCCATTGTCATTCCGGGCATTCCGATCTCCGTTATCGGGCCATGGCTGATGGTTGCCGCGCGGGTGGCCTCGTCGAGCGCGTCAATGGTCCCCAAGACAACAATCGCTGGCGCTTCATCGGCCATCGGTTCCTGCTCAGCCTTTGCCATTGCGGGCGCTGCCTCCATCCCGTCAGCGCGGACCGCAACAATGGTAAAGAGACCGTCGTCGCCCTTGCTGAGGTCAAATTCGACCGGAGCATCCAGCGGGACTGTGGCCGGATCAAAGCCTGCAACGGACACGTCCATCTGCATGGCAGGCCAGCCCAGCTCTGGGATCGGGTCGTGCGACAGCGTCAGCTTGCCATCTGCCGTCACCGCCTTCACCGTGCCGCGACCGGTCGCCGCGATGCCATCATCGCTGCCAAGTTCCATCAGACCAAGAAGCCCGTCCGCGCCGCGCGCCGCTTTGAAGGCGACCAGCATTCCCGGCGTGAGGCGATCAAGCGTGACATCGGCGCGGACCGGAAAACGCGACGTCATGGCAGGCCAATCCAGACTTTCGAGTGCGCCATGCCGGATCGTCGCCATGCGGGCGTTGCGGTCCAGCGCGACAAGCTCGCCCGTGCCGCTTGCAGAGGCTTGATCGGTGGGTGCCATGCGCATCAGACCGGCGCTGAGCGCGCTTTCGCTGTCGATCAGGAATTGCGCTGACGCAACGACTTCCTCACCCGGGGCAAGCCCCTGAACCACCTCGGTGCGCCCGCCGCCGCCAAAATTATCGCGCAAACCGGTCGTGATCAGCCGCGGCATGAACGTGCCCTCGCCGGTCTTGAGGATGACACGATCAGCCGCTCCTGTGCGGATGATCGCTTCGGATGGAACGGTCAGCGCAGTTCGGGTCTGGGCAGGAACCAGGCTGACTGTGCCGAACATGTTGGGCAACAAGAGACCCTCTGCGTTGTCGAACCGTAGGCGGACGGGTAATGTGCGGGTCTGCGGATCAAGCTCGGGATAAACGTAGTCGATCCTGCCTTCAAACGTCCGTCCCGGCAGATGTTCAAAACGGGCGATAGCGCGCATGTCATCCGTCATGCGGGCAATGTCGCGCTCGAACACATCAACGATCAGCCAGACTTCGCTGAGGTCGGTGATTGATACGGCTTGCGTGCCCGGTTGCAGAAACATGCCGTCCGCGGCCGCTAGGCCGATCACGATGCCATCGCGGGGGGCTTCGACACGGATGCGCCGCGCAACCTTACCGGTATCCTCGATCTGTGCGATCTGGCTTTCCGTCGCGCCGTGGCTGCGCAACTTGTTGCGCGCGGCTTCCAGAGAGAGACCTATTCCGTCTTCATTGGCGCGAATGAAGTCGAAACTCGCAATGCCGAACTCGGGGGAGAACATTTCAAACAGCACGTCGCCCTTGCGCACCTGGTCGCCCACAGCGCGTACATTGAGAACTTCGACCCAACCATCCACGCGTGTGTGCACGTGACTTGTTGAATGTCCGTCATATCCTACGAACCCTACCGTTTCGATGCGGTGCGAGATCTCCAAGACCTGCGCGAGGGCGGTGCGGACACCAAGGGCGTTGATCTCAGCGGCCGATAGCGTCACCTCGGCGGGATCGCCAGAGGGTTCCTGTCCGGCATAGACCGGGATCAGATCCATCCCCATGGGGGACTTGCCCGGCCCGGGCTGGCGGAAGTTCGGGTCCATCGGAGCGACCCAATAAAGCACCTCTGGTGCGTCATCGCCGGCCATTCCCGCCGGGTTGAAATACAATCGTTCCAAATAGATGCCCCCGGCCACACCTGCGGCGAGCGCAAGTATGCTCAGGGCTGAATATCGTCCACGCATGGAATACCTCTGTCTGGACCTGCATCAGGGCAGGTCACCTCCAATCAGTCGAAAGGGTTGGTGCTTGGAATGCACCAGCCGCTGGGAAGAATGATCAGACGAGGCGTGGTGGTCGGTCTCGAGGGATTGAAGGGTGTGACAAGACGGCATTATCATCTTTGAAGCGAAGGCCTTGGGCCGTTGGAGTTCCATAGAGCTTAGCGTTTACCAAACCGTCAGCGCTGTGAAAGCAGCATGGTGCAACGGAACAATGTGCTATGGCTGAATGGTCTGGACACGGGTCCCCAGGTGCTGTGACGGGCAGTTTTGATGCCGTCATCGGGCAGTCAGCTTGATGCGCGGCATGCGATTGATGTTGATCATGCGCCCAGGTGTCCGGCGAGGCTTCGGCATACATCGCGGATTGAGATACCAATAACGCCAGAAAGAGCATTAGCCCCACCATCCGTTTGGTCGCCAAAATGGCGAATCGTGCCCAACGCGTCTTCATAAAGGACAACATACCCAAGAAATTGGTGGTAGGAAATCAAGTGCCTGTGAGCGTTGGTATATATGGTCGTTACTGTCAATTCGAGTGTTCATGGCGAAGCCGTCGCCCCTGCCAATCCGTCGAAATGGGGCAATCCGGCCAGCCATTGCCCTGACACCGTGTCGGACCTGTCGCCCTTTTGCGCCGCTCCGAGTGCTCGTTGAAGCCACCTTCCGTTCGAAAACGACCGGGCTTTTCCATCTCAGCCTGCCGTCGCGTTTTCCATGATCGCCGCCTGATCAGTTCGGCCTTGTACTGCACGGCAGGGCATTGCGCAGCAATGTCCCGATAGTGATGGTCTTGAAGAAGGTTTCGACTGCCGCGTTGTGATTGCAATTACCCTTGCCACTCATCGACACGCTGAACCCGTGTTGCCGCAGGATTTGCTGATAATCGTGCGAACAGGATTGGGCGGATAAAAACAGCCCTCGCGGGTCCAGACATATCTGGTATCATGCGCCCATTTCTGGTTGGGCTTATCCGCCGTGAAGTCCCGACCCAGCAGGTTGGGTGCGATGTTGAACTGGTGGTCGTTGTCCGTCGTCACCTTGTGTTTGCGCGTTCTGAAAAGGGAGATGCCGTTCTGGCGCATCAAACGACCTATGCGGCGATGACTAAAGTTCTGGCCGATCTCTTCCATCTCTTCGGTCATGCGCGGGCGGCCATAGCTGCCCAGGCGAGACGGGACTATTCTTTGATATGTACAGACGAGATCAGATCGGACGGTTGCCTGCAGCCTGCAGGGCGGCTTCGAAACGGACGCAGCCCACGCTAGGGGAACAGACTGACGCAGGAGTTTCGGCGTGAAGCAGTGCGGCTGGCGCAGTGACCGGTGGCCGAAGCCGATCCGCGTCGCTCATGACCGCGGCTGATGAGGGCAGGGGCCCCCTTCGCCGCGGCATCCACGGAGGTTTTGTTTGCGCAGAGATTGACATTTGCGACGTTCTTGCACCTTCTCGGAAGCGGTCCTTCGGGCCGAGCGCTGGGTTCCGTCGAGTGAAGCCAAATGAATCGGGTTTAAGCAATGCAGCTAATGTCCGCTTCGATGTTTGACATGTCACTGGCTGCAAAGTTTCTGCATCCGGTACCGACAATCACGCGTCACAAGCAATGCCATGACCCAAAATAAGGCTTTAGATATCCAATACTGTACAGCCTGTTGTCCTGCGTGCTTCCAGCGCTTCATGCGCTTTGGCCACATCGCGCAACGCGAATCGCTGGCCGATGTTAATCTTCACTTCTCCTGCCAGTACTTTTTCAGCAAGATGCTGTGCCATGGCCTGACAGGTTGCGTGATCGGCAATATGCGTGAACAGCGTGGGTCGTGTTATCTTCAGCGACCCTTTTTTTCCCAAAATACCAACATCGAAAGGAGGCACCGGTCCCGAAGCATTTCCGAAAGATATCATCATGCCCAAAGGCTTCAGAGACTCGAGTGATCCGTCGAACGTGTCTTTGCCCACGGCATCCATCACGACATCAACACCTTTGCCGTCTGTCAGGCTGCGCACTTGCGCCACCCAATCGCCGCTGCGGTAGTTCACGCAATGGGTTGCTCCATGATCCTGCGCGAGTTGGCATTTTTCATCTGTTCCTGCGGTTCCGATCAATCTGATTCCTTCCGAGCGCGCCCATTGGCAAGCCAGAAGGCCCACACCGCCTGCCGCAGCGTGGAACAACACTGTATCCCCCGACTTCAGTGGAGTGGTGCGGTGAAACAGATACTCCACTGTCATACCCTTGAGCATCATCGCAGCACCTTCCTCAAAGGAGATGCCATCAGGCAGCGGACACACCTGAGCGGCAGGCATGACACGTGCCTCAGCGTAAGCGCCCGGCGGGTTCGAAGCATATGCAGCACGATCACCGACCTTCAGATGCGTTACCCCTTCGCCCACAGCTTCAATGACGCCTGCGGCTTCCATGCCCATCGCGTGGGGCAATTGCATCGGATAAAGTCCGGTGCGCTGGTAAACATCAATAAAATTCAGGCCTACAGCTTTATGTGCAATGCGGACCTCGCCTTTTCCCGGATCGCCGACATCGAGGTCGACCAACTTGAACTGATCGGGTCCGCCATGCGCTTCGATTATTGCTGTTAGAGCCATTTTCGATCCTCCCCTTTTTCCGGCATCATGAGGACAATTCTGCTGGGATGTCAAATGGTTACTTGCAAGCATTGTGCAGCGCAGTCTGGATATGATTCAGAGCCGGGTTGATGATGACTTTGCAGTTTGTGTCTGCGGCTTTGGTAACGCCAGCACCATCGCCGTTCCGCGACCGGCAAGGCCAAGGGCCGTTTTCGGTTTCGGTTTCGGTTATTTAGCTTGATGTCCGCTTGGAGGCTGGCTGTCGCAGTTGGCAGCGCAGCCAGAAGCGGTATGGGGGCACCGACGTCATGCTGCGCCTGAGCCCGATCCTGTTCGATCTGCTGCGCTACGGCGGCGCCGTCCACATGTTCGGGCTCGGCTTTGGATTCTTACGTTCAGAGGCTCCAATAAACCCCATAGAGGCGAAAAGCGCCCCATTCCTGGATGAGGCTATCTTCTTGCTGCTCAATCCAAAGGCCTATCTGGTTTTCACGCAGTACCTGCATGCCTCTGAATCCAGCGATCCGGCGCTGGAGATTTGGATCACCGTGGTGTTTGTGCTTAACAACCTGTTGGCTGTCGCTGTTTGGACACTTGCTGCAGATTTCTTATTGCGGCGGTTCAGCAGTGCCGAACCACCGCACGATCTTGTCTGCAGCAACAGAATTCACATCACCCTTCGCGTTCCAACTTCTTGCGCGCCAGTTTACGGGCCCGGCGGACGGCTTCACCTTTCTCGCGAGCCTTTTTCTCGGATGGCTTCTCGAAATGTTCCTTGAGCTTCATCTCGCGAAACACGCCTTCTCGCTGAAGCTTTTTTTTCAGAGCCCGGAGGGCTTGATCGACATTGTTGTCGCGAACGCTGACCTGCATGTGGTTTTGACCATTTTTGAGTGACTAAAGCTTAACCCAATTGCAGAAGTTTCGGTATTGTCAAGTCGATGTTTTCTCTTCGGGGCCACCGGATTGATGCGGTTCTTCGAAACAACCGGCGATTTCGCGTGTCCATGCAAGGATGTCAGAGCCAACGTTTATGGTCATTTTTTCTTCCGTGGCGGTTTTTGGCAACACATGCAGCTTTTTGGGCATTCGCAGTGCGACACTCAGCGTGCTTGTTGATCAACTGGCGTTGGTATCAAATCAATTTCCGCTTCGGGCAAACTTGAGAAGTAGGTTTTCTTTTGCAGCGAAAGCCCGCTGGCGATGGCAGCATCGACGTGCCCGGCCCATGGACGAAGCCGCTTCCGTAACAGGGCGTTTGTGGTGGGAGTTTTGGTCTGACCAAAGCGGCGCGCATTTTGCGATATTGATGACCTGCCTGACGATTGGGGCCTTCTCAATCATCAGACAGGAGGTTCCCATGACAGAGGAGAGAGTAAGCCGGCTGCGCGAGCGGATGA
>JAGXFI010000097.1 GCA_024637305.1 Sulfitobacter sp.
CCTGCTTGGGTATAAAGATCGACAAGCGCTGCGAGATCGCCCGCCGCATGAGCGGCGAGCAGGCGGTCGTCAAGCGTGGTCATTCAGCAGCTTGAGCCGGTGTGCGATGCCGCTGAACCTGGGCGGCGACCCAGTCGTGGAACAGATGCGTCGGTCCGTCCATTGCCGGCGAGAACCTGCCGCCGTCGAAATAGGGGGCATGGCGTCCCTTTTGCATGCCCTCGACAACAAAGATGTCTTCTTCGAACACCATTTTCCATTGTGCCGTGTTGCGGTCGCGCAGTTCCGCCGCCGTGTCCGCCGACGGATAATAAAGATGCACATGCTCGGTTGTGCGTTCTGTGGAGTCCGGAATCAGCAGGATCGCAAAGGCGTGGTCCCGGTGAACCCCCAGCAGGACGTTGGGATAGACCGCGACATATTCCGCCGCCGTGTCCCACTTGTCCGCCAGGCCTTCGAAATCCGGGAATGTCTTGCCGTCTTCGCCCTTGAGTTGCCGGTAGACCAGCGTTCCCTGACCCGAAAAACGCCCCGGTTCTTCGATATGGTAATGATCCTCAAGGCGGGAATAGCTGTTCAGGCCGGGATGGACCCAAGGCAGATGATAGCTTTCGCAGTAATTCTCGACGGCGAGTTTCCAGTTGCAGGTCACTGTCAGCTGAAAACGACTGTCGGCACCGCCATGATGCATCGGTTTGTTGAACTCTGCCCAGCGCGACAGCAGGTCGGCATTTGCCACCTCGAACGGTGCCGCGGTGCCGGAGACATTGATCCAGATGATATCCATCCAGATGTGGCTGCGGATTTCCACAAGGCCCAGAAGGGAACGATCGACCCCTTCGTGGGTGTTCTGACCGGGGCCGCCGACATGCGGCGTGCTCACGAGGCGACCTTCGGTGGAATAGCACCAGCTGTGATAGGCGCAGCGGATCGCCCCCTCGATCTTGCGCGGCTCTTCGACAAGGATCATCCCGCGGTGGCGGCAGGTGTTCTGGAAAACCCGGACGGTCGATTGGCGGTCGCGCACGATCAACAGCGGCATGCCAAGAAAGGTTACCGGAACCGCATCGCCGACTTCAGGAACATCCGCGCTGACGGCAAGCCCCGCCCAGTTGTCGAAAAGAACCGCCTGACGTTCCTCGTCAAAGGTCGCCTGATCGATGTAATGGGCATTCGGCAGGCCGTTCGCCTCTGTGATGGGACGGCGCACTGTGCTGAGATCTGTAGGCTGACGGTCCATGATGCACTCCTGATTGATGCCATGACCATAGCATCGACCGTGCATCGTTGCCCGGCCTGCCAGCGACCAGACTTTATCGCGGGCGACATGTCGCGATCAGTGGAAATCGGTGCCGGGTTTCAACAGACGGGCATGAAAGGGGGGCAGCTGATCGGCCTTGCGAAAGCCAGAAATGCGCGCGGCGTCAAGCGCGGGTCCAAGTGACGTCCCGAGATATTCATAGGCCAGCCGCGCCGCGCGCAGCCCACCTGTGGCCTCCGGGACGGTGCGGGTAAGGTATCCGACCCAGAAGTTGTTCTGGAACGACGCGACCTTGCTGAGAAAATTGAACGAACAGGTCATCGCGTTTTGCCGTGCAACCAGGAGAGCCACGCCGTCTTCTTGCAGCATCACCTGTCCGCGGAATTCGCGCGACGGGCCGTCTTCGGGCAACCCCTGCATTCGCATGGCTTCTTTTGTCTCGTACCCGCGCAGGAACGTGCTGCGCCCGATGCGACGGACATGGACCATGCCAACGACATAGGTATCGAGGTCGACAAAACTGCGCCGCGAGAACCGGTAGAACCCGCTGGGAAACAGGGCTTCCGGCAGGTTCTGGATGCCGGCACCGACAAAGCCACGCAAGAATGGATCCCCGACCGCTTCGCTCGGCGGGGTCAGGGTCTCGACCGGATTCAGCAGGATCCGCGCGTCCACATCGAAGAACCGACAAATGCGGGCCAGGATGTCCGGCCGCGGAAAGCTTTCGCCGGACAAGTAACGGTTGAACTGCGTGCGGTTGATCCCGAGTTGGCGCGCAAGGTCCGAAATCGACGCGTAAGGGGCCGAAAGAATGCGCAGGTTTCTGCCGAACATGCTTCGTAGCTCTGACGGAGTGGGATCAATCTGTGTCATTCAAACCCAACCAAAGTGGTTAATCAGATCATTCTGTGTTTCTTGGTTTCACCCAAATGCTTATTTCGATCAGGTGTGACGCGAAATAGCGTCAACGGTGATACAGATCAGGTCAGTATTGCTGCCGGATGACACAAAATCCGCACCACTGCAACGGAAATAGACATGTCTACACCCTAAGGTAGTTGGTAACATTTGAGTAACAGTTGTGAAATTGGCAGGAATGAAATGATTGGTGTTGTTCTTTGGTGTGACCAAGCCGATCGCAAAGCGGTGATCTGGTGCGACGACAACGGCGATCTGGCATTTTATCATGACAAGGATGGTGGCCTTGATCCTACCGGATTTTTCGATGCGGGGGATATGGTTCAGTTCGAGGTCGATATCTGCCGCAACCTGCGTCAGGCAAAGAACGCGCGCCTGGTACAAGAGCACGCCTTCAGCGGTTTGCCCGAGCGTCTGAAAAACTCCGCGGTCATGTCGGATTCAGGTACGGCGCAGGTCCTGCCATTCGCACCGCGCAAGATCACCGGAAATATGGAACCGGCGCTTCGCAAGGCGTGACGAAGAGCCCTGTCGCGTGACTACTCCCCGCGTGACAGGGCCGCCACGCCGGTCCGGGCGACTTCAGTCAATCCCAGCGGGCGCATGAGATCGGCGAATGCGTCGATCTTGTCCGGCGCGCCGGTGATCTCGAACACAAAGCTTGACAGCGTGCTGTCCACCACATTGGCGCGAAAGATATCGGCCAGACGCAACGCCTCTACGCGGGCATCGCCCTTGCCTGTGACCTTGAACATGGCAAGTTCCCGTTCCACGCTGGGCCCTTCGACCGTCAGATCATGCACGTCATGGACAGAAACAATCCGGCCTAACTGTGCCTTGATCTGTTCGATCACCTGAGGCGTGCCCGAGGTCACAATGGTGATCCGGCTGAGGTGCCCGGTATGGTCCACCTCGGCGACAGTCAGACTGTCAATGTTATAGCCGCGACCGGAGAACAACCCGATGACCCGCGCCAGCACGCCCGGTTCGTTTTCCACCAGCACGGCAAGGGTGTGTCGCTCGATCACGTCGGAAAAATTGGGCCGCAGGTTGTAGGCGGAGTGGCTGGTGGCACCTTTTTTGATCTTCAGGGCTGACATCGTTTGCATCCTTATTCGTTTGTAGCCGGAATTTTCAAAAATTCCGGACCGTTTTCTTTGAAGAAAACGGGTTAAACCAGCACCGACCCTTTTGCGTCGATGACACCCTGTGTCTTTGCCTCACCCAGCAACATTTCATTATGCGCCTTGCCTGACGGGATCATCGGGAAACAATTCTCGTGCTTTTCCACCAGACAGTCGAAAATCACCGGCCCGTCATGGTTCAGCATCTCCATGATCGCGTCGTCAAGATCGTCAGGATCCGAACACAAGATACCTTTCGCGCCGAACGCCTCCGCCAGTTTCACGAAGTCGGGCAAGGCCTCGGACCAGGATTGGCTATAGCGCTCACCGTGCAACAGTTCCTGCCATTGCCGGACCATACCGAGCCGTTCGTTGTTGAGGATGAATTGCTTGACGGGCAGGCGGTATTGTACCGCCGTCCCCATTTCCTGCATGTTCATCAGCCAGGACGCCTCGCCCGCGACATTGATGACCAGCGCGTCCGGGTGCGCCATCTGGACGCCGATGGACGCCGGAAAGCCATAGCCCATGGTACCCAGACCGCCCGAGGTCATCCAGCGGTTCGGGTCCTCGAATCCCAGATACTGCGCCGCCCACATCTGGTGCTGGCCGACTTCGGTACAGATGTAACGGTCGTGATCTTTGGTCAGCGCTTCCAGACGCGACAGGGCGTATTGCGGTTTGATGACCTTGCCGGATTGCTTGAACTTGAGGCAATCCTTGGCGCGCCATTCCTCGATCTGTTTCCACCATTTCGTGATCGCTTCGGCTTCTGTCTTGCGGCCACGGGATTTCCAGACCTTCAGCAGGTCTTCAAGCACGTGACCCACATCGCCGACAATGGGGATGTCCGCCTTGATTACCTTGTTGATCGAGGACGGATCGATGTCGATATGCGCTTTCTTGGACTTCGGGCTGAAGGCGTCAATCACACCGGTGATCCGGTCATCGAAGCGGGCACCGATGTTGATCATCAGATCGCAGCCGTGCATCGTCATGTTGGCCTCGTAAGTCCCGTGCATCCCGAGCATGCCGAGCCATTTGTCGCCAGATGCAGGGTAGGCCCCAAGGCCCATCAGGGTAGAGGTGATCGGAAAGCCCGTTGCCTCGACCAGTTCGCGCAAAAGCTGGCTGGCACCGGGGCCGGAGTTGATCACACCGCCGCCGGTATAGAACACCGGCCGCTTTGCCTTTTCGATGGCCGCGACAAGCTCGGTGATTTCTTCCATGTCGCCTTTGACCTGCGGTTGGTAATGCGAGGTCGACGGCTTTTTGGGGCTATAGGTGCCGGTGGCAAATTGCACGTCCTTCGGGATGTCCACCAGAACCGGCCCGGGCCTGCCGGACGTGGCCACATGAAATGCCTCGTGCAGGACGCCCGACAGCTTGTCGGTCTCTTTCACAAGCCAGTTATGTTTCGTGCAGGGTCGCGTGATCCCGACGGTATCCGCTTCCTGAAATGCGTCGGAGCCGATCATGAAGGTCGGCACCTGACCGGTCAGCACGACAATCGGTATGGAATCCAGCAACGCGTCGGTCAGGCCAGTCACTGCGTTGGTTGCACCGGGGCCGGACGTCACCAGCACCACACCGGGTTTGCCGGTGGAGCGGGCATAGCCTTCGGCGGCGTGAACCGCGCCCTGTTCGTGGCGCACCAGAATATGCTTGATGCTGTTTTGCTGGAATACCTCGTCATAGATCGGCAGAACGGCACCGCCGGGGTATCCGAAAATGGTGTCTACGCCCTGATCGATCAGCGCTTGGACGATCATTTTGGCTCCGGTCATCTGGCGTGTCATGCTATAGGTCCTTTTTCTGACGCTATCTTGGGGAATGTTGCTGAGTTTATCCCATAAAAAAACCCCCGGTTCTGACGGGGGCGCATGGGGTCGAATTTGGATTACCGTTATCGGCCCATGCGCGTTTGTCCTACAATGACGACTAGGGTCAGCATTTATCATTCTCCTGCGATGAAGCGGAGATTATGAGCGCGAACAGGGGAGGTCAACCGCGAAAACGTGAAAAATATGTCTCTGACAGTTGTTTTTTGGAAATTTTATTGCGCCGACCGCGATTTTCGTGAAACTTTCAGGAATTCGGAAGCCTTTTCAAAGCAGATTCCTGCCGCATCTTGGTGTTCATCTGTGGTAATGGCGGAAATTTCTTGGGCAAACGAAGCGCAACTGCCAAATTTGCGGATTTTTTGCGATCTTCGGTTTACTAGGTATTTGCTTACGCGAGACATCTGCTTAGGGTGAAAAAACTTGAAACGACCTGCGCTTTACTCAAACTGTGCGGGCGCAATAATTCCGGGAGGGAATATCACTATGGATCGTCGTTCATTCTTGAGGACATCTGCTTTAGGCGGCACCGCTGCTGCCGCGACCACGTTGGCCGCACCTGCTTATGCGCAGGGAAAGCGTACATTGACATTGGTCACAACCTGGGGTCGCGGCCTTGCCGGTGTGCATGACAGCGCGCAATTCTGCGCCGATCGCATCACGGCCATGACCGATGGTCAGATCACAGTCGATCTCAAGGCGGCGGGCGAACTGGTCGGTGCCTTCGAGGTGTTCGATGCTGTGTCAGCCGGGCAGGCGGACATGTATCACGGGGTGGATTACTACTTCCTCGGTCAGCATCCCGCGCTGTCCTTCTTCAGCCAAATTCCGTTCGGAATGACCTATATGGAACATTCCAACTGGTATTATCATGGCGGCGGCCGCGAGCTTGCGGAGGAACTCTACAGCATTTTCGGCCTAAAATCATTCTGGGCAGGCAGCACCGGAGCGCAATCGGGTGGCTGGTTTGCCAAGGAAATGAACACCCCCGATGACTTCCAGGGTCTCAAGTTCCGGATGCCGGGACAGGGTGGCCAGGTGTTGGGCAAACTGGGTGCATCCGTGCAGAACATTCCTGGTTCCGAGGTGTATCAGGCGCTGTCGTCCGGTGCCATCGACGGGACCGAATGGATCGGACCCTGGGCGGATGAAAAGGCCGGTTTCCAGGAAATCACCAAAATTTATTATACTGGCGGGTTCCACGAGCCCGGTCCCATGTTGGGTCTGACGACCAACCTCGACGTGTTCGAAAGCCTCACGCCCGCACAGCAGGCGGTCATCGAAGAGACTGCACGGTCTTCCAGCCTTTACACGATGACGATGTTCATGGCGAACAACGCGGCCGCGCTCAAAAGGCTGCAGTCCGGTGGCGTAAAAGTCCTGCAGTTCTCCGACAGTATATGGGATGCGTTCGGGGCTGCTTCGAAAGAAGTCATCGCCGAACCGATGGGAGATGATTTCTACAAGCGGTGCCATGACAGCTACATGTCATCGATGGCAGACTCCGCGAGCTGGATCAGCATATCGGAAGGTGCCTACACCGCCCAGCGCGACCGCGTTCTCGGGTTCTAAGCCCCACACCCAGTACCTGGACAGCCACGCCCTTGCATCTGCGGGGGCGTGGTCTGACAGGGCGCGACGTTTGCGCAGCTTCGTGACGATAAATGGTTTGTCCGGCCACGATCTTGCGCTATTCAGCCCTCCAGCGCCTGACGTAGCGGCCGCAAATTGAGAGGTTTTGACCTTGTTTGACTGGATTGCCTGGTTTTTCATTCAGATTGGCATGGCGTTTTACAACTTTGCCTATGCCGTTACCCATCCGGGTCTGTGGCTGGATTGGTCTAACAAGGAAGCCATCGCCCGTGTCATCTATTACGGGGCGTCGGTCGAACTCTTCTTTGTCCTGACAGTCTTTTTCCTGATCGCAACGGTCATCGGCGTGATGAATAATCGCATCATGTGGGGGTATGTCCGGGTGTTGGAGGGCATTGCCAACACAGTGGGTCGCTTCTTTGCCTGGGCGGGCCTCATCATGGTGATCCAGCAGATCATCATCGTATTCATGCAGCGCGTGTTCGTCCGGCCCAGCATGTCCTTCGGTTTTGGCATTCCCCTTGAATTCGACGTCAGCTGGTTTGCCGAAGAGCTCAAGCTCTACAACGCGCTCGTCGTGTGCCTGTGCGTGGCCTATACCTTCGTGCAAGGCGGGCATGTTCGGGTCGACCTGATCTATTCGGGCGTGAAATTTCGCACCAAGAAGGTGCTGGACATGATTGGCGCGATGATCTTCATGCTCCCCTTCGCCGTCATCACCTGGCTTTACGGCTGGTTTTTTCTCTGGCGCGTTCTAGTTGTCCCGAACCCCTCGGCCTCGAACAGTCTGGACCGACTGTTGATGCAGGCACGTGCTCAGCGCTGGAACGTTGAGACGATCGGTTTCTCACCCAATGGTTTCAACGCCTATTTCCTCTTCAAGGTTCTGCTATGCCTCTTTTGCGTAATGGTCGCGCTACAGGCCATCGCGGTTTTCTATCGCAGCTATCTCGAATTCCGCGAAGGCCCGGAGAGCGAGGGGAAACATCTCGATCGCGACTCGCTTGGCGAAGGCGAAGAAGCCTATGAAGGCACCCATTAACGCAAGGGACACCTGATGCTGTTTGGTATCGACGGGGTAGTTATCGGCCTCATCATCGTTTTCGTCTGCCTGTTTGGCGGGATTTTGTCGGGGTTTCCGGTGGCCTTTGCCATTGGGGGTGCCGGCGTTATTTCTTTCGGTATCATTGCTGGTCTGGATAGCGCCGGATTGATGATCCACCAGGCAATAGATACGTCGTCCGATGCCTACCGTGTGTTGGTCAACTCGGGGGTCCGGCCGGATGCGGTGTCGGTTTTCCGATATCCAGAGTTGCCCCGCGTGGCGCAATCGGTTTTCCCGTCCGGCTGGGAAGTTGCGATGGACAGAAACGTGTCATTCATCGTCAACCGGATGAACGAACGTGTGCTGGCCGGGCAATCCATCGAGACGCTGCTGGCGGTTCTCATGTTCGTGATGATGGGCATCACGCTGGAGCGATCCAAGATCGCCAATGACCTGTTGACGACAATGGCACGGGTCTTTGGCCCGCTGCCGGGCGGTCTGGCCGTGTCGATTGTCGTGGTCGGGGCCTTCCTTGCGGCGTCCACCGGGATCGTCGGGGCGACTGTCGTCACGATGGGTCTGCTGGCATTGCCGACGATGCTGCGCGCCAACTACTCGCCTGAACTTGCGACAGGCGTGATCGCCGCGTCCGGTACGCTGGGCCAGATCATTCCGCCGTCGATCGTCATTGTTCTTCTGGGCACGCTCGCGGGCGATCTCTATTCCACGGCACAAGAAGCGCGCGCAAGCTCGCTGGGATGTACCGATGCGCTGACCTATCTGGGGGAACCCGCGGTGGTATCGGTCGGCACCCTGTTTCAGGCGGCCCTGTTGCCGGGGATAATGTTGGCGCTGCTTTATGCGTTATACGCTTTCGGCTACGCGCTGCTGAACCCTGAAAAGGCACCCGCGGTGCCGATGGGGTCCACCAACGCGGAACCCGTGACCCGCTCGGAGGCGTTCACCTGGTTCGTCGGCGCGCCCGCGCTGTTGATAGTGGGGACGATCATGCTGGGCAACCTCGGCATGGTGGGCAGCCAGTCCGTGACCGTATCCAGCTTTTCCGACATCACCGAGGGGGCCAGCCTGCGGACCAATGTGAGCCCTGAATGTCAGGCGGCGATGATCGACCTGCATGGTCAGGACGCTTGGGACAGTGCCGTCGCGGAGCAACAGGTGATTGACGACGCCGGTGGTGTCCAGGAATCCGTGAAACTGAGCGAAGAGGAACTGGCGACCAGTCTGTCCGACAAGATCGCGTCAGCGGCCCCCATCGGCACGGGCGTTGCGATCATTCTGGTGCTTTTGTCGCTGTTCCTGACGACGGCACGCGGGGTGTCGCCCACCTCCGACCCGCGGCCACTGATTATCGGCGGCGTTGGTCTGGTGCTGACGGTATTGGTCGATATCTTGCTGGTCGGCCCGCTGACTACATCCGGCACGATGGTCGTGCTGATGGCGATCCCGTTTGCGATGGCGATGTACGGTGTGGTCTACGCGACCAAACTGTGCGCGAGAAACGAGCTTATCCGCGTGGTTTTCCCGCCGCTTGTGCTGATCGTGGCCGTGCTTGGGTCGATCCTTGGCGGGATCACCAACCCGACGCCGGCTGCTGCCTTGGGCGCGGGCGGCGCGCTCATGCTTGCGGCCTACCGCAAACTCAAGGATGAGGACCGCAGCCCCAAAGTCATCATCTGGTCCACCCTTGCGATCATCATCTGCATTCTCGTGGGGGTGAATTTTGATCTGCGGATCAATCAGGAGAACGTGAGCGTTGAAAGCTGGATCGCGTTTCTGGTGGCTTATGGAGCCTACCTCTATGCGGTGTTCGGTCTGCTGTTCTCGTGCTGGGTTCTGTATACTTCGGGCGTTCTGACGCCAGTGGTTCGGGAAACGGCGAAGGTCACATCAATGGTGTTTACCATTCTGATCGGTTCACAGCTCTTGAACCTCGTGGTGATCAGCTTTGGCGGAGAGCATTACATCCAACAGTTCCTCAAGTCCTACGACAATGAATTGACGGTTTTCCTGATCGTGATGCTGGTATTGTTCGTGCTGGGCTTTGTGCTGGATTTTCTGGAGATCATCTACATCGTCATCCCCATCGTCGGGCCGGTGATCTATGGCGGCACGTTCGATCCCAAATGGGTGACGATCATGATCGCGGTGAATTTGCAGACGTCGTTCCTGACGCCGCCCTTCGGCTTTGCGCTGTTCTATCTGCGCGGGGTCGCACCGCCACAGGTCACGACGGGGCACATCTATCGGGGGATCATTCCGTTCGTTCTGATCCAGTTGGCGGGCCTTGCGATCTTGTGGTTGTTCCCGTCGATCGTGACGATCGTGCCGGATCTGATCCCGAGCTGATCCCCCCGGAGCATGATCCAAAGGAGAGGCCGCCTCTTGGGCGGCCTCGTTCGATTCTACCTCGCTGATAGAGGGGTCTACGCCCCCTCAAACTCCCCGGCGGATCATGGGGACCATGACGTCTTTGCCTGGAACATCGATGTCTCTGATTTTCGCGGGGTGGAAAAGCTCAAGACCATGCAGATTGATCTGCCGCGGGGGCTGAATCCATGTACGCGCTCAACGGCGGCGCGGGGCGAGGTCCGGCAAGGAGATATTCGCGACCTGCTCGGCAATGGGATCATTGCTGAGCGGATGGGTTTCGGCCGCGAAGGCTTCGGGGTCGCGCATCTTTTGCCAGCTGCCTCCGAGGAAAACTTCGAGGCCGGAAAACTTGGCCTTATAGCCCATCTTCTGGCTGCCCGGCACCCAATAGCCTAGGTAGACATAGGGCAGGCCTGCCGCCCGCGCGATTTCGATATGGTCCAGTATGATGTAGTTGCCCAATCCGTCGCGCGGACGGTCAGGCGTGTAAAAACTGTAGACCATGCTGACACCGTCGCCCAGCACGTCCGTCAGGCAAACACCGATCAGTTCCTGGGTTTGCTCGTCATGGTATTCTATGACGCGGCTGCGGATCGGCGTTTCCTCGATCATTGCGGCAAATTCGAACACGTCCATATCTGCCATGCCGCCATCCGCGTGGCGACTGTCCAGGTACCGTCGGAACAGGTCGTATTGGTCTTCGGTAGCCCAGGGTGAGGTCGCGCGGCGGCTCAGCCCGGCATTGCGGCGTGTCGTTCGGCGCTGGCTCTTGGTCGGCGTGAAGGCGTTGACGTCGATCCGGGCGGACAGGCAGGATGAGCATTCGGCGCAGGACGGGCGGTAAAGCACATTCTGGCTGCGTCTGAACCCTTGCGCCGACAGGCTGTCGTTGAGGCGGCCAGCATTTTCGCCCTGCAGCGCGGTAAACAGCTTACGTTCCATCCGGCCCTCGAGATAGGGGCAGGGTTGGGGAGCCGTCACGTAGAATTGGGGCGCGAGGGGGAGCGAATGTCGCATCAGAATCCAGTTTGTTTGCGTCAGCATAACAAGCGGCCAGAAACGGGCCAAGACTTGATTTTCGCTGATTGTAGCTAGCGCCTTACCGGGTCGCGCGACGGTTGAGCGCCACCGTGCCGAGAACCATGTCCGTAAGCCCCTGCCGTCGTGCAGTGGTACACATAAGCACGATCGAAATCACTTGCAGCAGCGGCATCGCGATGGAAATGGAATAGCCCAGCGTATGAAAAAAGGCGAGCGGCAGATCCAGCGGGCGGTCCGCCTGGTCGCGCAGCTCCAGCGCCATCAGGCGCATGCCCCAGGTGGCGGAGCCGCGGGCGATGGTGATGACGCGATAGGCAAAACCCACCGTCAGCAGCAGGAATCCGAAAAAGAATATCCCGGTGAAAGCCGTCAGCGGCAAGATGACGATGCTGATCCCGACGATGACGATCAGATCGACAATCCACGCGAACAGCCGTTTGGTCGGCGTGTTGTCATAGAATTGCGGCTGGTCCAGCGGATCGGGGGTCGCGGTATGCATATAGGTCATCGTCATCGAGGGCTCCGTCAACAGGCAGACCCTCCCGATGTGGGAAGGCCGTGGTTTGGTTTCAAGCGAGGCTTAAGTTTCGGCGCTGTCTTCGCTGCGTTTTGCACGCTCGTCCATGAACTGGTCGAATTCGGATTTGTCCTTGGCTTCACGCAGGCGTTCGAGGAAGGATTCAAAATTCTGTTGCTCTTCCTCAAGTCTGCGCAGCGTGTCGGCCTTGTAGGCGTCAAATGCGCTGTTGCCGGTTGGTCGGCGGTGCATCGAGGTCGAACGGCGACGGCTGCAGGTCGGGGATTTGAACATGCGTTTGCTCCAGATCATATAGGCAAGAAGGGCGAGGCCGATGGGCCAGAAAGCGATGAAGCCCAGAATCATCGCGGCGATCCATGCGCCCTTGCCACGGGCGTCGAGCCAGTCTTCGGCGCGCGACAGCCAGCTTGGGCGTGAGGCATAGGGGGCTGATTGTGTCGTAGCGGACATTGATGTGCCTTTCTGTTGGCGGTTCAGTGTGAGGCCGTGACATGATCGGCCCGGGTCTGCGTGGCGGAGATGTAAATCCCCTTCACATCCTCAAGATTGGGGTTTGCCAGGATTCTTGCAAGGGGGAAATGTAAAAGATATTTACATGCTTGGTGAATTTCGATTTAAAAGCAGCAACCTAAGCGGTCGTATTAATGCATAATCTGCGCTCAAAGCGGAGCATTCATCGCGAATTTCCTGCGTCGACACGCAAGCAGGCAGTCGAGATGCTCGCCCGATTGCAGTGTCGGGCCAAGGGCGATGTGTCGCGAAAACAGCCAGCTTGCCGAGGCGCGAGATGTTGCATTTCCCCATGTGGCACGGCACCCCAATGGGCATTGACGGACAACGCACCGCACCGCAAAGGTGGCGTATGTCTGATACCCGCCTTGCCGATCTGATTACGCGAACTCCGCGCCGCTATCACGCGGAACGCGCGGCCGATGCCGAAGACCTTGTCGCGGCCCTACCCAAGGAGCTGCAAGAGGTGGTTATTGCTGCCGTCTCGACGTCGCCCTATCTGATGGGGTTGCTGGAAAAGGAAGCCGATTGGCTGGATGAGGCCGCGCAGGCACCCAAGGCGGCGCTGGCGGGCTTGCTGGCGGCCACATGCGATCTGCCGCCCGATGCCCTGTCTGCCGACCTTCGACGCGGAAAACGCAGGGTGGCATTGTTGGCGGCGGTTGCGGATCTTGGCGGAGCCTGGTCCTTGCAAGAGGTAACCGGCGCGCTGACGGATTATGCTGACGCGGCGTGTCAGGCAGCGTTGCGTGCGGGAATTGCGGCGCAGATCAAGCGCGGCAAACTGCCCGGCATGACCGAAGACGATATCCCCACCGCCGCCGGAATGACCGTATTGGCAATGGGCAAGATGGGTGCCGCCGAACTGAACTATTCCTCGGATATCGACCTCATTTGCCTCTTCGACGAAACCCGGTTTGACCTTGATGATTTCCACGAAGCGCGCGCGGGTCTGATCAAGGCCACGCGCGCGATGAGCGCCACGCTGAGCGACCTGACGGCCGAAGGCTACGTGTTTCGGACCGATCTGAGGCTGCGTCCGGATCCGGCGGTCACACCCGTCTGCGTCGGGATGGAAGCGGCGGAGCGGTATTACGAGAGCCTGGGCCGCACATGGGAACGCGCCGCCTATATCAAGGCGCGACCCTGCGCGGGCGATCTGGCCGCAGGGGACCGGTTTCTGGAGACGTTGCTCCCCTTCGTCTGGCGGCGTCATCTTGATTTCGCGGCCATTCAGGATGCCCACGACATGCGTTTGGCAATCCGCGAGCACAAGGGTCTCGGCGGGCCGATCACGCTGCCGGGCCACAATATGAAACTGGGGCGCGGCGGCATACGTGAGATCGAATTCTTTACGCAGACCAGACAGTTGATCGCCGGGGGTCGCGATGCGGACCTGCGGGTACGAGGAACGCTGGACGGGCTCGCGGTACTGGCAGACAAAGGATGGGTGCCACAGGACGCGGCGGTGACACTGGCCGAACATTATGTCGCGCATCGCACAATAGAGCATCGCCTGCAGATGGTTCAGGACGCGCAAACCCACGATCTGCCCAAGACGGAAGAGGGATTTGACCGGCTCGCGTGCATGATGGACATGGATCGCGATGCGCTGAAAGCTGATCTGCACGACCGCCTCAGTACGGTGCACCGGTTGGCCGAAGGATTCTTTGCCGGAACGCGCACCGCACAGCCGGAGATCGCATCCGAACACGCTTTTGACACCGCGGTCATCGAGCGCTGGCGCACTTATCCCGCCCTGCGAACCCCGCGCGGTGCCGAGATTTTTGAGCGGCTGAAGCCCGAACTGCTGCACGGGCTTTCGCAAGCGGGCAAACCGGACGAGGCTTTGTTGGCCTTTGACGGGTTCCTCAGCGGACTTCCGGCTGGTGTGCAGCTGTTTTCACTGCTCAACGCCAACCCGCAGCTTGCGGAGCTGCTGATCGACATTGTGGCGATCTCACCGGCGCTGGCGGCGCATCTGTCGCGCAATCCACAGGTGCTCGATGCTGTGATCGGCGGGGATTTCTTTTCCGACTGGCCGGGTCAGGCCGTCCTGACTGACGCGCTGAAAGCGCATCTTGCGGCGGAGGCTGATTACGAGACGCAGCTCGACGCCACCCGTCGATGGGCCCGCGAATGGCATTTTCGTATCGGTGTTCACCACCTGCGCGGGCTGACGGATGCGCGGCGCGCCGGCACGCAGTACAGCGATCTGGCGCGCGCCGTGCTGGCAGCGCTTTGGCCTGTCGTGCAAACGCAGTTCGCCCGCCGCCACGGACCGCCGCCCGGCGGCGGGGCCGTCATCGTCGGCATGGGCTCGCTTGGGGCCGGGCAACTGACGGCGGGTTCCGATCTGGACATCATCGTGATTTACGATGCGCAAGGCGTCGAGACGTCGGACGGGGCGCGCCCGCTTGCCGCGCGCCTCTACTATGCGCGGCTGACACAGGCACTGATCACGGCCATGACGGCACCCATGTCCCAGGGCAAGCTTTATGACGTGGACATGCGCCTGCGACCTTCGGGCAACAAGGGGCCGGTCGCCACAAGCCTTGATGCGTTCCGCAACTATCAGCTGGAAGAAGCCTGGGTTTGGGAGCATCTGGCCCTGACCCGCGCCGACGTGATCGCCGGGCCGGAAGAGCTGACACAGGCTATTGATACCTTTCGTGAAAGGCTGCTGTCCCATCCTCGCGAGATTGCCGATGTGCTGCGCGAGACGGCGCAGATGCGCGCCCGCATCGCTGCGGCAAAGTCACCGGATGGTGTGCTGGATGCCAAAATTGGCGCGGGGCGGTTGCAGGATGTTGAGCTGTTCGCGCAGGCAGGGGCCTTGATCGGCGGCCTTACGGAACGCGATATACCGTCGGGCTTTGCCGCCGCTGCGGACGCGGGGCTATTGAGTGCTACGGATCGCGCCACACTCGATGCCGCCTACGCGCGCATCTGGAAGCTGCAATCGGTCGGCAGGCTGCTGTCCTCGAAACCTCTGAACCCCGAGACCCTCGGGCAGGCGGGGCAAAACCTGTTGATCCGGGCGTTGGCCGACAATCCCGAAAGCGACGCAATGTCTGACCTCGCGGCGCAGATGGAACAGATTTACGCGGATGCCGCCACAATAGTCGGGCGCGCGCTGGCACCCTACGGAGACCCGACATGAAAAAAGGAACGCCCGACGATCCCAAGGGCCTGATATTCGAGGCCTACCGGATCGAAGGCATCACCAAGGCCGAATGCCGCACGATCTTTCTGGACTGGGCGCTCAGCCTGCCGGTGGAGCGCGACACTGGGGCCAGTCTGCGCGCCTTGCTTGCGCAGTATGACAAGGGCGATGACCATCCGATGACGCAGGTGATGACGGAAGGCAAACAAGGGATCGCCACGCCGCGCCGCCGCGGTGGTTGGCGCGCGCGCCCCCGCGACTGACACGGGCAGCCCCGATTCCCGTTTTGGCGGGAAATTACCTCCAATTTGTCTAACATTCGCCCAAAATCGCGCCAAAAAGCGTCGCAATTTAAGTCCATTTCTGACGCCAATTAAAAATTTGGGCGCAACGAGCAGGCCCAATGGAGGACGAGATGACATCCCTGAAACTGATTGCCGCGCTGGGACTCGGTGCCATTCTTTCTGCGTGCGGGGGGACGGACATGATCTCGCGCAACGCGCCGTTCGAGGCACGCGCGGTTCAGACCACACCTGAAACCGTCGGCTTTGCCGAGACGACAGCCCCGGCACCGACCGCCGCACGCGCGGTACCGTCGGCCGGTCCGACATCGGCCAAGAACACGCTGCAATTGCCGGCTTCGATCCTCGACCATGTGAACGTGGCACAGATCAATGTGACCGTGCCGCAGTCGCTACGCGTTTCCGAGGCGAACCGTTATTACCCGTTCGGCGATATCGTCTGGCGTGAAGACCCGATCGGCGACCGTCACGCACAGGTGCGCAAGATTTTCGAAACCGCGTCCGACGCAGGCGTTGAATCGCTCGACGGTCCGAACGCCGTCACGATCGACGTCGAGGTGGAACGGTTTCACGCTCTCACCGAAAAGGCGCGCTATACCGTGGGTGGCGTCCATTCGATCCGGTTCCGGATGATTGTGCGCGACGCGGCCACAGGTGAAGTCCTGTCCGAGCCGCGCGTCGTCAAGGCGGACCTCGATGCCTTCGGCGGCCAGCAGGCCTTGGACGCGGTGTCTCGCGGCCTCACGCAAAAGGTGCGCATTACTTCCCATCTTGCCGAAGTGATCCGCCAGGAACTGTCGCGCCCCGAAGGCTATGTGAACGCCGGGCTGGGGTTCTTTCAGCGGGTCAACAATATCTGACCTTTCGCTGCCTGCATTAAAGGTCTAGAGGAGGGCGCTATGACAGCGCCCTTTTCAACATCTCACCCGCTTCCTGTCGTGCGACTGCTTCCCAAGGCAAACGCGCGCGCCATCCGCCACGGTGCTCCGTGGGTCTATGCCAATGAATTGGTAATCGACCGACGCACCAAGAGTCTGCCGCCCGGCGCGCTTGCCGTGCTGGAAGACGCGCAGCGGCAGCCATTGGGCGTTGTAACGGTCAATCCTGTATCCAAGATCATCGCGCGGATGCTGGACCCCGATCCGGCCGCGGAAATCAATCAGGCATGGCTTGAGGTCCGGTTGCGGCGCGCGTTGCAAATGCGCGAGCAGATATTTACCAAGCCCTTTTACCGCCTTGTCCATGCCGAAGCCGACGGTTTGCCCGGCGTCATCATCGACCGCTTTGGCGATACTTGTGTGATCCAGCCCAATGCGGCGTGGTCGGAGGCGTTGATCGAACCGCTGACCGCGGCCTTGCAGCAGGTCACGGGCGTGGCCAATATCTTGAAGAACGCAGGGGGCCGTACGCGCAGTCTTGAGGGGCTGGATGACGTGAGCGCCGTACTGGCGGGGTCTGCCCCCGACGCGCCGGTCCCGGTGCCGATGAACGGGGCCATCTATATGGCTGATCTGACGGGCGGGCAAAAGACCGGCATTTTCTATGATCAGCGTCCCAATCACGCATTCGCCGCGTCTCTTGCGCGTGGCGCGCGGGTGCTGGACCTGTTCAGCCATGTCGGCGGGTTCGGGCTTGCGGCACTTGCTGCGGGGGCTGAATCCGCGCTTTGCGTCGATGGCTCCGCGCCCGCACTTGCCTTGGCAGAGCAGGGCGCGACAGCAATGGATGTCCGCGACAAATTGCAGACCCGGCAGGGCGATGCGTTCGACATGCTGACGGCGCTTCGCGAAGAAGGTGCCGAATTCGATCTGATTATTTGCGACCCCCCCGCCTTTGCCCCCGCAAAGCCTGCGTTGGAGGCGGGCTTGCGCGCTTACGAGCGTGTGGCGCGGCTGGCCGCTCCGCTGGTGGCGGAAGGCGGCTTTCTCGGGCTGTGTTCATGCTCTCACGCGGCGGATCTGGGTGTGTTCCGCGCGGCATGTGTGCGCGGGATCGGGCGGGCAGGCCGTCACGCATCGCTGATTCATACGGGATTTGCAGGCCCAGACCATCCGCAGTTGCCGCAACTGGCCGAAAGCGCGTATCTCAAGGCGCTGTTTTTCACTGTCAGATGAGGGTGCTGCTGGACGCTTGCGTCCTCTACCCGACCGTCATGCGCGAAATGCTGATCGGTGCGGCGGCGACAGGTGCCTATCAACCGCTCTGGTCGGCCCGGATTCTTGCCGAATGGTCCCGTGCAGCGGTCAAGCTGGGTGCGGCGGGCGCCGCACAGGCCGATGCTGAAATCGTGATGCTGCGTGCGCACTGGCCGCTGGCAGAGCTTTCCGTGGACGATGGTTTGACGCAACCGCTCTGGCTTCCCGACGAGAACGACATTCACGTCTTGGCTGCCGCAATCAGCGGTCAGGCAGATGCAATCTGCACCCTCAACAACAAGGATTTTCCGCGCGGGCTGCTGGCCGAGCACGGGATCGAGCGGACAGACCCTGACACGCTGCTGATGGGCTATTGGCACGAAGAACCCGCCGTGATTGAAACTGTCGGGTCGCGGGTTCTGGAACAGGCACAAAGGCTGTCTGGCAAGCCCTGGGATATGCGAAAACTGTTGAAGAAAGCCCGCTTGCCGCGGCTGGCAAAGGCGCTCAGCCGTTCCAGCGGGACTGGAGCGTCGTCAGCGCCTTGATGCGCTCTTCGGTTTTCGGGTGGCTCAACATCCAGGCGGGTGCACGCCCGCCGGTGCTTTCGGTCAGCGCTTCGAGTTTCTTGAAAAGCGAAATCTGTGGGGCCACACCGATACCGGCTTTGGTCAGCAGGGCGGCAGCATAAGCGTCCGCCTCGTATTCGTCGCTGCGCGACAGCCGCGCGGCCAGAAGCGTGGTCAACATGTTTGCAATCCAAAAGCCGATTCCCGGAATGAAGCGCCCCAGAATCATCCCAAGTGCCGCGCGCATGGCGTTCTGGCCCGAGAAATCAATCATCCGCCGCCGCGAATGACCCAGGGCGACATGCCCCAGCTCATGCGCGATCACGCTTGCAAGCTCTTCTGCGGTGACCTCGCCCGCTTTGAATTTCTTGTAAAATCCCCGCGTGATAAAGATGCGGCCATCGGGTGCCGCAAGGCCGTTCACGGGTTCGACCTCGTAAATATGCACCTTGATCCGATCCAGATCGAGGGCGCGCGCCATCTTGCTGCTCATGTCCCTCAGCGCGGGATCCATCAGCTCGGTCGATTTCTCATTAAGCTCGCGCGCCGTC
>JAGXFI010000098.1 GCA_024637305.1 Sulfitobacter sp.
CACCAGAGCCGCTGTCCTCGATGGTCGCCTGACAGTCGCGACCAGCCAACCTGCCGCATGACCCCCATGATTTGTCCACTCCCAAATCAGGTGTGATCCGCAGTCCTGTCCTGAGTCTCCAGCCACTGGACCACAGACAAACGCTTGGCATCCATGTGCGCCAGCAGGGTTTCCGCCAGCATCTTTCCATTCCGGTCAGCAAGATATTCCATTATCTTCTCATGCTCTTGAACGGCATAGTGCCACCGTCCTTCTGTCATGTTGGCCAAATAGCGGGCGCGTTGCATGCGCAGTGACAAGGCCTGGCACGAGGTTGCCAAGGTGTCGTTTCGCGCAGCAAGCAGAATGGCGCGGTGGATCTTTTGGTTGATGCTGAAATAGCTGTCGAGATCGCGGCTTTCATAAGCGTGCAACATTTGCTCGTGCAGAGCACGCACGCCTGTGATTTCGTCATCGCTGATGCTCTTGCAGGCCAGTTCCCCCGAAAGCGCCTCGAGTGCTCCAAGAACCGGAAAGACCTCTTCCACTTCGCTGACCGTCACAAGCGTGACCCAAGCACCGCGGTTGGGCTCCAACTTGATCAGCCCGTCCGACGCCAGAACCTTCAGCGCCTCTCGCAGAGGCGTCCTTGATACCCCGAACTGCGCGCATAGTTCCTTTTCCGGCACCTTGCTGCCAGGAGCCAGATCCCCACCGATGATCAAGCGTTGCAGACACTCGACCAATTCCAGATGCAGGGATTTGCGTTGGATCGTCTGAATTGCCAGTTCCTGATTCATTGCGTACCTCGCCTCATCGACCAAGGGCCATTTCAAGTAGTCGCGCGACATGGATGGGTTTGCGGCCCGTCAGATCCGCCACCTGATGACGGCAGGACGTTCCATCCGCGACAATCAATGTCTCTTTGTCTGCTGCTCTGACCGCGGGTGCAAGGTCGGCTTCAGCCATCTTGCGCGAAATCTCGTGCGTTTCCACCCCGTAACCGAACGCCCCCGCCATACCGCAACAGCTTGTCTCGACGATTTCGACCTCGGTGTCCGGCAGACGGGACAGGGTTTTTTCGATGCTCGACATCACTCCCATCGCCTTTTGATGGCAATGCCCGTGCAGCATAACCCTTTTGGCCGGTGATTTGAGCGGCAGATTAAATTCTGGATTGTCCTGCTGATCGGCGATGTATTCTTCAAGCATACGGGCGTGTCTGGCCAGCACTTCGGCATCCTTTCCGGGCAGCAGACCGGGAATTTCATCCCGCAAAGTCAACAGGCAGCTGGGTTCCAACCCGATAATCGGCAGACCCTTTTTGGCATAGGGCAGCAGGGCATCCACTAGCCTTTGCGCCTCGGCTCTGGCCTCATCCACGAGGCCCGCCGACAGGAAGGTGCGCCCACAGCAGAGCGGACGCTCGCCCTTTGGCGCGCGGGCCACATGCAGGGAAACATCGGCCGCGCCCAGCACATTGACGGTTGCGCGCAGGTTCTCGGGTTCGAAATACCGGTTGAAACAATCGGCGAAGATCACGGCTTGCGGGTTCGTCTGCGTGCTGACTTCGGCATCGCTAAAGGCTCGCGCGCTCCATCGCGGCAGATCTCGCGATGCCGTAAACCCCGACAGCTTTTCCGTCAGCTTGGCCAGACCCGGCACGGTGTTGCGCAGATTCGCCAGAAAAGACAGACGAGAGACCCAAGGGGCATATCGCGGCAGATAGGCCACCAACCTGTCGTGAAAGCTGATGCCATCCTTTCTGGCCCGCGCCGCAAGCACCTCGATCTTCATGCGCGCCATATCCACACCCGTGGGGCACTCGCGTTTGCAGCCCTTGCAGGAGACGCAAAGCTTCATCGTTTCGGCCATCTGATCGGAGGTCAGCGCATCGGGCCCCAACTGGCCTGAGATTGCGAGGCGCAGGGTATTGGCGCGCCCGCGTGTCAGATCCTGCTCCTTGCGGGTGGCGCGGAAGGACGGGCACATCACCCCGCCCTTCAGCTTCCGGCAGGCACCGTTGTTGTTGCACATCTCGACGGCACCTTGAAAACCGCCGCCGCTGCCTGTCCATTCGGACCAATCCAGCTCGGTGCGAAATTCGGGTGCCGCATAGTCCGGGCCGTAACGGAACAGAGTGCGGTTATCCATTTTCGGCGCGTCGACGATCTTGCCGGGATTGAATAGTCCTTTGGGGTCAAAGCGCTGTTTCACCTCGGCGAAATTGGCGACCATGCGCGCCCCGAACATCTTTTCATGAAATTCCGACCGGACCAGCCCATCGCCATGTTCGCCCGAATGCGAGCCCTTGTATTTCAGCACGAGGTCAAAACATTCCTCGGCGATGGCGCGCATCGTCTTGACGTCCTTGTCCAGCTTGAGGTTGAGAACGGGCCGCACATGCAGGCACCCGACCGAAGCGTGCGCATACCATGTGCCCTTGGTGCCGTATTTCTCGAAAATGCTGGTCAGGCCTGCGGTATATTCCGCAAGATCGGGAAGCTCGACCGCGCAATCCTCTACGAAAGAGACAGGCTTTCCATCGTCCTTCATGGACATCATGATATTGAGGCCCGAGCTGCGCAGATCGGCGATACGCGCCTGCATCCTTACATCGACGACGCTGGTCACACCGCCCCAGCCATTGCCTTTGCCGGACCACGAAAATCCGAGATCCCCCATCATTTCCTCAAGCTGCTTGAGCTTGGGAAGATGCAGGCTCGGGTCGTCCTCCGCGAACTCCACCAGCAAGAGGGCCTCCGGCATGCCGGTCACTACGTCTTCGATTGTCTGGCGGAACATCGGGATATCGCGGGCAAGTGCGATCATCGTGGAATCGACCAGTTCGACGCCTTGCGGCTTCAGCGTGACAAGGTGCTGTGCCGCGTCCATCGCGTGATGAAAGGTCGGGAAATGGCAGACACCCAGAACCTTTTGCGGGATCAGCGGCCAGAGCTTCAACTCGATGGCTGTGGAATAAGCGAGGGTGCCTTCGGAGCCGACAAGCAGATGGGCCAGATTGTTGGCGGTGTCCTTCGGAACGAGGGCATCGATATTGTAGCCCCCCACCCTACGCATGACTTTGGGGAATCGCGCGTCGATTTCCGCCGCCTCACGCGCGCCCAAACGCAACAACTTTTCTGCCAGAGGTGCAAGGACCGGGGATGAACCAGAGTCGATCGGCCCGAAATGGTGCTTGCTGCCATCGGCCAGAAAGGCATCGATCGACAGGACATTGTCGCGCATCATGCCATAGCGCAGGGATTTCCCACCGCAGGAATTGTTGCCCGTCATGCCACCGATGGTGGCGCGCGACGCGGTCGAGACATCCACCGGAAACCACAATCCATGCGGCTTCAGCGCGCGGTTGAGCTCATCCAGCACGATGCCGGGGCGCACAACGCACCGCCGATTCTCGACATCCAGTTCAAGGATGTCCTTGAAATACTGAGTGTTATCCAGAACAAGCGCTTCGTTGACCGTCTGGCCGCATTGCGACGTGCCGCCGCCCCGCGCCAGTATCGGCACCCCCTGCTCGGCCGCGACATCAATTGCAGCGCGAATGTCATCTTCGGATTTCGGCGACAGGACGCCAAGCGGCATCATCTGGTAAAGCGAGGCATCCGTCGCATAACGGCCCCTTGAAAACCTGTCGAAAAGAAGATCCCCCTCAACGCGTTTTTCAAGGCTGTCGGATAGGTCAGTCATGTGCGATCCAATTCGCCGCCAGCGCAGCGGTGCAATTATTTTTGGTTGACTAAATTATGAATTCAAAATTACGTTGATTCAACAAAAAAGAAATCCCGGCCTGTGCGGGCGCTCCGCCGGCTGCCAATGAATGCCTGAATTAAGAGAACCTCCGTCATGAGAAAAGCTGGCCGACACTTTTTGCAAATCCCCGGGCCAAGTGCGGTGCCGGACCGTATTCTGAGCGCGATCGGTCAACAGACGATTGATCATCGTGGTCCGGATTTCGCCAAGGTCGGCCTGCGAGCGCTGGACGGTTTGAAGACGATCTTCAACACAAAGGAACATGTGTTCATCTACCCGGCTTCTGGCACGGGTGCGTGGGAGGCGGCTCTGGTCAATACGTTGTCACCGGGTGATCGTGTCCTGATGTTCGAAACGGGGCATTTTTCAACCCTGTGGAAGAAGCTTGCCGAAAAGCTCGGACTGAAGGCCGAATTCATCGAAGGCGATTGGCGGAGCGGAGCAGACCCCGACAAGATCGAGGCCTATCTGGCCGAGGACAAGGCGCACGAGATCAAGGCGGTCTGCGTGGTGCATAACGAAACCTCGACCGGCTCGGTGACGCCTGTCGCCGCCGTACGGCAGGCCATCAACAACGCCAACCATCCCGCCTTGTTCATGGTCGATACGATTTCAGGGCTCGCCTCGCTTGACTATCAGCACGATGCGTGGGGCGTGGACGTGACCGTTTCAGGCTCGCAAAAGGGGCTCATGCTGCCCCCCGGCCTGTCGTTCAACGCCGCAAGCGCAAAGGCGATGGCCGCCAACAGAACCGCGAAACTGCAAAGAAGCTATTGGGACTGGGCCGAAATGGAGGGGCCGAACAAGACCGGCTATTTCCCCTACACGCCGGCCACAAACCTGCTTTACGGGTTAAACGAAGCCGTCGACATGCTTCACGAGGAAGGGCTTGAGAACGTCTTTGCCCGCCATACCCGCCACGGCACCGCGACCCGTGCTGCCGTGCGCACCTGGGGGTTGGAGGTGTTGTGCGCCGCTCAGGGTCAGGAAAGCGGCGTTCTCACTGCGGTCAAGATGCCCGAAGGTCACAGCGCAGATGCGTTCCGGGCCTCGACCCTCGAACATTTCGACATTTCGCTAGGAAACGGCCTGTCCAAGGTGGCTGACAAGGTCTTTCGTATCGGTCATTTGGGCGATTTCAACGATCTGATGCTTATCGGCACGCTGGCAGGTGTGGAAATGGGTCTGAAGAAAGCGAATGTTCCCCATAAGGACGGCGGGGTGCAAGCGGCGATGAGCCTGCTCGCCTAAACTAAAAGTCTGAAGACGAGGAACGAAACGGGAAACTCAACTCTGGGAGGAGAATATCATGAAACTCAAGTCAAAGCTTCTTGCCGCATCCGCTGCCATCGGCATCGCTACCGGCGCATCAGCGGCGGAAATGACAATGAAGTTCGGCCATGTCGGTGCACCCGGCTCGTTGTTCGAGGCGACCGCCAACAACTTTGCCGAATGCGTCAACGGTGCGATGGACGGCAAGGTCGAGGTGCAGACCTTCGGATCGTCGCAGCTCGGCAAAGACAAGGAATTGCTTCAAAAACTGAAACTAGGGCAGGTCGATTTCGCGTTGCCGTCGTCGATCATGTCGTCGGTTGATGATTCCTTCGGAATATTCGAGATGCCCTACATCATCACCGACCGTGACCACATGCGTCGCGTTCAGGCCGAGATGATGGACGTATTCCAGACTGCGGCCCAGGACAATGGCTACCACATCGTCGGTCTGGCCGAAAACGGCTTTCGCCACATCACCAACAACCTGCGCCCGATCAACGTGCCTGCCGACCTCAAAGGGATCAAGCTGCGCACACCCAATGGGGTCTGGCGCCTGAAAATGTTCCAGGAATATGGTGCCAACCCCACGCCGATGGCGTTCTCCGACGTGTTTACCGCGTTGCAGACGGGCGTGATCGACGGGCAGGAAAACCCCTACGCCCAAATCGCATCGGCCAAGTTTCAAGAAGTTCAGAAGTATCTTTCCATCACCGGCCATGTCTATACGCCAGCCTATATCCTGACCTCCAAGAAAAGCTTCGATAGTCTTTCCGAAGACGTGCAGGCAGGGCTAATGGATTGCGCCAACAAGACTCAGGATTTCACCTATGAAACGGCGGCAGAGATGGAATCGACCCTGCTGAAGGAAATCGAGGATGCCGGGGTGGAAGTGAACACCGCCGACAAGGCCGCCTTTATCGAGGCGTCCAAGCCGATCTATCAGCAGTTTTCAGACGAAGTCGAAGGCGGTCAGGAGATGATCGACACCGTCCTCGGATTGGGCACGTCGGGCTGATCACCCATGGGCGGCGGGTAATCCTGCCGCCCTTCTCCTCCTCATTTCGAACCGTCACCGGCTGCGTCCGCATGCACCTTGAGCGCGCGGGTTTAGCAAAAGGTGCCCAACAGGCCCGACCTAAATGGAACACGCTTCCTTCCCCACATTGTCACGCATCAATCGCGTGGTCAGCAAGATCCTTGAATGGATCACGATTGGTCTGATGATCCTGATGACCCTGCTCGTGATCTATGCCGTTCTGGCGCGTCTGTTGGGTCAAAGTTTATCTTGGTATGATGAAGCCGCAGCCATCATGCTGGCATGGATCACCTATTATGGCTCGGCCCTCGCGGCGCTGCATCGGCGTCATATCGGATTTGACAACGTCTTGCTTGCCATGCCGAAGAAATTTCGGATCGCGGCACTTCTGGTTGGCGAAGTGATTGTGCTGCTCTTCTTTTTCCTGATGGCGCGCGCCGGGCTTCAGGTGCTTGACGTGCTGGCGGGTGACACGCTCATATCGCTCACTTGGGTACCCATTCAGCTTACGCAATCTGTCATCCCGATCGGGGCCATCTTGTTCATGATATGTCAGGTGCTGAGCCTGCCGGGATATCTGAAACTCACCGCCGCTGGCATTTCGCTGGAGCACGCAGAGATCGAAGAAGAGGTCGAAAGCGAGCTCGAAAAGAACAAGGATCGTATCTGATGTTGATAGGTGCCATTTTCGCAGCGATGCTGATGATGATCTGCATCAATATACCGATTGCCGTTGCCCTCGCGATGTGTGGCGTTCTTGGCCTGCTCGCCACCGAAGGACCAGGCAGTCTGGTGACAATCGCCCTCGATATGTATGACGGTTCCACCAAATTTTCCCTGATCGCTATTCCGATGTTCGTGCTGGCTGGGGCGATCATGAACGCTGGAGGGATCACCGACAAACTGATCAATTTCGTGACCGCCATCATCGGTTTCATCCGGGGTGGTCTGGCGATGGTCAATATCGGGGTATCGTTGTTTTTCGCCGAAATCTCCGGCTCGGCTGTGGCGGATGTGGCCGCGATGGGCTCGATCCTGATCCCTCAGATGAAAAAGCGCGGCTATACCAAGGAATTCTCGGCCGCTGTCACCTCGTCCTCCGCGTCCCTTGCCATCATCATCCCCCCCTCGATCCCGATGATCCTGTACGCGGCCTCGGCGAATACATCGGTCGAACAGCTTTTCGTGGCGGGCATCGTGCCGGGCCTCTTGGGGGCAGCTGGATTGATGATCATCGCCTATCTCTTTGCCAAGCGATACAATTTCCCCACCGAAGACGCGTTCAACCTGCGCCGCCTGCGTGAAACCTTTGTCGATGCGCTTCCGGCCTTCACCTTGCCGGTCATCATTCTGGGCGGCATCTTCGGCGGCTATGTCACCGCAACTGAGGCGGCGGGTCTTGCGGTGTTGGCGGCGCTCGTTGTCTCAGCGTGGTATGGCAATCTCGATGTCAGCCATCTGCGCCGTGCGATGCTCGATGGTGGCATCCAGACGGCTGTCGTGATGCTGCTGGTTGCCGCGTCGGTCCTGATGGGCGGTTTTCTGACCCGCGCGCAAATCCCCCAGCAACTGGCCGAAGGCATCCTGTCGATCACCAGCCAGCAATGGGCGATCCTGCTCATACTCAACTTCTTCTTCCTGATTGTCGGCTTCTTTCTGCACTCCGCTGCGGCGATCATCCTTGTGATTCCCATCGTGATTCCGCTGATCACGGCGGCCGGTATAGATCCCGTGCATTTCGGGCTTGTAGTGACGCTGAACCTCGCCATCGGGCAACAGACGCCGCCAGTGGCCTCGGTGCTCATTACCGCCTGTTCGGTGGCCCGCGCGAATATCTGGGAGGTCTCGAAGGTCAACGTCTGGTTTGTGGGCGTACTGCTGATGGTTCTGATGCTGTGCACCTACGTGCCCTCCGTGCCAATGTTCCTCGTGGAGTATTTCTATAGATGACCCCTGCCTCGGAAATAACAGATGAAATGCGTGACGGCGTCATGTGGATCACTTTCCAGCGCCCGCAAGCGCGCAACGCCCTCACCTTCGCGATGTATGAGCGCCTTGCGCAATTGTGCCGCGAGATGCCGACGGACCTGTCGGTCAAGGCCGTCGTGATTTCAGGCGCGGGCGGCAAGGCCTTTGCCGCAGGCACAGACATGACCCAGTTCCGCACCTTCGAGACAGAGCAGGACGCGCTGGACTACGAAAAGCAGATCGACGCCGTGCTTGAGGCAGTGGAGCGCTGCCCTATGCCAACCATCGCCGCGATCAACGGCGCGTGCACGGGTGGGGGCGCATCCATCGCTGCGGCCTGCGACATCCGGATCGCCTCGGCCCGGTTGAAATTTGGCTTTCCCATCGCCCGCACCTTGGGCAATTGCCTCGCGGCGGCCAATCTGGCGCGGTTGTCCGAGCTTATCGGCGCAGGCCGGGTGCGCGAACTGATCTTTTCCGCCCGCCTGATCGAAGCCCCCGAAGCGCTTGCGGCGGGTTTGGTCAGCGAGGTTCTCGACGATGACGCAGCCTTGCTGGCGCGGGCGGCAGAGTTGGCGCAGCATATCGGCGCGATGGCACCCTTGACCCTGCGCGCCACCAAAGAGGCGATGCGGCGCAATCGCGCGGCCAATCAGGTGACCGATGCCGATCTCATCACCATGTGTTACATGAGCGACGATTTTCGGACCGGCATGGAAGCGTTTCTGGAAAAGAGGACCCCGGTTTGGACAGGCAAGTAACTCGAACCTCCGGCCCCTTGGCGGGGATGCGCGTGATTGAACTTGCCCATATAATGGCCGGCCCGGTTTGCGGGCTGATGCTGGCCGATATGGGTGCGGACGTTATCAAGGTGGAAAAGCCCACGGGCGATGACAGCCGTCGATTCGTTCCTCCCGAGATAGGGGGCGAATCCGCCGCCTACATGATGATGAACCGCAACAAGCGCGGCATAGCCCTCAACCTGAAGGATCCCGAGGCCACCACCGTTTTGCAAAAACTTTTGTCCGAGGCCGATGTGGTGATCGAGAATTACCGCAAGGGAACGATGGAAAAGCTCGGCCTGTCCTATGAAAAGCTTGCGAAGGTCAATCCACGCCTGATCTATTGTGAAATCTCGGGCTTTGGGCGCACCGGGCCTTACGCGGAACGCGGGGGTTTCGATCTGATCGCGCAGGGCATGTCAGGGCTGATGTCGATTACCGGCGAAGGTCCGGGCCGCCCGCCAGTGAAGGTCGCCGCGCCTATTTCAGACATCAATGCAGGCATTCTGGCCGCGATGGGCATCAGCGCGGCCTATTCCAACATGCTGAAAACCGGGCAAGGACAAAAGGTCGATACGTCCTTGTTCGAAGCCGCAATCGTCCAGACCTATTGGCAATCCGCTATCAGCTTCGCCACTGGGGAAAAGCCCGAGCCTCTGGGATCGGCCCATCCGCTCAATGCGCCCTATCAGTCTTTCCAGACAAGTGACGGATGGATAAACGTGGGTGCTGCCAATCAAAGCAACTGGTTGCGGTTTTTAGATGTGATCGCAGTACCCGAATTGAATGACGACCCGCGGTTTTCTTCCAATCATCAGCGCATGAAGCACCTGCCCGAACTGGTCGAAATCCTGAACGGGTACATGCACCAGGATACAACAGAAAACTGGCTGAATCGCATGGAACGGGCAAGCCTGCCCGCCGGACCCGTCAACGACATCCTGCAAATGCACGCCGACCCGCAGGCACAGGCCCGTGACATGATCGTCGAGGTGGAACATCAAACAGCCGGCCCTGTCAAAACGATCGGCCATCCGGTGAAATTCAGCCGCACACCGGCCCGTGTGGCCTACGCCTCGCCACGGCTAGGGCAGCACAGCCGAGAGGTTCTGGCCGAAATCGGCTATGACAGCGGGCAGATAGAGGCGCTAATCGCGTCACAGGCCGTGATCGCGGCCCCAAAAATTTGATCGGTCAATTGAGAGAAGGGCTTTCATGACACTCACACTCGATCAGGCGCAAGGCATCATTCGCGATTGCCTCAAGCCGCGCAAAGACAAGGGCCTGAAGCCTTTGACCGTGGCGGTTCTCGACAGCGGCGGTTTCCTTCTGGCCCTTGCCCGAGAGGACGGCACCAGCAACCTCAGACCGGAGATCGCACAGGGGAAAGCACGCGGGGCCATATCCATGGGGCTGGGCTCTCGTGCGCTTTATGAAAGGGCAAAGGCCGAGCCATTTTTCATTCAGGCGATGAACGCGCTTTCAGGTGGATCGCTTGTGCCCGTGGCGGGTGGCGTCCTGATCAAGCAGGAGGGTGCCATTCTGGGGGCGGTCGGCATCACGGGCGACACATCCGACAATGACGAAGCCTGTGCCATCGCGGCGATCAAGAAAGCCGGGTTCACCGCCGATGGAGGGTGACCGGAAAACCGGTCAGGTGGTGTCATTTCTGGACGACCCCGGTTTTGCAAGGGTTTAATTTGAGCTGATTTTGATCGTCGCAAGTTGCGGTCATTTGTCCGGCCTTTGTGCGCTGCATATGAGACCGGTGGCCTCTCCTCGGGGTGTCCCGGCAGCGGTCCCGTTTGATCATCATCATTCACTTCTGCCCTTGCATCTCTTCGCGGCGTTTCGAGCGCCGCTATCTCCTCTGCGTTCAGCTGGCTGGTGTGGTTTTGTAAGTTTCTCCCTTCGCGAACAGGGTCCTTGCAGTTCGCGCAGTCTTGTTGGCGATCGCGACGGTGACGAGTCGCGTCGGCTTGCGCTCTAGCAGCGATTGGACCCAGGCCCCTGTTCGGCAGTCAGTGGTTGGTGCCCGTCGGGTGACGGAGGTCGCGCCTACGACCAACAATCGACGTAGATAAGCACTCCCCATCTTCGATATATGCCCGAGCCGGTCCTTGCCACCTGACGAGTTTTGTTTGGGTACGAGGCCATCCACCCGCTTCTTGCCGCGCGTTTTGTTAGGCAAGACGGCTTTGATGAATTCCCATTCCAGATCGCTCATGTCTGATCGTGCCACTTGCATCCTCCCGCCCGTTGTTTGGACGAATTGAATCACAAACCTATGCCCGTAAACAAGAATTAATGGGTGTCCTGCCTAGTACTACAGTTGCATATTGAGGCGCATTTTCCGATGTGCAACGGCAGCGGCGACTTGGTGTTCCCGTCGCCATCGTGACCAATCCCAGATGAAGGCGGCGGTCAGTATCGGCCGCGGCAGGAGACGGGCGATCAGA
>JAGXFI010000099.1 GCA_024637305.1 Sulfitobacter sp.
GATCGTGAGAAATTCGAGGACCTCATCCGCCTTTGCGGCGAGCGCACGTTCTTCCTCGGCAATGCGTTTGCGTCCAAACCAAGTATTCCACAGGGTTTCACCTGACTGTCCGCCCGGCACCATCATCAAATTCTCGCGGCAGCTCATGCTCGAGAATTCATGGGCGATCTGGAAAGTGCGCAACAATCCCTTGTGAAAGAGATCATGCGGAGGCAGGCCGGTAATGTCTTCGTCACCCATCCGCACACGTCCGGACGTCGGCTTGAGAACGCCTGCAATCACGTTGAACAGTGTCGTCTTTCCGGCACCGTTGGGGCCGATCAACCCAGTGATCGACCCTTCCTCGATTGACAGGCTTGCCCCGTCCACGGCGTGAAAGCCGCCGAAATGTTTGTGTAAATCGTCAACGACGATCATATGTCCCATCCCCGCCAGTGCATGAACTGCACCTTGTAATATGTTGAAGCAGCCCGAAACTTTCGGGCCGCTCCTGCTGTGTTAACAAAGGTTACTTGAAGCCGACGGTCTCGTTCTTGCCGTCTTTGACTTCGATCAGGCGGTAGGTACCAGCCGCTTCGCCCGGTCCGATCAGTTCGACGGCAGAGGCACCAACATAGTCGACATCCTTGCCTTCGCGGATCAGATCAAGCGCCTTGCCCAGTTCGCCTGGATAGATCTTTTCGCCGGGTGCATTAGCTACTTCGAGGATCTTGGGGCCGTATATAGCCGGATCGGTTGAATCCGCCGCCTGCATGGCCAACATGAACAGTGCCGCCGCATCGTAGGATTCCGGCGTGTAGGGCGAGGTCGCATCAAACGCATCGCCTGCCATTTCGATCAGTGTTTCAATGCCTTGACCTTCGGAACCGGCGATTTGGCCATAGGACCCGTCGAGGTCCGGACCGATGTTCTTGGGCAGGTTCTCACCGATCATGCCGCCAGGCAGGCCGAATGTTTCCCAGGCACCTGCATCCAGCGCGGCCTTGATTATTCCGGCACCGCCTTGATCGAGATAGCCCGCGACAACCAGCAAATCACCACCCGCGGAGGCCAGCGCGCCGACTTCGGCAGAGTAATCCGCCTTGCCGTCTTCATGGGCGGCGACGATGGTCACTTTACCACCGGCTTCCTTGAAGGATTTCTCGATCGCATCGGCAAGACCCTTGCCATAGTCATTATTGGTGTAGGTCAGTGCGATCGAATTCACACCGCGCTCCTTGAGGACTTCCGCCATGACTTCGCCTTCGCGGGCGTCTGATGGGGAAGTGCGGAAGAACAAACCGTTATCATCCATCGTGGTCAGGCCGGGTGATGTGGCGGAGGGGGAAATCATCACCATGCCGTTCGGGATCGCCACGTTCTGCAGGATAGCGCCCGTCACGCCGGAGCAATCCCCGCCGATGATGCCCATGACGCCTTCTGCGATCAGACGTTCCGCGTTCGATACGGCCAGACCATTGTCGATACACCCCGTATCAGCACGCACGGAGACGACTTTGGCCGCGTCCAGAAGCTTGCCGCTGTCGGTGACTTCTTTCATAGCCATTTCGGCACCGGCGGACATCGGGCCGGTCAGCGATTCAATGGGTCCGGTAAAGCCGAATATCACGCCAAGCTTGACTTCTTTTCCATGGCCGCCCGCGAATGCAGTCGTGGCCATCAGTGCTGCAGCCGTTGTGGCCATAAGCATCGTTTTCATGTGGTTCTCCCAAGTTGGAACAAAATGTTCAACGTAAACCCTATGTGCGCGGCAAAAAAAAGAAAAGGAAATTTGCGGGATTTCACATTGACGCAAGGGTAATCGAGCGTGGCAACATTTGCAAAATCCGGTACGCCAGTTTGCAAAACCTCAGATCGACAGGCGTGTCGAATGGCTGCCGCGTTCGCGGTAGGGTGTTGTGTCATAATGCGCACGGTAGCATTTTGAGAAATGCGATGGCGAAGCGAAGCCGCAGGCCAGCGCCACATTTATCACGCTCATATCCGTCTGCATCAGCAAATTCCGGGCTTTCTGAAGCCGTAGTTCCATATAGTACCGCTTGGGCGAGCGGTTCAGATACCGCCGGAAAAGCCGCTCCAGCTGCCGTGTGGACATGCCGACATCACGGGCCAGGGTAGACGGGCTTATCGGTTCCTCGATATTGCTTTCCATCATCTGGATGACCTGGCTCAGCTTGGGATGGCGCACGCCGATGCGGGTGGGTACAGAAAGCCGCTGCGTATCCTGATCAGTACGGATCGACGAATAGATCAACTGATCCGCAACGGCGTTGGCCAGATCTTCGTCCTGATCATCGGCGATCAGCTTGAGCATGAGGTCGATCGACGACGTCCCACCGGCGGTGGTCATGCGGTTCTTGTCGACCACAAACACGGATTTGGTCAGGTTAACCTCTTCGAATTCCTCTGCGAAACTGTCCTGGTTTTCCCAATGAATCGTCGCGCGCCGCCCGTCCAGAAGACCTGCCTTGGCCAGTGAATAAGCCCCCGTGCACAGTCCGGCGACAGCCATGCCCTTGCGGGCTTCACGGCGCAGCCAGCCGAGGAATTTCTTTGTGGTTGCCTGCTGCACATCGATCCCGCCGCAGACCATCAGGGTATCGTCGCGCTGCAACTCGATCAAATCGCCGTCGAGGGCAAAAGCCGTGCCGGCAGAGCAGCTGACCCCTTCGCCGCCTTCTCCGATGATGATCCATTCATAGACAGTCTTGCCCGTCATGCGGTTTGCGATCCTCAGGCATTCGATCGCGGTGGCGAAAGAAAGCAGGCTGAAATTCTCCAATAGCACGAATGCAAACCGGCGCGGTTTGTCCGGATTTGCCGGGATTCGTTTGGCGGAGGGGGCAAGCGACATAAGGGCGCGTCCAGTTTAAGAAGGCTATTGTAATAAGCGTCTTGCGCGACACTTCGCGGGCGCAACCTTGCCCACCGCACAAGGTCGAGGTCAAGGGGGGGCAATTGAGTTATGGCCTCCGGGCCGTGTGTTTTGTATAGAGCAGGCGATATAGGCGCGCAGGCCGACGCCTGCATCTGTTGAGAAGAGGGTACTATGACCGACTGGACCAAAGCAAGCTGGCGCGACAAACCGCGGATCCAGATGCCGGATTATCCGGATCAGGATGCGTTGAAGGCTGTCGAAGCGGAACTGAGCCGATATCCGGTTCTGGTCTTTGCCGGCGAAGCGCGGCGGTTGAAGAAGCATCTGGCGGCGGCGGGCCGTGGCGAAGCGTTCCTGCTTCAGGGGGGCGATTGCGCCGAAAGTTTCGAGCAGTTCAGCTCTGACATGATCCGCGATACCTTCAAGGTCATGCTGCAGATGGCGATCGTGCTGACCCATGGTGCCAAGGTGCCGGTTATCAAGCTGGGTCGCATGGCCGGGCAATTCGCCAAGCCACGCAGTGCAGCGACGGAAACCGTCGATGGCCTGGAGCTGCCGAGCTATCGCGGTGACATCATCAATGAGCTTGCCTTTGACGAGGCTGCCCGCATTCCCGACCCGCGCAAGATGTTGCGTGCCTATACGCAAGCCGCCGCGACCCTGAACCTGATCCGCGCGTTTTCGACGGGTGGATACGCGGACGTGCATCAGGTGCATGGCTGGACGTTGGGCTTTACCGACGGTGAAAAAGCCGAAAAATATCGCGAGATCGCCAACCGTATCAGCGATACACTTGATTTCATGGCCGCTGCGGGGGTGACATCCGAAACGGCGCACACGCTGCAATCAGTGGAATTCTACACCAGCCATGAAGCGCTCTTGCTGGAGTATGAAGAAGCGCTTTGCCGTCAGGAAAGTCAAACGGGGCAATGGCTTGCGGGGTCAGGCCACATGATCTGGATCGGCGACCGCACGCGCCAGCCGGACGGCGCGCATGTCGAATTCGCGCGCGGCGTTCAAAACCCCATCGGCCTGAAATGCGGGCCGACCATGCAAGTCGATGATCTCAAGCGGCTGATGGCCACGCTGAACCCCAAAAACGAAGAAGGGCGGCTGACCCTGATCGCGCGGTTTGGCGCGGGGGCGGTCGGGGATCACCTGCCACGTTTGATCAAGGCGGTGCAGGAAGAGGGCGCTAAGGTGGTCTGGACCTGTGATGCGATGCACGGGAACACGATCAAATCTTCCACCGGCTACAAGACGCGCCCCTTTGATTCCGTTCTGCGTGAAGTGCGCGAGTTTTTCGCAGTGCATGGCGCTGAGGGAACTATTCCCGGCGGCGTGCATTTCGAAATGACTGGTCAAGACGTCACCGAATGCACCGGCGGCGTTCGCGCGGTCAGTGAGGAAGACCTGTCCGACCGCTATCACACGGCCTGTGATCCTAGGCTGAACGCCAGCCAGTCGCTTGAATTGGCGTTTCTGGTCGCCGAGGAGCTTTCTGCGCGGCGTCCGACGCGGCAGGCACAGGCAGCGATCTAAAGCAGTCGATACGACGAAAACTCCTCCGCTGCGCATTCGCAGCGGTGGTTTAACTTGTTACGCTATAGTACTGTTTAATCGTCGGATTTGATGAGGCGCAGGTACGGTGGCAAACGCTTTTCCGGCTTCTTCTCGAAATGCTCTGGCGCTTCTGCGAAGCCTTTAGTGAGTTCCTGCAGGGGCGGCAAATCCTGTTCTGCCGCCGGCGGAACTGTGGGACGCGCTGCCGGCTTTAGCGTGATTGGGCCGGTTGAGGGCAGAATTGCGCGCAAGTCGCTGTGGATCACGTCGAAACGGCGTGGCGCATTACCCAACTCGCCATGACTCACCAGACACCCCAATATGCGGCTGACATCGCCAAGATCGCTTTTGAGGGGCAGCAGCAACATCCGGGCCTCGAGTGCCGGACGAGAGCCGTGACCGGCTTCGGATTTAAGCTGCAATTCGCAAATCGCGGGGGTTTCGAACACCTCTTCCAGTGTGTCGGAGACCTGACGGCGAAAGGGCGGCGTGATGAAAGAGGTTAACGGCATGCCGCGCACCTCCATGCCCATGATATCGCTCAGATGGCTGCCTGCAATGCGCAACCGGGCTATCCCGGGGGCGATACGTTCCAGAATGAAAGCGAATTCCAACGCCTGCTCGATCCCGCGCGGGTCTATTTCGGACCGCTTGGGCATCAGGCGCGTGCCGCGCAGCGCTTCCCAATAGGCCTCGACCTGCGAGATGGGCGCAAACCCCGTATGTGATTGGTATTTCGACATATCCACTACATTCTGCGCGTTTTGGCTTACGTTGTCCATCAATGGCACACTCACTCTCACAAATTTCAAAAGCACTTCAGAGCACGGCCCACAAGACACGATGCCCGCTTTGCCTCGTCGGCATCCTGCCGCAGCCGTACAAAGGTTACTGAACTCTTAATATGCCATTTGTGGCGAATTTGTCAGGAATTCTCCGGCATTGGTTAATCTCTTTCGCCTTGCGGCATGCCGCGGATTCGCCTTAAGCCGTAGTAACGAAGATGACAGGAGGCCGCGTACATGGTCCGTTCAATGACAGGTTTCGCGTCCCGCAGCGGTAGTTTGGCACCCCATAGCTGGGGCTGGGAGCTGCGCTCGGTCAATGGCAAGGGGCTGGATCTGCGTCTCCGCGTGCCTGACTGGATCGACGGTTTGGAAGCAGACTTGCGCAAGGCGTTGAACGCCAGCGTTGCGCGCGGCAATGTTACCCTTGGCTTGCGCGTTGTGCGCGAAGAGGGCGGTGGTGGCATTCAGGTCAACGACGCGCAGCTCGATATCGTTCTTGACGTCTTGCACCGGATCGAACAGCGCGCGATGGATGCGGGCGTTTCGCTGGCCCCGTCCAAGGCCACGGATATTGCCGTGATGCGCGGCGTTCTGGAGCAGGCGGTGCAGGAGGATGACAATGATGCGCTCAAAACCGCATTGTTGGCGGAATTTCCGGAACTTATGAACAAATTCAACGTGATGCGAGACGCAGAGGGTGCGGCGCTGGAACGCGTGATGCGCGACCAGCTTGACCAGATTGAAACGCTGACGGATCAAGCTGCGGATTTGGCAGACCGCCGGGTGCGGGAAACCGCAGCGACATTGCAACGCAATCTTGCGCGGGTGATGGAAAATACCGACGGTGCCGACCCGGATCGGGTCGCGCAAGAGCTTGCGCTGATCGCCGTCAAAGCCGATGTCACCGAGGAAATCGACCGTTTGCGCGCCCATGTCGAAGCCGCGCGCGATCTTGTCGGGCAGGGAGGTCCAGTAGGGCGCAAGCTGGATTTTCTGATGCAGGAGTTCAATCGCGAAGCAAATACGCTATGCTCAAAGGCGCAAAGCAAGGAACTGACGCAAACCGGCCTTGCACTGAAAGCGGTGATTGACCAGATCCGCGAGCAGGTCCAGAATGTGGAGTGAGACATGACTGACCGCCACGGCCTTTTGATCATTCTCAGCTCTCCTTCGGGGGCGGGAAAATCAACGCTGGCGCGGCGGTTGCGCGACTGGGACACGAGCCTGCAATTCTCGGTGTCCGCAACAACACGTCCGCCACGCGAGGGCGAAGTGGATGGCAAGGACTATTACTTTGTCACGGAAGACCGCTTTCGCAGTATGGTCAATGACGCGGAGATGCTGGAACACGCGCGCGTTTTTAACAATTATTACGGCTCACCGCGCACCCCGGTGCAAGGTGCAATCACCGAGGGGCGCGATGTCCTGTTCGACGTGGACTGGCAGGGCGCGCAACAGATCGCGAACTCAACGCTTAAACAGCATGTGTTGTCGATATTCATCCTGCCTCCGTCCATTTCGGAATTGCGCCGCAGGCTGATCTCACGCGGGCAGGACGACGCACAGACGATTGCGCTGCGGATGGAAAAAAGCTGGGACGAGATAAGCCATTGGGATGGCTATGATTATGTATTGGTCAATGACGATCTGGATGCGACTGAGGCGCGGCTGAAAGCGATCATAACGGCCGAACGTTTGCGACGGTCGCAACAGCCACAGCTTGTGGATATCGTGCGCGGATTGCAAACTGAATTCGAGGAAATGAAATGACGCTTTACGCTTTGGATGAATTGAAACCTGCCGCTGACGCAACTGCGTGGGTAGCCCCGGACGCGAACGTCATCGGGAATGTGCGGCTGGCGGCGAATACCTCGGTGTGGTTCGGGGCCACCCTGCGCGGCGATAACGAATCGATAGAGGTCGGCGCTGGCAGTAACGTTCAGGAAAACTGTGTTTTCCATACCGATCTTGGCTTTCCGCTTGTCATTGGCCGTAATTGTACCATCGGTCACAAGGTCATGTTGCACGGCTGTGTGATCGGGGAAAATACACTGATCGGTATGGGAGCAACAATTCTTAACGGGGCAAGGATAGGTCGCAATTGCCTCATCGGGGCAGGGGCGCTGATTACGGAAAACAAAGTCATTCCGGACGGATCGCTCGTTATGGGGGTACCCGGCAAGGTGGTGCGCACTCTGGACGACCAGGCGATCAAGGCGATTGAACTGAGCGCGCTGCATTATCAGGAAAACGCCCGCCGGTTTCGCGACGGACTGGTCGCGCTCTGACAGATGGTGCAGGTTCCGATGCTTGAAGAAGTGTTAGCGGCCCTGCCGTTACCTGCGCTTGTCGTCGATCAGACCGAGCGGATCGTCGCGATCAACCCGGGTGCGCAAGCATTGGTCGGGGTGACAGCGATGGGAAGGCACTTCATTACAGTACTGCGCCAGCCGTCTGTCGTCGAAGCCGTCGAGAACTGCTTGCGTGATGGTGACCAAATCCTGGCCCAGTTCCTCACCGGACAGAACGACAGCGATACGACATACGAAGTCAGCGTCGCTCCGGTTGGACAGTCCGGCATGGTGATGGTGGGTTTCAAGGACGTGACGCATGTGACGGCCGCCGAAGTAATGCGCCGCGATTTCGTGGCAAATGTCAGCCATGAATTGCGCACGCCGCTTACCTCGCTCATGGGTTTCATCGAAACGCTGCGCGGGCCTGCGCGGGATGACGCGGCGGCGCGGGAGCGGTTTCTAAGTATCATGAGCGGTGAAGCGGAGCGGATGAACCGTTTGGTCGGCGATCTGCTTTCGCTGAGCCGCGTGGAAAGCGAAGAACGTGTTCGACCCAGATCTCTTGTCGATTTGCAACAGATTCTGAACGCAACAATGCGTAATATCAAGCCACTAGCAGATGAAGCTCAGGTAGCGCTAAAGAATGAAGCTGGCCAAGAAGCGCTGATGATTGTCGCGGATGCGGACCAGCTTCAACAGGTGTTTACGAATCTTGTCGAGAACGCGATCAAATACGGTGGCCCGAACAAGACGGTAACTGTCACTACTTATCTATCGGCACGTGACCCGTTGCTACGCGGTCCGGCCGTACGAGTTGCCGTGCGCGACGAAGGGCCGGGGATTGACCCCGCGCATCTGCCGCGTCTGACAGAACGGTTCTACCGTATCGACAGCCACCGCAGTCGGGCGCTCGGAGGAACTGGCTTGGGCCTTGCGATCGTCAAGCATATTCTCAACCGACACCGTGGGCGGTTGAAAGTCGAATCCCAGGTTGGCAAAGGTAGCATATTCAACGTCTTGTTGCCGTTGGCCGAATTGCCAGCATAAGATTTGCAGGCTAGGGGGTGGATGCGCACAGACCCGGTCTTTAACGATCGCGCCCGGGGTGATATCAATCATATAGCTGGTGTTTCTGATATCCATGAATGCGATGCCGTCTGGTTGTTTGAACGCCGGTATTAAGGAACTTGAATGATGAGAGACACCGAATTTTCGGAGAGCCACGTGAACGCCAGAAACGTCAAGATCGCTGCCCGCGACGTACAGGTCTACTATGGAGACAACCACGCCCTGAAAGATGTGAGCGTCGAAATCGAAGACAAGATGGTCACGGCTTTTATCGGGCCCTCGGGGTGCGGAAAGTCAACGTTTCTGCGTTGTATCAACAGGATGAACGACACTATTGATGTGTGTCGAGTCTTCGGTGATATCCGGATCGACGGCGAGGATATTTACGACCCGGCGGTGGATCCTGTCCAATTGCGCGCCAAGGTTGGCATGGTCTTTCAAAAGCCGAACCCGTTTCCGAAATCCATCTATGACAATGTCGCCTACGGCCCGCGTATTCACGGCATGGCGCGCAACAAGGCAGAGCTGGATCAGATCGTTGAGAACGCGCTACGGCGCGGGGCAATCTGGAATGAGGTAAAAGACCGTCTGAACGCGCCCGGTACCGGCCTTTCCGGTGGTCAGCAGCAGCGATTGTGCATTGCGCGCGCTGTCGCCACTGAACCGGAAGTACTCCTGATGGACGAGCCTTGCTCTGCCCTCGATCCCATTGCCACGGCCCAGATCGAGGAATTGATTGACGAGTTGCGGCAGAATTATTCGGTTGTCATCGTGACGCACTCAATGCAGCAGGCGGCGCGGGTAAGCCAGAAAACAGCGTTTTTTCACCTCGGAAATCTGGTTGAATTCGGCGAGACGGACAAGATTTTCACCTCTCCCGAAGACCCGCGCACTGAAAGCTATATCACTGGACGGATTGGATAAAAAAATGTCAGATCATCATATTGCCTCCGCTTTTGACCGCGATCTGGAGCAGGTTCAGGCCCAGATAATGAAGATGGGTGGGCTGGTCGAGGATGCGATCCGCCTCGGCGCAACTTCGCTGGAGACGCGCGACGAGGATCTTGCCGAGCAAGTGCGCAATGCCGACAGGGCGATCGACGATCTGGAAAACCTTATCAACGAGCAGGCCGCCCGCATCATCGCGTTGCGCGCACCGACAGCAGTTGACCTGCGGTTGGTTTTGAGTGTCATCAAAATCAGCGCGAACCTGGAGCGCATCGGCGATTTTGCCAAGAACATGGCCAAGCGGACCGGTGTTCTGGCCACAATGCCGCCGGTGAACGACAGCGCCGGTGCAATCCGCCGAATGGCCCGCACCGTCGAGGCGATGCTCAAGGATTCGCTGGACGCCTACATCCAGCGCGACGCGGAATTGGCAATGGACGTTATCGGCAGGGATGAAGATGTCGATCAGATGTACAATGCGCTGTTCCGTGAGTTCCTGACTTTCATGATGGAAGATCCGCGCAACATTACCGCCTGCATGCATCTGCATTTCATTGCCAAGAATGTTGAGCGGATGGGCGATCACGTCACAGCAATCTCTGAGCAGGTTGTGTATCTGGTAACTGGCCAGCACCCGGACGAAGCTCGGCCAAAAGCTGATGAAACATCAATAGTTACAGAGGCATAATGCATGACCTTAGCGCAAAACTCTGGGGGAATTGATGGTGCGGGTTCGTATCCAGTTGCGCAAAGTACGACCGGCAACGTCGGGGAATATTCTTTCCTTTGATGACATAACCCGCGATCCGGAACGCCACCGGGTAGAGCGCGGTCCGAGCGAACTTAAACCCGGTCCGACGAAATTTCGTTTACTAGTGGCATTGATGGAAAAAACGGGGCGGGTTTTCAGCCGTGATCAATTGCCGGACCGGGTTTGGGGACGCGACATTTATGTAGATAATCGAACCGTTGATGTTCATGTTGCGCGTCTGCGCAAGGCTTTGACTGCACCGGGCGGTGACGATCCGATCCGCACGGTACGCGGGGCCGGATATTCAATGGGTTGAAATTGCTCATTTTCTTTAGGCTGTCGGATTGATTCGAGCAGCTGAGACTGTTATGGAGATAATTACATAATACTGATTATACATTTTCCTCGTGTCAGCGGGGCACATTCTAAGCTGGGTTGCGACAAATCCCCTATCTTGCTGGAAAGCAAGGAGAACGGAAGATGGCCCACACGGAGTTAGGATTGCGTGAGAGACGCACCATTGAAGACATGCTGAACGCAAAGATTTCTGTAGACAAGATCGCTGCTGAGATTGGCAGGCATCGCTCGACCGTGTTTCGCGAGATCAAACGCAACAGATATGTCGACGACGAGTTGCCAAAGCTGAATGGCTATTATGGGATGACCGCGCAAAGGTCCGCCGTCGAACGGCGAGCGCGGCGGCGCAAACTGGTGCGGTTTGTGAATCTGCGCGCTGCTGTCATCGAGCAACTCAAGGAAGGTTGGTCGCCGGAACAAATCGCTGGTCGTTTGCAATTTGAAGGCCAGTCAGTGCGCGTGAGCCACGAGACGATCTATGCGTATGTTTACGGCCCAGATGGTCAGTCCAAAGAATTGGCCCGCCATCTGCCGCACCGACGCAAGAAGCGCCAGCCACGACAAAGGCGTACACCGCGTAGCCTTGTTTTCCCGCCAGATCGTTCGATCCATGAACGGCCTGATCACGTCAAAAACCGGGAGACTTTTGGTGAATGGGAGGGTGATTTGATGATTTTCGAGCGTGCGCAGGGCAAGACAAACGTCGCGTCGTTGGTAGAGCGCAAAACCCGCTTTGCTGTTTTGTTCCGGAACAATGACCGGAGCACAACGCATCTGATGAACAAGCTGATGGGCGTTATGGAACCCCTTCCCCAGCCTGCGCGCAAATCAATCACTTTTGACCGTGGGATCGAATTCCGTGATTGGCGCAAGCTCAAGCCAGGGATCGGAACTGAGGCGTGGTTTTGTGATCCGCAGGCGCCGTGGCAAAAGGGTTCAGTCGAGAACTTAAACAAACGTGCGCGGCGATATCTGCCACGGGACGCGCCTGTGGCCGCGCTCTCAAATCGAGATATGAAGTCGATTTGTGACCGCTTGAACGGCACACCCAGAAAGTGCTTGGGATGGCGAACCCCAACCGAAGCATTCAAAGAAGAACTAATGAAACTGAGATAGCGGACACTGTCGCA
>JAGXFI010000100.1 GCA_024637305.1 Sulfitobacter sp.
ACCCGGTGTACGCCACTTTCAAACTTGAGACGGGCAAAAACATTGTCGCCGATGATATGCGCGACCACTTCCTTGACGCCGCCAAGCTCGGTCATCTGCTGCTCGATCATCTCCATTTTCCAGCCGCGGCTTTCCGCGTACCGCTGATACATCCGCAGCAGATCAGCCGCAAAAAGCGCCGCCTCGTCACCGCCCGTGCCCGGCCTGATTTCCAGCATCGCTGGTTTGGCGTCGGCCTCGTCACGCGGCAACAGCGCCAGTTGCAATGCGGCCTCGGCACCCGGCAGCTTGCGCTCCAGACCTTCGATCTCCTCACGCGCCAGCGCGGCCATCTCTGGATCGCCCAGCATCTCGCGCGCGCCGGCCAGATCCTCCTGCAAGGCGCGATACGCCATTATCTGCTCCACCACGGGGCGCAGGTCGCTGTATTCCTTGGCCAGCTTGGAAATATCGCCACCCGCAGTCGCCATCGCCGCTTCGAGATACTCGAAACGGGCGGTAATCTGTGCAAGGCGGTCCATCGGGATCATGGCGCATGCCTTGGATCATGGAAGGGCTTTGGTCAAGTCCCGGCCTGTGCTATACCGCCTTCATGACACGTATCATTCTTTCGCTTTTCCTGCTCGCCGGACCGGTACTGGCTGATGCGACATACCCGGATGGCAAGACCGTCGATTGCTATTGCACTGATCGCAACCATGACAGGGTTGAACTGGGCGAAACCATCTGCCTTCAGGTCGATGGCCGGATGTTCATGGCGCAATGCCAGATGTCGCTGAATGTGCCGATGTGGCGCGAGGTAGAGGAAGGATGCCTATCCTCCGGCCTCGACAGCGGCCACCAGTCGGTCAAGCCGGGCACCGTTTACCCCAAAATCTGAGCTTCCGAACCGCAACCGCGCGTAAAGCTTGATATAATCACCGTCCTGCTCGATCGTGGTATAATCTGGAAACCCGATCCATCGGCTGCGCGTGATGTAGGTCAACCGTCTCGCTTCCATCGACCCGGCCAACAACTCCGTTCTGGGAAGGCCCAGCATGGCTTTGTGCAACTTTCCCAATGTCCCCGGCCTGGCTTTGATCACACGCGCGGCCCATCCGGCCCCTGTGACATCTTCGGCCTCGCCCACCGGGACATGCCAGCGCGCCGGATCGGACGGCGCGAACCGCACCCACAACAGGCCCGCAATGATCGCCCCGATTATCAACGCATAGATCATGACCCGCAGCCTCTTCATTGTTCTTCAAATATCCAAGGCTAAGCCCTCAACGATAGTTTACGCCCGGTAGGACGCACAGCAGTTCGAAAAGGATGTTCGCAGCCGTCAGCGCCGTGTTGCCCGACAGGTCATACGGTGGCGACACCTCTACCAGATCACAGCCTACGATGTTCAGGCCGTTCAGGCTACGGATCAATTCCAGCGCCTGCGGCGTCGTCAGACCCGCGATTTCGGGCGTGCCAGTGCCGGGTGCAAAGGCTGGATCAAGGCTGTCGATATCAAAGGTTACATATACCGGCACATCGCCGATGTCCCGCCGGATCTCGGTTCCCAGCGAGGCAAGGCTGCGCCCCCACAGCGATTGCGCGGGAAATTGCTGAAAGCCCCAACCAGCCGCTTCGGTGAAATCTTCTGCCGAATAGCCGGTCCCGCGCAGGCCAACCTGATAGGTCTTGGCCGGATCGATCAGACCCTCTTCGTAGGCGCGTCGAAAGACCGTGCCGTGGGTTTCTTTTTCGCCGAACATCTCGTCATTCACATCCGCATGGGCGTCGACATGCACCAAAGCAAGCTGCCCGTGCCTTGCCGCCATCGCCCGCAGTATAGGCAGGGTGATCGAATGATCCCCGCCAATCGCCATCGGCATCACGTCGTAATTGAGGATCGCCTCATAGCTTTCGCGGATGATCCCGAGGCTTGCGGCGAGCGAGAACGTGTTGATTGCCAGATCGCCGATATCCGCCACCTGAAGGCTGTCGAACGGTGCCGCACCCGTGCCGAGGTTGTAAGGCCGGATCATCGCGGACTGGCTGCGCACCTCTTTCGGCCCGAACCGCGTCCCGGACCGCCACGACGTGCCGATATCCATCGGCACTCCCAGGACAGCTACGTCCAATCCCTTGAGGTCATTGGCGGACGGCAGTCGCATGAATGTCCCCGGCCCTGAAAAGCGCGCGAGGTCATTGCCGCTGATGGGCTGGTTCTTGACTGTCATGCGGTCCTCATGCGGTGACCGAGCAGACACAGGATTTCGGTTGCCACATGCGCCCCCGCAATGGCGGTCGCGCCTGTGGTATCGAAGGGTGGAGAAACCTCGACGATGTCGCCACCAATGATGTTGATCCCTGCCAGATCACGCAGCATAGCAGCCGCCTGCGCACTCGTCAGACCGTTCCAGACAGGCGTACCGGTTCCGGGCGCAAAGGCCGGATCGAGCGCGTCGATGTCAAAAGTCAGGTACACGGGCCGGTCGCCCAGCACGCTCTTGATCTTTTTCACGGCGGCAGCGGTGCCGCCTTCGTGGACTTCGCGCGCATCAATCGTCGTCACGCCCATCGTGTCGGGGTTCGTGGTGCGAATACCGACCTGAACACTCGTCGCCGGGTCCACGATCCCGGATTTGATCGCCTTGTAACACATCGTGCCGTGGTCGATCCTGTCTATGTCGTCGTCTACCCAGGTGTCGGAATGGGCATCGAATTGCAGCAGGCTGATCGGCCCGTACTTCTCGGCATAGGCCTTGAGGATCGGAAAGGTGATGTAATGGTCGCCACCCAACACGACGCTTGCTGCGCCCGCATCGAGTATTCCCTTGATATGCGCCGTCAACGCTGCCGGAAATTTGGAGACGTGACCATAATCAAACGCCAGATCACCGTAATCGGCGATGGCAAATTCGGACAGAACGTCGAAATCCCAGCCATAGGGGGGGTCATAGGGCTGCAAGGTGCTGGCCTCGCGGATCGCGCGCGGCCCCAGACGGGTGCCTGTCCTGTTGGTCACGGCCTGATCGAACGGCACGCCGGTCACGGCAATATCCACGCCGGTCAGGTCCTTCGTATAGCGTCGCCGCAGAAACGATGTGGCCCCGCCAAAGGCGTTCTCGAAACTGTGGCCCTTGAGATCGTTGCGGGTGAATGCCTGATCTACCTGACTGCTCGCGTCCTCCAGTCCCATCAGCGCCCTCCGACGGGCTGGGCCGTCTCAACCATGCGGACAAAGAACGAAGCGCCGACGGGGGCGACCTCGTCGTTGAAATTATACTTGGGATGGTGAAGACCCGCGCCCTCACCGGCACCGAGGAAAAGGTAAGCACCTGGCCGCTCTTCCAGCATGTAGGCGAAATCCTCCGATCCGGCCACCTTGGCGAAGGCACCGTCGACAGCCGCTTCGCCCGCGATTTCGCGCGCCACGCGGGTGGCAAATTCGGTCTGGTCGGGGCTGTTGAACGTCGCGGGATATCCCTCTTCGTAATCCAGTACCGCCTGGACGCCATAGCTCGCCGCCTGCCCTGCGACAATCTCTTCCATGCGGCGGCGGATGATGTCGCGTGTTCCGGCATCGAAGGTGCGTACGGTGGCCTGTATCATCGCCGTTTCGGGGATGATGTTGCTGGCGCTGCCAGTGTGGATCTGCGTGACCGAAATGACCTTTTCGCGCGCAGAATGGGTATTCCGACTGATGATGGTCTGAATCGCCTGCACCATGCCGCAGACGGCAACGACCGGATCGGCGGTTTCATGCGGCATGGCCCCATGCCCGCCGCGCCCGGTGATATGAATCGTCACTGTGTCGACGGCCGCCATGATCGGGCCCGGGGTGGTGTGGAAACTGCCGGCTTCCGCGCCCGGCATGTTATGGATACCGTAAACTTCGGTGATCCCGAAGCGGTCCATCATGCCCTCCTGGCACATCACCTGCGCGCCGCCGCCGTCTTCTTCGGCAGGTTGAAAGATCAGTGCAACACGCCCCGCAAAGTTGCGTGTTTCCGCCAGATATTTCGCGGCCCCGAGCAGCATTGCGGTGTGCCCGTCATGGCCGCAGGCATGCATCTTGCCCGGATGGGTGGAGGCATAGTCAACCCCCGTTTCCTCGGTGATCGGCAAGGCATCGAAATCCGCGCGCAATCCGATTGTCCCGCCTTCACCCTGCCCTTCGATGATCGCCACGATACCGGTCCGGGCGATGCCTTCATGGATCTCGTCCACGCCGAATTCCTGCAGTCGCTCCTTGATGAACGCCGCCGTCTTGGGACAGTCAAAGCTCAACTCGGGGATCGTGTGCAAATGCCGACGCCAGGCGGTCATGTCACTGGCGAAATCGGCGATGCGGTTGACGACGGGCATGGGTGGACTCCTTGCATGCATTCTTTCATGTATTTGACATTGAACGCACGGGACCTGCAATGGCTGAACCTTTCAATCAAGATCTGATCCACGACCGCGACGCCGGAATCGAGCGCCTGCTGGAAATCATGCGCGCTTTGCGTGATCCCGATCATGGCTGCCCTTGGGATATCGAACAGGATTTCGTCTCCATCGCGCCTTACACCATCGAAGAAGCCTATGAAGTGGCCGATGCCATTGCGCGCTCTGACTGGCCCGACCTGGAAGGTGAACTGGGCGATCTTTTGCTGCAGACTGTCTATCACACCGCGATCGGGCAAGAGGCCGGATATTTCACGTTCCAAAGCGTCGTGCAGGCGATCTCCGACAAGATGGTCGCACGCCATCCTCATGTTTTCGGCGACGAAAGCCGCGAGAAATCTGCCGATCAGCAAACGCTGGACTGGGAAGCGATCAAGGCCTCCGAGCGCGCAGGCAAGGCTCAGCAAGGCACGCTGGATGGTGTCGCCATTGGCCTGCCCGCCCTGTTGCGTGCTCTGAAGCTGCAAAAACGCGCGGCACGGGTCGGGTTCGACTGGCCCTCGACGACCGAGGTTCTCGACAAGATCACCGAAGAAGCAGCCGAGCTTGTCGAGGCGCGCGATACGCTCACCAAAGACGCCGTCGAAGAGGAGTTC
>JAGXFI010000002.1 GCA_024637305.1 Sulfitobacter sp.
CCTGCAAAATCCCGACAATCTGTTCTTCAGTGAAACGTGATTTACGCATCGTCTGTTCTCCTCGTCGCTTTGAACGTTACGAGAACAAACTCTTCTTTTGAATGGCCCAGTTTTTGGGGGGCAGGTCAGCTGGCCGACGCTCAGGCGTTCTTGGCAGCCTTCCCGTCACTTGAACTGGCCGACGGTGTTGAACAAGCAGGATTGCCAAGACCGACGATTATTTAATGCAACTAGCTCTCGTTCGGTAATAGCAGAACCAAACAGGCCAGCGGCCTGAGCGATAGTAGCAAGAAACACCCCATCTCCATCGGCGGAAGCGATGTAGTCGGGTCTGAAGATGCTGTGAAGTAGAAATGGCACCAACGAAAACGGCCAGTGGGGCGCTAAGTGGGGCTATGAACAAGCCTTTTCGGCCAAGTAACTGTAAATAAAAGGTATTTTTAGGATAATTGGTGCCCAGGAGAGGACTCGAACCTCCACACCGTTGCCAGTACTAGCACCTGAAGCTAGCGCGTCTACCATTCCGCCACCTGGGCAGGTCACGTAACGGGTCAATTAAGCGTGCGGAGCTGGGGTGTCAAATGGATTCTCGACACTGTTGCCAACTAGTTCGGGCTGAGCGGATCCGTCATAGAATTGTGCCTTGTTTACAAGGGTGCGGACGGGTACACGCAAGACCAATAGTTGCTCAGGAGCATTGTGATGTCCAAACTGGTCACCATTTATGGCGGTTCGGGTTTTATTGGTCGCTACATTGTGCGCCGGATGGCCAAAGAGGGCTGGCGCGTGCGCGTTGCGGTGCGTCGCCCGAACGAGGCAATTTTCGTCAAGCCATATGGCGTTGTTGGCCAGGTGGAGCCGGTGCTATGCAATATTCGCGATGACGCATCCGTGCGTAGCGTGATGCAGGGGGCTGATGCCGTGGTGAACTGCGTCGGCGTTTTGGTCGAGACAGGCAAGAACAGCTTTGACGCGGTGCAAGCCGAAGGTCCGGGGCGGATTGCCCGCATTGCCGCCGAAGAAGGTATCACGCGGATGGTACACATCTCGGCCATAGGGGCCGATGCGCAGAGCGACAGCGACTATGCCCGCACCAAGGCGAATGGCGAAACGGCCGTTCTGTCGCATATGCCGGATGCTGTGATTTTGCGTCCCTCCGTAGTATTCGGGCCGGAAGACGAGTTCTTCAACCGGTTTGCCGGCATGACGCGCATGGGGCCGGTATTGCCCGTGGTTGGCGCATCAACCCAGTTTCAGCCGGTCTATGTCGATGATGTCGCCAAAGCTGCAGTTATGGGCGTAACCGGCAAGGCTGCCGGTGGAATTTACGAGCTGGGAGGACCGGTGCGTGCCTCATTCCGCGAGCTGATGGACCTGATGCTTGGCCTCATTCGTCGCCGTAGACTGGTCTTGAACATGCCGTTCGGGGTGGCCAGTGTCATGGCATTCGGTTTCGATATGCTTCAGGCTGTCACGCTGGGATTGTTTACAAACAAGATGCTGACACGCGATCAGGTGCGGAACTTGCGGCGCGACAATGTCGTGTCGGACGGAACCATGGGCTTTGACGCTTTGGGGATCGAGCCGATGACCATGACATCGGTGCTTCCCGAGTACCTGTGGCGTTTCCGTCCGTCGGGACAGTATGACGCAATCAAAGAATCAGCACGCAATCTACGCAACGGCTGATGGATTCCTCGACTACCTTGATTGCCGTATTTCTGGGCTTGCTGGAGGGGCTGACGGAGTTCATTCCGGTGTCTTCGACGGGTCATCTGCTGCTTGCTGGACATTTTCTGGGTTTTGACAGCGCTGGCAAGACATTCGAGGTGGTGATCCAGCTTGGTGCGGTGTTGGCGATCCTTACGATCTATTCCGCCAAACTTTTCGATGTGTTTCGCGCAGCCCCCCATGATCCTGCCGCTCGGCGGTTCATTTTGTCGGTGCTGATCGCCTTTTTGCCGGCAGTGTTCATCGGGATTCTGGCGCATGAATTCATCAAGACGGTGCTGTTCGAGACCCCCAAGCTGATTGCGGTGATGCTGATCCTTGGCGGCTTTGTCCTGTTGTTCGTCGATCGCGTCGCACCTGAGCCACGCCATCACGATGCGATGCGTCTGCCGATCAGTATGGCGCTCAAGATCGGGTTCATTCAGTGTCTGGCGATGATCCCCGGTGTTTCACGGTCAGGGTCGACGATTGTCGGTGCCCTGATGCTGGGTGCCAGCAGGCGTGCAGCGGCGGAGTTTTCGTTCTTTCTGTCGATGCCGACGATGGCAGGTGCCTTTGCCTATGATCTCTTCAAGAATCGGGATGTTCTGGACACTTCGGCGATGGGCGAGATCGCAATAGGTTTCGTGATGGCCTTCATAAGTGCGGTTCTGGTCGTCCGCTGGCTGCTCGGATATGTGAGTCGGCACGGGTATGCGCTTTTTGGCTGGTGGCGGATCATTGTTGGCAGCGTCGCTTTAGTGGCTCTTTACTTGTAGTTTTGCCTATGTAGGTCCGAATCGGAACTAAAAATGGCTCAAAATCACCCTCTCCAAACCCATACGTAAATTAAATCCCAATATAGGTCAGTATTGCTGTCTTTTATAGGCGAGCTAGTTGGATTATTGGGAATGGCGACTGAGGGAGAAGGTTATGGCAAAAGAGCCGATGCTGAAATTCACAAAGGTGGGACGGGATATGCCGGTGAAGCGGCCCCCGAACTTGCGTGCACAGGACTTTCGCGAAATTTATGCGGAATACGCTGATGCCAAGGCTCGCGAGCAATCAAGCCGTTGCAGCCAATGTGGCGTACCTTATTGCCAGACCCACTGTCCGCTGCACAACAACATCCCAGACTGGCTGCGTCTGACCGCCGAAGGGCGATTGCGCGAAGCTTACGAAATCAGCCAGGCGACCAATACCTTTCCCGAGATCTGCGGCCGGATTTGCCCGCAGGATCGTCTGTGCGAGGGTAACTGCGTCATTGAACAATCTGGCCACGGGACCGTCACCATCGGCGCGGTGGAGAAATACATCACCGATACAGCCTGGGAAAACGGATGGGTAAAGCCGATACGGCCGCGGGCGGAGCTTGAGCATTCGGTGGGCATCATCGGGGCTGGCCCGGGCGGCCTGGCTGCGGCGGATGTGCTGCGGCGTGCCGGCGTTCAGGTCACGATATACGATCGCTATGACCGGGCCGGCGGGTTGCTGACCTATGGCATTCCCGGTTTCAAACTCGAAAAAGACATCGTGATGCGCCGCAACGATCAGTTGGCTCAGGGCGGCGTGAATTTCGAGCTGAATTGCAATGTCGACGCCGACTTCTTTCGGACGATCCGAGCAGAGCATGATGCAGTGATCATTGCCACTGGTGTGTACAAGACAAGAGAGATCGAAGCTCAGGGGATGGACGTGCCGGGCATCGAAAGGGCGATTGATTTCCTTACTGCAAGCAACCGCAAGAGCTTTGGCGACGCGGTGCCGGAATTCGATGACGGTCGCTACAATGCGGCGGGCAAACGGGTTGTCGTCATCGGGGGCGGTGACACGGCGATGGACTGCGTTCGCACGTCCATCCGGCAGGGGGCGACATCCGTAAAATGCCTGTACCGTCGTGACCGTGACAACATGCCGGGCAGCCAGCGCGAGGTCGCCAATGCCGAGGAAGAGGGCGTCCAGTTCGAATGGTTGACCGCTCCCAAAGGGTTCGTCGGGAATCCGGTCAGCGGCGTGATGGCGCAAAAGATGCGTCTTGGTGCGCCTGACGCGACCGGCCGCCGCGCGCCGGAGATCATGGAGGGGTCCGACTATGTCGAAGATGCCGACCTGGTCATCACCGCGCTGGGGTTCGAGCCGGAAGATCTGCGAACATTGTGGGAATGCGATGATCTGCCGGTCAATCGCTGGGGTACAGTGCGCGCGGATTTTCAGACGGGCAAGACTGGTGCCGAAGGGATCTATGCAGTGGGCGATATCGTCCGAGGGGCGTCGTTGGTCGTCTGGGCGATCCGGGATGGACGCGATTGCGCCGAAGCGATCCTGAAAGATCTGGGTGTCGGCGAGACAGCGATCGCGGCGGAGTAGCTAAAGCTGAAGCATTGCGTCAATACGGCTGACGTAAAAGGGAGATTGGGTCAAAGATGTCTGATCAAGAACATGAGGGTCGCTGCCAGTGCGGAGCGGTGCGCGTGCTTGTGATGTTTGTGATTCGACGCTTTGGTGCGGGACCAGACAGGATGGGGCGCGAAATCTGGCGGCCGGCCTGTTTGACAACGCTGCCGGTGCTTCGCGCGATCTGGAATTCTTCGTTGATATGTGTCCGCAGGGTTATGCCCTTGCCGGCGATCACCGCAAAATGACTACACAAGAGACAATCGCGCTGTTCGCGCCCGAAGATGGAGAGGTCAAATGACCGTATACGATGACGCCTGGGTAGCCCGCGAAGAGGCAAAGCGCGCCTACATGGCTGAACATGGGCTCTATTCCGAAAACGAAGAACATTCGTCATGCGGCGTAGGCCTGGTCGTGAATGTCGACGGCTCCAAGAGTCGCGAAGTCGTCGAGAACGGGATCAAGGCGCTAAAGGCCATCTGGCACCGCGGGGCTGTCGATGCGGATGGCAAGACGGGCGATGGTGCGGGCATTCATGTACAAATTCCGGTGCCGTTTTTCTACGATCAGGTAAAGCGCACGGGCCATACCCCGCGCGAGGATGAGTTGATCGCGGTAGGGCAGGTGTTCTTGCCGCGTACGAACTTTGCAGCCCAAGAGGCCTGCCGAACCATTGTAGAGACTGAAATATTGCGCATGGGATACTATATCTATGGCTGGCGCCATGTGCCGGTTGATATCTCCGTGCTGGGCGAAAAGGCCAACGCGACGCGCCCCGAGATAGAGCAGATCCTGATTTCCAACGCCAAAGGTGTCGACGAAGAGACCTTCGAACGCGAACTTTACGTGATCCGTCGGCGGATCGAAAAGGCGGCGATTGCAGCGCAGGTACCCAGTCTTTACATCGCCTCGATGTCGTGCCGCAGCATTATCTACAAGGGTATGATGCTGGCGCAGGATGTGGCGGCGTTTTACCCGGATCTGATGGATGAACGTTTCGTCAGTGCGTTCGCGATCTATCATCAGCGCTATTCGACGAACACCTTTCCGCAATGGTGGTTGGCGCAACCGTTCCGCATGCTGGCGCATAACGGCGAGATCAACACGCTGAAGGGCAACCTCAACTGGATGAAATCGCATGAAATTCGGATGGCCTCCAGTACATTCGGTGACATGGCGGAAGATATCAAACCGATCGTGGCGGCGGGATCGTCAGATAGTGCCGCGCTCGACGCCGTGTTCGAGGTTCTGGTGCGCGCAGGCCGAAATGCGCCAATGGCCAAGACCATGCTGGTGCCGGAAAGCTGGTCAAAGCAGGCGGTGGAACTGCCTCAGGCATGGCGGGACATGTATTCCTATTGCAACAGCGTGATGGAGCCGTGGGACGGTCCCGCTGCGTTGGCCATGACGGACGGACGTTGGGTTTGTGCCGGATTGGACCGCAACGGATTGCGCCCGATGCGTTATGTCGTGACGGCCAGCGGCATGTTGATTGCCGGGTCCGAGGCCGGGATGGTCCCGCTAGACGAGGCGCGCGTCGTGCACAAGGGGGCCTTGGGGCCGGGTCAATTGCTTGCTGTCGATATGGCCGAAGGCAAGCTCTATGGCGACAAGGATATCAAGGACAAATTGGCCGGGGCTCAGCCTTTCGGTGAATGGGTCGGCAAGATCAACGAACTCGACGAAGCGCTGTCAGGCGTGACAGAAAAGGCGCTGTTCAGCGGGTCGGAACTGCGGCGGCGTCAGGTTGCGGCTGGCTATACCATTGAGGAACTCGAACAGATCCTCGCACCGATGGCAGAGGACGGAAAGGAAACGCTGGCCAGCATGGGGGATGATACGCCGTCCGCCGTGCTGTCGAACAAGTACCGCCCGCTCAGCCATTTCTTCCGCCAGAACTTTAGCCAGGTCACCAATCCGCCCATTGATTCACTGCGTGAATTCCGGGTGATGAGCCTGAAAACGCGGTTTGGAAACCTCAAGAACGTGCTCGACGAGGACAGCAGCCAGACAGAGATCCTGGTGTTGGACAGTCCCTTTATCGGCAATGCGCAATTCACCGAGTTGATGGGCCATTTCAACGCGGACCGCGTGACGATTGATTGCACGTTCCAACCCGGTGCCGCGCGTCTGAGCGAGGGTTTGGCACGCATCAGGGCAGAGGCCGAAGACGCCGTGCGCTCTGGTGCGGGGCATATCATTCTGACCGATCAGGAAAGCGGCGAAGACCGCGTTGCGATGCCGATGATCCTTGCGACGTCTGCAGTGCACAGCCATCTCATTCGCAAGGGTCTGCGGACCTTTACGTCGCTCAACGTTCGGTCGGCCGAATGTATCGACCCGCATTATTTTGCCGTTCTGATCGGATGCGGCGCGACGGTGGTGAACGCCTATCTCGCCGAGGATTCCATCGCCGACAGGATCGAGCGCGGGTTGCTTGATATGACACTGACACAGGCGATTTCAAGATATCGTGAGGCCATTGATCAGGGCCTTCTCAAGATCATGGCCAAGATGGGGATCAGCGTTGTGTCGTCCTATCGGGGCGGTCTGAACTTTGAGGCCGTGGGACTAAGCCGAGCGATGTGCGCGGAATATTTCCCCGGGATGACCAGCCGGATCAGCGGTATCGGGATCACAGGTATCCAACGCAAGGCGGAACAGGTGCACGCCCAGGGCTGGCGCGGGGATGACGTCGTGCTGCCTATCGGCGGCTTCTACAAGGCGCGCAAGACCGGAGAAACGCACGCTTGGGAAGCGACCTCCATGCATATGCTGCAAGCGGCGTGCAATCGTGCATCCTACGAGATGTGGAAACAGTATTCGGCCAAGATGCAGGCCAACCCCCCAATCCATCTTCGCGATCTGTTGGATATCAAGCCGCTGGGTGCAGCAATCCCGCTGGAAGAGGTCGAAAGCATCACGTCGATCCGCAAGCGATTCGTGACGCCGGGGATGTCGCTGGGCGCATTGTCGCCCGAGGCACACAAGACGCTGAACGTGGCGATGAACCGTATCGGCGCAAAATCGGACAGTGGCGAGGGCGGCGAAGACCCCGCGCATTTCATGCCGGAACCGAACGGGGACAACCCGTCGGCCAAGATCAAACAGGTTGCTTCCGGGCGCTTTGGCGTTACAGCCGAATACCTCAACCAATGCGAGGAACTTGAAATCAAGGTCGCGCAGGGAGCGAAACCTGGCGAGGGTGGACAGCTCCCCGGCATGAAAGTCACAGAACTGATCGCGCGGCTGCGTCACTCGACGCCGGGGGTAACGCTGATTTCGCCACCGCCACATCACGACATCTATTCCATTGAGGACCTCGCCCAGCTGATCTACGACCTCAAGCAGATCAACCCGCGCTGCAAGGTGACGGTCAAACTGGTTGCGTCCAGCGGTGTTGGCACGATTGCGGCGGGCGTGGCCAAGGCCAAGGCCGACATCATCCTGATCTCGGGTCATAACGGCGGCACCGGGGCCAGCCCTGCAACCAGTATCAAATATGCCGGTCTCCCGTGGGAAATGGGCCTCACAGAGGCGCATCAGGTCCTGTCGATGAACAAGCTGCGGGACCGCGTGACATTGCGTACCGATGGCGGCCTCCGTACCGGGCGGGACATCGTCATGGCGGCAATGCTGGGTGCCGAGGAATATGGAATAGGCACAGCAGCCCTGATTGCGATGGGATGCATCATGGTCCGGCAATGCCAATCCAACACCTGCCCCGTAGGCGTGTGTACACAGGACGAAGCGTTGCGCGCGAAATTCACCGGTAATGCCGACAAGGTCGTGAATCTGATAACGTTCTATGCGACCGAAGTGCGCGAGATCCTTGCCAGCATCGGTGCACGCAGCCTTGATGATGTGATCGGTCGCGCGGATCTTCTGGCGCAAGTCAGTCGCGGATCGGCACATCTGGACGATCTGGATCTCAATCCGTTGCTCATCACGGTCGATGGGGCCCGTGACACTGTCTATGACCGGGACAAGCCGCGCAATGCGGTGCTGGATACCTTGGATGCCAAGATCGTTCGTGATGCCGCGCGGTTCCTTGAGGACGGTGAGAAGATGCAGCTGTCCTATGCCGTCCAGAATACGCACCGCACGGTCGGTACCCGGACCAGCAGCCATATCGTCAAGCGTTTCGGCATGAACAACAGCTTGCAGCCGGATCATCTGACGGTGAAGCTCACCGGTTCGGCAGGACAATCGCTAGGTGCTTTTGCGGCCCCCGGGCTAAAGCTGGAGGTGTCCGGCGATGCGAATGATTATGTCGGAAAGGGTCTGTCGGGCGGTACCATCGTGGTGCGTCCACCGATGGCCAGTCCCATCGTGGCGAGTGAGAACACCATCATCGGCAACACTGTTCTTTATGGCGCAACTGCCGGCTATTTGTTTGCCGCCGGACGTGCTGGCGAACGGTTTGCTGTGCGCAACTCCGGGGCGCATGTGGTGATCGAGGGCTGTGGCAGCAACGGATGCGAATACATGACCGGTGGTGTCGCTGTGATCCTGGGGTCGGTAGGTGCCAATTTCGGCGCGGGCATGACGGGCGGCATGGCCTATCTATATGATCCCGAAGGCCGCGCAGAGATGCTGTTGAACCGAGAGACGCTGGTAACCTGTGCGGTGACGGTGGACCATTGGGAAGCGCAGCTGAAAGGGCTGGTCGAGCGGCATCTCAGTGAAACGGGCAGCGTCAAGGCGGATGAAATCCTGCAACACTGGGATTTTGAACGCGCGAATTTCCTGCAAATCTGTCCCAAGGAAATGTTGTCGCGCTTGCCAGTGCCCTTGACGCATGAAGAAAAAGCGGTCCCGGCGGAATAAATCGCCCTGCCAAGGGTTTGCTGCGGTAACCCCTTGGCCGAGCAGGCCAAGGGAAAGTATCTATTGGCAAAACTGTGATCGACCTGCACCTGCTTGCTGTTGACGAGACGCATCTGTCGCTCAGAGGTCTGCCTTGTCGGGCACAGTTCCTGTCAAACAAATCGCAACGTACGATGCCCGTTCACAAATTCGCCCTCGAGACTTATAGCTGAGGGATGGCCAAGACACGCGCATCCCGAAAAGCACTGCGTAAACCGTCTCTAACAGGGCGGTTTTTGCGATTCTTGTTCCGCGCAACCTGTGTGATTTTTATCATGATGGTCGCATTGGTGGTCTTGGGCCGTTTGATAAACCCGCCGACCAACATCTACATGTTCAGTGAGGCCCGCCGCCTGGGCGGTGTGGATCAGGAATGGGTGTCGATGGAACACATCGCGCCTGTAATGGCCCGCTCCGTCGTTGCGGCAGAGGACGCGAATTTCTGCAATCATTGGGGCTTCGACGTGGTCGCGATCAAGCGCGCTATCGCCGAAGGCTCCAACCGCGGTGCGTCAACACTAAGTCAGCAGACGGTCAAGAACGTCTATCTGTGGCAAGGAAGGTCCTGGGTTCGCAAGGCGATGGAGGCGTTGATGACGCCGCTGGTCGAAGCGATCTGGCCCAAACGGCGGATCCTGGAGGTTTATCTGAATATCGCCGAGTTCGACGAGGGCGTCTTTGGCGTGGGCGCGGCGGCGCGGCATTATTTTCAGGTCACGCCAGATGAATTGACAGCTACGCAAGCGGCGCGTCTGGCGGCGATCCTGCCATCGCCCAAGACGCGTAGTGCCTCCAGTCCGACCGATTACATCCGAAAACGCACACGGCAAATCCGCGACGGGGCGGCAACAATCGGCAAGGACGGACGCAGCCGCTGTTTCGAGAGTTGAAAACCGCTGCTGTAAGGGGCATTGAAGAGTTACCTCCAGCATACTCGGAATTAACATGGCCCGACTGTTTCACGTCCCTCTTTCCCCATTCTGCCGCAAGGTTCGATTGAGCCTTGCGGAGAAGAAGATCGAAGTGGAGCTTGTCGAAGAGCGCTATTGGGAACAGGATCCCGATTTTCTGCGCCGCAACCCGGCGGGGAAGGTGCCTGTGTTGCGCATGGATGGCATCATCATGTCCGAAAGCGCCGCGATCTGCGAATACATCGAGGAAACGCGGCCAGAACCGTCACTGCTGCCGTCAGATCCGGTGCAGCGGCTCGAAGTACGCCGGCTGGTCAGCTGGTTCGACGACAAGTTTCACAATGAGGTTACGTCGAATTTGCTCTACGAGCGGGTCAACAAGAAGATCATGAAACAGGGCTATCCTGACAGTGCCAAGGTCAAGGCCGGTGCCAAGGCGATCAAGTTTCACATCGACTATATGGCATGGCTGCTGGAGCATCGGCGCTGGCTGGCGGGGAACGTGATGACGCTGGCTGATTTCGCCGCCGCCGCTCATATGTCGTCTCTGGACTATACTTCGGATGTGGATTGGAACCGCAAGGAGGTCGTCAAGGACTGGTACGCCAAGATCAAATCGCGCCCCGCCTTCCGGTCCATTCTGGCGGATCAGGTTTTCGGGCTACGGCCTTCGAAACATTACAACGATCTGGATTTTTGAGCGCGGCGCTGAAAGAGCGGCTCGTCGCGCAGGCTTTGGCCGAGGGGTTCGTCGCATGCCGTGTGTGCCGCCCCGACGATGTGCCGGAAGTGCCTGCACGCCTCGGAGCGTTTCTGGGGGCGGGCTATCACGGTCAAATGGACTGGATGGAAAACCGTGTATCGTGGCGGGGCGATCCGGGGGCTTTGTGGCCCGAAGCGCGATCAGTCATCATGCTCGCCGAAAGCTATGCACCCGAATATGATCCGCTGCCACTGCTCGAAGAGCGGGATCGGGGCGTGATCTCTGTCTATGCGCAGGGACGCGACTATCACGATATCGTCAAGAAACGGCTCAAACGGATTGCCCGGTGGTTGATCGATGAAGCAGGCGGCGAGTTAAAGGTCTTCGTCGATACCGCTCCCGTGCCGGAGAAGGCGTTGGGGCAGGCAGCAGGGCTGGGGTGGCAGGGCAAGCATACCAATCTGCTGAGCCGCGAATGGGGCAATTGGGCCTTCTTAGGGTCTATATTCAGCACATTGGATCTGCCTGTGGACCTGCCTGAAATCGACCGCTGCGGAAGCTGCCGTGCCTGTCAGGATATCTGTCCTACCGATGCCTTCCCCGAACCCTACCGCCTGGATGCGCGGCGGTGCATCTCGTATCTCACGATCGAACATAAAGGGCCGGTGGACATCGACCTGCGTGCCAGAATGGGCAACCGGATTTATGGCTGTGACGATTGCCTTGCCGTTTGCCCGTGGAACAAATTTGCCGTGGCCGCGAGCGATATCCGCTATCACGGGGGTATCGGGGCACCCCCGTTGGAAGAGCTTGCGCTGTTGGACGATGCAGCATTCCGGGCGCGTTTCTCCGGCTCACCGATCAAGCGGATCGGGCGGGACCGGTTCGTGCGCAATGTGCTTTATGCCATCGGCAATTCCGGCCAGCCACGCCTCATCGCGGTCGCGCAGGGATTGACGAGCGATCCTGACCCCGCCGTTGCAGACGCTGCGCGCTGGGCAGTGTCGCGTTTGGGGCTGGCGCAGCGTTGATTTAAGGCTAAACCCAACCCGATTACAGAGAAGGATGCGCCGATGGCTTTGTTGCTGGGGGTAGATACGGGCGGGACGTACACGGACGCGGTGCTGATCCGCAACGAGGAAGAGGTCATCGCCTCTGCCAAAGCGCTGACGACGCGGCATGATCTGGCGATTGGTGTCGGCAATGCAGTGCGCGCCGTGCTTGAGCAATCCAACACCGAAGCCGGTCAAATCTCCATGGCATCGTTATCGACGACCCTTGCCACGAACGCGCTGGTCGAAGGCCAGGGCGGCCGCGTTGCGTTGGTCTATATCGGGTTCAGGGAACGTGACCTTGCGGCGCACGGGCTGGATACCGCGTTGAAGGGCGATCCCTATCTTGTCGTCACCGGAGGTCACAATCATGCCGGTGGTGAAGCTGCCAGCTTGGATGAACAGGCACTAATTGCCTTTTTAGACACACATAAAAACGATGTAAGTGGCTTTGCAGTCGCCAGTCAATTCGCCACGCGCAACCCGGCGCACGAGTTGCGCGCTGCGGCATTGGTGGCCGAGATCACCGGGCGGCCGGTATCCTCCTCGCATCAGTTGTCGGCCAAATTGAACGGTCCGAAACGTGCGCTTACAGCCATCCTGAATGCGCGGCTGATTGGGATGATCGACCGTCTGATCGGACGGGCCGAGGACATATTGACAGAGCTTGGCGTCACCGCGCCGCTGATGGTTGTACGCGGAGACGGTGCGCTGATTTCAAGCGCGCAGGCCCGTGAGCGCCCGATCGAGACGATCCTCAGCGGCCCTGCGGCGTCATTGGTGGGTGCGCAATGGATGACCGGTGCCGACCGCGCGCTGGTCAGCGATATCGGTGGGACAACGACTGACGTGGCGCTGCTGCGCGATGGGCGGCCCGCGATAGATCCGGCGGGCGCGCGTGTCGGGCCTTATCGTACCATGGTCGAGGCCGTTGCCATGCGGACGACGGGCCTTGGCGGCGATAGCGAAGTGCATTTCCTGACCGAGGGCTTGCAGGGCGGCGTCAGCCTTGGGCCGCGACGTGCACTGCCTGTCGCGCTGGTGGCGGTGGATGCGCCGGATGTTGTCCATGAGACGCTGGATGCCCAGTTGCGCAGCGCCCTGCCCGGAGAGCATGACGGACGGTTTGTTCGCGCCGTGGCAGGTCAGACACTTGAGGGGCTGGGCCCACGCGAAGCCGCATTGCTTGCGCGCATTGGCGAAGGCCTTCATCCGTTGGGGGCAATTCTGCAATCACGCGTCGAAAACGGCGCTCTGCTTCGGCTGATGGAACGCGGATTGGTACAGGTTGCGGGTGTCACCCCATCGGACGCCAGCCATGTCCTGGGGCTGACCAATGCCTGGGATGCACAAGCCGCGCGCAAGGCGCTGACCCTGTTCGGGCGGCGTCGGACCGGTGCGGGAGAAATATTGGCGAAGACGCCCGAAGACATGGCGCGCATGATTGTGACGCAGTTGGAGCAGCAGACGCTTCTGGCCTTGTTAGAGACTGCTTTTGCGGAAGAAGAGGTGCCGTTCGGCCCGTCACCCGAAGTTTTGGCACGCCATGTTCTGATGCAGCGCGGACTGCGCGGCCACCGAGGATTGGTCCGTCTGGAAACGGGATTGAATGTCCCGGTTGTCGGGCTTGGGGCGTCGGCGGCCACCTATTATCCTGCCGTGGGAGAGATGCTCGGAACGCAGATGATCCTGCCGGAGCATGCCGGTGTCGCCAACGCAATCGGGGCTGTTGTCGGACGCGTCACGATGCGTCAAAGCGGCACGGTAACGTCCCCATCGGAGGGAAAGTATCGCGTTCATCTGGCCGGGGGGCCGCAGGATTTCGGCGATGCAGACAGCGCTTTGGCTTTGCTAGAGACTGTTTTGCGGGGGCAGGCTACGGCGGATGCGCAAGCGGCGGGGGCTTTTGACATACAGATCAGTGTTCAGCGCGATGTCCGGACGGCAGGCGTGGAAGCGCGGGAGGTCTTCATCGAAGCGATGATTACCGTGGAGGCGGCTGGCCGACCCCGTGTTGCAGCAGGGTAGGCCAGCCAGGCAATCACTACTCGGCCGCGTCGCGCTTGGGCAGGACCCAGTCGGCGCGAGGGAAGTGGCAGGTGTAGCCATTGGGAATGCGTTCGAGGTAGTCCTGATGCTCCGGTTCAGCTTCCCAGAATTCGCTCACCGGTTCGACCTCGGTCACCACTTTGCCTGGCCACAAACCGGACGCCTCGACGTCCGCGATAGTGTCTAACGCGATGTCTTTTTGCATTTCATCTTCGAAATAGATGGCGGAGCGATAACTGAGTCCGCGGTCATTCCCTTGGCGGTTCAACGTCGTGGGGTCGTGAATCTGAAAGAAAAGCTCCAACAGTTCGCGGTAGCTGATGACCGATGGGTCGAAGATCACCTCGATCGCTTCGGCATGGGTGCCATGGTTGCGGTAGGTGGCATTGGGGACGTCCCCACCGGAATAGCCGACGCGCGTCTTTTGAACGCCCGGACGCTTGCGGATCAAGTCCTGCATCCCCCAGAAACATCCACCGGCCAGTACTGCGCGTTCTTCGCTCATGCGACATCCTCCACTTGATTCAGATAGGCACCGTATCCTTCCGATTCCATGTCGTCACGATGGACGAACCGGAGTGATGCGGAGTTGATGCAATACCGAAGGCCGCCACGGTCCATAGGTCCGTCCGGAAAAACATGGCCGAGGTGGCTGTCACCGTGCGTGCTGCGCACTTCGGTGCGGACCATGCCGAGCGATGCGTCACGCAATTCGTTGATGTTCGCAGGTTCGATCGGCTTGGTAAAGCTTGGCCATCCACAGCCGGACTCGTATTTGTCGGCAGACGCGAACAGCGGCTCTCCCGAGACGATATCGACATAGATGCCCGGCTCCTTGTTGCCCAGCAGCTTGCCGGTGCCGGGACGTTCCGTGCCACTTTCCTGGGTAACGTGATATTCTTCCGGCGACAGGGTCGCGATCACATCGGGGTTTTTCGTGTAGGTTCCCATCAGATCCTCCTTGGTTCCTCGCATTAGATGGGGCGTCGAGACGAAAATCAAAGGGTTTCGCAAGCGGATGTGATGCCGCTAGGATGCCTGCATGAAACGCAAGCCACCCGACCTTGATTCCGCCTACAGCCTCCAGACGCCCGCTGACAACCGCGCGCTATATGCTGACTGGGCGAATAGCTATGACAGCAGCTTTGCGGTAAAGATGGAATATCAGCTCCCGCAACGGGTGGCAGAAATTATCGATGCACTCGATGTATCGGGGCGGATGCTGGACGTAGGTGCAGGAACCGGCTTGTTGGCAGAATGTCTGGAGAACCGCGCGCGGTTTGAAATCGATGCGTTGGACATCTCGCCGCAGATGTTGGCGGTGGCCATGCAAAAGCAACTTTATCAAAACGCGATCGAAGCGGACCTGACGCAGGCATTACCGCTGAAAGATGGCACATATGATGCCGTTGTCAGTTCGGGCACCTTTACCCATGGGCATGTAGGACCTGACGCGTTGGACGCGTTGTTGCGGGTGGCCAAAGAGGGTGCCTGTTTCGTGTTGGCAATCAATGCGGAACATTACGGTTCCAAGGGGTTCGCCGCGAAATTCGCCTTGTTAGGGCCTGCTATAGATCAGCTCCACCTGCATGATGTGGCAATTTACGGCAGTAGTGCAGATCCCGCCCATCGCCACGACCGGTCAATCATTGCGAGCTTCCGCAAGCTCTAACGGTTGCCCGTCCACAGAACCTTGCCTTCAGTTGCCTCCAGCGTTGGCGAGATTCCGTAGCAAGCGCGGTAACTTTTCGAGAAATGCGAGAGCGATCTGAACCCACAGGCGACGCATACATCCGTCACTGACATGTCTGTCTGCCTCAGAAGGTTGCGGGCCTTATCGAGCCGGATACTCAAGTAGTACCGCTTGGGCGAGATGTTGAGATATTTCGCGAATAGACGTTCAAGCTGGCGGGTGCTGAGGCGCACGATCTCAGCGATTTCGTCCGGGCGCAGGGGGTCTTCGATGTTGTTCTCCATGACCTGCATTGCCATCAACAGCTTGGCGTTGCGCAGTTCGGGGCGCGATTGCAGAGACATGCGTTGTCCGACAGAATGCGCGCGCGGCACTGTATAGACCATCTGATCAGCGACCCAGGTCGCCAGATCCGCACCATAGTCGTCGCGGACGCGCTGCAACATCATATCCATCGACGCGGCACCACCGGCAGAGGTAAACACACGGCCATCGACCGAAAAAATCGTGTCCTCCATGATCACGTCGGGCAACATTTCCGCCAGCGCTGTCTTGTATTCCCAATGCGTCGTGACGCGTTTGCCGCCGATCAGACCGGCCTGTGCCAAAATGTAAGTACCCGATGACAGCGCGCCGTAATCCATGCCCTTGCGTAACTCGCGGCGGAGCCAGCCCAGCAACGTCTTGCTGGCCGCGTTTCCCGCGCTTTCTCCTGCGCATATGATCAGTGTTTCGTCGCGCGCGAGCTCCGGCAGGGCTGTATCCACCGCAACGGTCACGCCGTTATAGGCGCGGACAGCTTCGCCCGTCTCCGAAATCAGCCGCCACCGATAGAATTCACGCCGCGTCGGATGGTGGTTTGCCAATGATAATGCGTCGAGCGCACACGAAAACCCCAACGTTGAGAAACCGGGCACCAGCAGGAAAGCGTAGGCCTTTGGTTTGGGCTCGGTATCAGTCATGTTTCAGGCTCTAACGTATGCGTTGCCGGGATACCTGCACCGCAAGAATGCCTGCGGCGATGATTGCTACGCCGATGATATCCCGCGGTGCCAGCG
>JAGXFI010000101.1 GCA_024637305.1 Sulfitobacter sp.
CGAGTAGCGCATGATCTTCCTCCCAGGAATCTGAAGCCATACTCCTTCGGGGGCTTCAGATTCCTGGGAGGAAGATCACAGAAAGATTCGCTGAAGCGGACCGGCTGGAAGCCGGTGGCTTCGATCCATTAGGTGGAAAGTTAAAAGATTTCGATCCAAAACAACGATCCGCCCGACCCCGGCGGATGGGGCTCTGACCGGTCAGGATTGGTCTTTGACCGGTCTCTTTTGCTCCGTCCCGGCTGCGCTGGGAATTATCGTGAGCCAACTGGCCGGCGCGTGGTACTTTTTCGTTCAGCGGCGCGGGTAGAAAGTCTGCTTTTGGCTCAGAGAAACCGTACTTTGCGGCAATCAGACCACCGACTGGACTTTCAAACTGGCCTTGGTTTGATTTCATAGGCGGCACCGACCTATGAGGATTAGAATTCTTCCCAGCCATCATCCAGTTCCCGGAGGTCGTCGGGCGTGATTGCCAGATTGCCGGACACAGTCAGTGAATTCCGCTGCAAAGACCCGGCATGCCTCGCTTCATTCACCTCTGCATTCTTCTTCGGCACAAATCGCGAAACTTCGCCGGTCTTCTGCACACTGTACAAAAAAATGTCATCATCGCTTTTCATTCGGAATTGAGCCACGGCAGAAACAAGCGCATCGGCTTCGGCAGTAAGCGCATGGCTTGCCGCTGTGGTTTCTTCGAACATCGCCGCATTCTGTTGCGTCACATGATCCAGCTCGTTCACAGCAGAGTTGATCTCAGCCAGTCCGTTGGCCTGTTCCCGCGCAGAAGACGCGATGTCCGACACACTTTTGGAAATTTCCGATACCGAAGTCACAATCGAAGAGAGGGCAATACCGGTTCGGTCCACTAGATCAACGCCATCTTTCACCTGTTCGCTACTCGCCGTGATCAACGTGTTGATCTCACGGGCCGCATCCGAAGAACGCTGTGCCAAAGCGCGCACTTCTGTGGCCACGACAGCAAACCCCCTGCCCGCTTCTCCCGCGCGCGCCGCTTCGACACCGGCATTGAGCGCCAGAAGATTGGTTTGAAAGGCGATGTCGTCGATCACACTGGTGATCTTGGATATCTCCTGTGAGGACGACTTGATCCCGTCCATTGCCGCTACCGCCTGCCGCGCAACTTCACCACCTTGCTCTGCGTTGCGCTGCGCGTCCTCGGATTTCTTCCGGGCGTCATTTGCGCCCTCGGCGGCCGACCGGACAGAAGCAGTCAGCTCATCCAGTGCTGCCGCCGTTTCTTCGAGCGTCGCAGCCTGCTTTTCTGTCCTGCGGGAAAGATCGTCTGCAGCTGTCGTGATCTCGGAGGTTTCGCTGCGGATCGAATCGGCGTTCCGGATCACGGCCCCGACCGCTTGTCGCAACGCGCCCACGGCGGCGTTGAAATCAGACCTCAGCTTGTCATACTCCGGCGGAAAGCTTGCCGTTATCTCGCTGCTCAGGTCTCCTTCGGACAGCTTTGTGAGCGCTACGCCGAGGGCCGCGACGACTTCTTGTTGCTCTTTTGCGATCAGCGCGCGGTCCGCGGTCGCCTCCCGCATTTCGGCATCCGCTTTCGAAACATCCTTCCCGAGGAAAAGGCAGGTTTCCACAGCACCTTCGGGACCAAATACTGGCGTGAAGCTCCCTTCGAGAATGGCCGGCGCTACAGCCCCCACCGTTTTCAAAGCGTATCGACCATGGGCAGCACTGCCGGAAAAAACTTTTTCCCAGATGGCATCGATCGGTTCACCGTCACCGACGTTCTCTTCGAAAACATCGCTCAACCGTCGTTTCGACATCAGCGTCGCGGATTGACCGGTCAAACCAAGGACCAGCGCATTCGCGTTCAGCGGCCTACCGTCGCCAGTGAACTCAATGCGCGCCTGACTGGCGTCGATTGTCTCGATCAATGCTGCGTTGCGCTGTGCCTGCGTCAAATCTTTCCACTCGATGACCGCTCCGATCATTTGGCCCTCGAGGTCAAGCGCGGCACCGATCGTGACTTCAAGTGTCTGCGACCCGATCGTCATTGTCGCCTTAGCCGGCAACGCCTTGGCACCTTCCGCGGCGATCAGCTCGGCGGTCGCCTTCAAATCAACCATCGACTTCAAATTAGCGCCGACCGGATTGCACGGCTCCGCTCCTGGCCAGCGCTGGGGCAGTTCGGCGATTTCGCTCATGAAATGGACGCATGTCGGATTTGCAAAGATAACCTCGAAATCTTCATCAACCATCATCATAGCTGCTGATGATCCACTGAACGCAGCGCCCTTGAACAAGCTCTCGCGCGCAGCGTCCTGAGCAATAGAAAGCTTCCGTCGAAAGCTGTCGAGCTGCCCGGCCATCTTGCCAATTTCATCGCGCCGCTTCACGAAAGGGACGTCGACGTCGTAGTCACCCGCCGCGATCTTACCCATTGCTGCATCCAGCCGAACGATCGGGCGGGACATGTACCCACGCAAGATTATCGCGATCACGACCAGCGCCACGAGGAAGGCCAATCCACCGACCATCAACGTCTCGTGTCGACCCTCGGTCAACGTCGCCATTTGCCCTTTCAGCGTCCACGCCGTCACAACAGCGCCGACCACGACGTCGTTCCCACCAAAGCTGACCGGACCCGCAACGATCAAACCATCTGCGCTTGTCTGAACTTCTCCTGTTTCGATTGCCAATGCACCCAAACTCTCGGCCATGGCGATATCCCATCCTCCAGGATCGCTCCCGACGAGGGGTCCGGGTTCCCGCCCCATGACCAGGCCCCCCAAAACATCGTCGCCTGCCGAAGCCAGCACATCCGATAGGATAGCATCAATTGCATCCACATTTTCGAATTTGACGGACCCACCCAACTGCATCGCCAAAAGCGCATTGACCTGCTGGGACTGGGTGGCCATTTGCCTTTCGAGCGATTTACCCAACTGATGCGTGCCGTGTACCTCAATCACCATCACGACCATCAACACCAAGAGCGCCACAACCGATGTGCATCTGAAAAACAGCGTGTTGAACGGGTTGATTCGGGCCGGATCATTTGGTTGAGACGACATGGAGATTCCTTTGCTCAAAAACGGACCGAGTGGCCGATTTCGGGCAAGCTAACGTGTCTTATCTTATGATCACCTTAACGGAGCCGCATTCACCCATGGCACGCTGAAAAATCGCAGGGTTTCCTGCGACCAGCGGGCCCGGATCAACGGACTGTCAACATCAATTCTATCGTCAGATTGGTACCCGCGGCCGGACTCGAACCGGCACGGCCCCTTCGGGCCTAGAGATTTTAAGTCTCCTGTGTCTACCATTCCACCACGCGGGCCACTGCGGCGCACAATACAGTGCGTTCCGGCGGTGTAAACGCCTCAGAGGTCTTCGCCAACCAGTCCCAACGGTGCCCCTTTTTCAAGCAAAGATGCCTCGCTCAGCCAAGGGTTGTTTACCACTGCGACAAGCATCTGTGCGCGCGCTTCGGCAATCCGGCCCAACTGCATCAGCGTCAGACCGCGTCCCGACTGGGCCGCGACGTGCATCGGCTGCAAGAACAAAGCGACATCAAGATCCGCCAGCGCGCTCTCGAAATCATTGGTCAGGTAGTGAATGAAGGCGCTTTGGTTGAAACCTTCGGCGTAGTTCGGACAGTATTCGGCAAGCCGTTTGAAATCTTTCAACGCGCCTGCGAAATCATAAATGTCGCGGCGGCGCATGCCACGGTCCAGCAGCTCTTGGGCGATATCGTCCGGGGCGGCCAGCCAGACCTGCCACATCTGCGCGGAAACACGTCGGCCTTCCATCGCATCCTTTGCATCACGGGCTTTATCGAAAAGCAGTTCAAGATCATCAGACCTGTCCGCCGGATCAGGACATTCCGCAAAGGCAGGGCCGGCAATCAAGGCAAGGGTAAACAGGAAACGCATGTTCAAAGGGTGGGCCAGATTGCCATTCGGTCAAGTCCCTTCAGCAAGCATCACTTCCTTGACGGCCTCCATCGCCACATAGGTCGATGTGTTCTCAACATGTGGCAGCGATGAAATCGTCTCACCCAGAAAACGGCGGTAGGCCGTCATGTCGCGGGTGCGCACCTTGAGCAGATAGTCGAAATTCCCAGCGATCATATGGGCCTGTTCAATCTCGGGAACTCTGGCGACGGCCATGTTGAAGGCTCTCAGCGCGGCTTCACGGGTATCGCTCAACCGTACCTCGACGAACGCCACGTGATCCAGTCCCAGCCGGATCGGGTTCAGCAACGCGCGATAGCCCAAGATCACGTGCTGTTCTTCGAGCCGTCTCAGACGCGCCTGCGTTGGCGATTTGCTCAGTCCGATTCGCTTGGCCAGGTCGGTAATGCTGATCCTTCCGTCCTCGGCCAGAACAGTGAGAATCGCAGCGTCGAAGCGGTCAAGCGTCATGATATCATTTGTCATGCAAAAGCTCCGATATTAGATCGTTTCGACTTGTAAGGCGGCAGTCTTTGGTCATTCCGACTGTTATATTGCAGGTATACTGGCTTAACATCAACCCGGAGCATCCAATGGCACGTGACACGTCCCCTTCCCTGCGCAACCAGATCGACGCACAGACCTACGCGGACCCCGACGAAGTGCTTTCCCGCATCGTCGAAACCGCCGCGTTGTCGCCACAGGACCGCAAGGAGATCACCGCAAAGGCCGCGGAGCTTGTCCGTGATATTCGCGGCACCACAGCGCCCGGCATGATGGAGGTTTTCCTAGCAGAATATGGCCTTTCTACCGACGAAGGGGTCGCACTGATGTGTCTCGCCGAAGCGTTGCTGCGGGTGCCGGATGCCGAAACCATTGATGCGCTGATCGAGGACAAGATCGCGCCTTCGGACTGGGGCCGTCACATGGGCCATTCGACATCCAGCCTTGTCAACGCCTCCACCTGGGCATTGATGCTGACCGGTCGCGTCCTGGACGATGACCAACCCGGACCCGTGCGGCATCTGCGCGCAGCGATCAAGCGGTTGGGCGAACCCGTGATCCGCACCGCCGTCAGCCGCGCGATGAAGGAAATGGGCCGCCAGTTCGTTCTGGGTGAGGACATCAACGCGGCCATGAAGCGCGCTGCGGGGATGGAGAAAAAGGGATACACCTACAGCTACGACATGCTGGGCGAGGCGGCCCGCACCGAAGGCGACGCCAAGCGGTACCATCTGAGCTATAGCCGGGCGATCTCGGCCATAGCAACGGCGTGCAACGATGCCGACATCCGCAAGAATCCGGGTATCTCGGTCAAACTTTCCGCTTTGCACCCGCGCTACGAAATCGCGCAGGAGAAGGCGGTGATGACCGATCTCGTGCCGCGCCTGCGCGCGCTGGCCCTGCTGGCAAAATCGGCCGGAATGGGCTTGAACGTCGACGCCGAAGAGGCCGACCGCCTCGCGCTGTCGCTGGAGGTGATAAACCGCGTAATGGCAGAGCCTGCTTTGGCCGGATGGGACGGTTTCGGCATTGTGGTGCAAGCCTATGGCCCGCGTGCCGGCACCGTCATCGACGCCCTCTATACCATGGCTCAAAGGCACAACCGCCGCATCATGGTCCGTCTGGTGAAAGGTGCCTACTGGGACACCGAAATCAAACGCGCGCAAGTCGAAGGCATCGACGGCTTTCCGGTATTCACCCGCAAGGCGGCGACGGATGTCAGCTATATCGGCAACGCCCGCAAACTGCTGGGGATGACCGACCGCATCTACCCGCAATTCGCCACGCATAACGCGCATACCGTTGCCGCGATCCTGCACATGGCGCACGACAAGGAGACATTTGAATTCCAGCGCCTGCACGGTATGGGCGAGACGCTTCATAACCTCGTGATGGACCAGAACGGCACGCGCTGCCGCATCTATGCACCCGTTGGGGCGCATCGTGATCTGCTGGCTTATCTGGTGCGGCGTCTCTTGGAAAACGGGGCAAACTCCAGCTTCGTCAACCAGATCGTCGACGAAGATGTCGCCCCCGAGATCGTGGCTGCCGATCCCTTCGACAAGCTGTCCGAGACGGTGCCGACGATCCCGACAGGGCCAGAGATTTTCCGCCCCCTGCGTGCCAACGCCCGCGGCTTCGATCTGGCGCACACGCCGACGCTGGAAGCCATCGAAAAGGCCCGCACGCCGTTCAAATCCCACAAGTGGGAAGCGGCCCCGCTGCTGGCAGGCACCGCGAACCCCGGCAAGGCCGAAAAGGTCAAGAACCCGGCCAAACCCGGCCAAAGCCCGGGCACGGTGCGCCCCGCCTCGGACAAGGATGTCGAGGCGTCACTGGCTGCTGCGACACCCTGGGACGCCCCCTTGCAAGAGCGACGCAAGGTCTTGTTGAAAGCAGCCGACATATTCGAGGACCGATACGGCGAAATCTTTGCCCTTCTCGCCCGCGAGGCCGGAAAAGGTTTGCCCGACTGCGTGGCGGAACTGCGCGAAGGGGTCGATTTCCTGCGCTATTATGCTGCGCAGGCCACAAATGCCCCGGCTGCGGGTGTCGTTACCTGCATTTCACCTTGGAATTTCCCTTTGGCAATTTTCCTCGGTCAGGTCGGTGCCGCATTGGCTGCGGGTAACGCAGTATTGGCCAAACCTGCGGAGCAGACACCGCTCATCGCGCACCTCGCGGTCAGCGTCTTGCATGACGCCGGGGTGCCACGCAGCGCGCTGCAGCTTTTGCCCGGCGGCGGCGCGGTCGGTGCCGCGCTGACCTCGGATGACCGGATCAACGGAGTGGCCTTCACAGGCTCAACCGCCACGGCGTTGAAAATTCGCGCCGCTATGGCAGAGCACTGCGCGCCCGGTACCCCCTTGATCGCGGAAACCGGCGGGTTGAACGCGATGATCGTGGACAGCACCGCCCTGCCGGAACAGGCCGTCCAGGCGATCGTCGAAAGCGCGTTCCAATCTGCCGGGCAGCGCTGTTCGGCGCTTCGTTGCCTCTATGTGCAGGAAGACATCGCCGAAGATATCATCAAGATGCTGACCGGCGCGATGCAAGCCCTGCAAATGGGCGACCCGTGGAACCTTTCCACCGATGTCGGCCCGGTCATCGACGAATTGGCGCGCAAGGGCATCGCCGATCACGTCGCGCAGGCCCGCAGCGATGGCCGCGTTGTCGCGGAACTCACAGCACCCGACAGCGGCACCTATATTGCGCCCGCGATCATTCGCCTGAACGGCATCAACGAGTTGGAGCGCGAAATTTTCGGCCCCGTTCTGCACATCGCAACCTTCAAATCGCATCAACTCGACGCGGTGATCGACGCGATCAACGCCACGGGCTACGGGCTGACTTTCGGGCTGCACACCCGCATCGACGACCGCGTGCAGCACGTGTCAGAGCGGATCGAGGCCGGCAACATTTATGTCAACCGCAACCAGATCGGTGCGATCGTCGGCAGCCAGCCCTTTGGGGGCGAAGGTCTTTCCGGCACCGGCCCGAAAGCAGGCGGACCGAACTATCTGCCACGTTTCGCCCGTCCGGATGCGCAAAGCAGCGACGTGACATGGGGCAAGGCGTCAGGCAGGCTTCCCGCGCTCCCTGCGCATTCCGGCACGCCACAGGCGACCCTGTCGCTGCCCGGCCCTACCGGCGAAAGCAACCGGCTTTCCACCTTGCCACGCCCCGGCTTGCTTTGTATGGGACCGGGTCTGGAAACCGCTGCTGCCCAGCGCAAGGCAGTCGAGGCGCTTGGCGGCGTGGCAGTTGAAATGACGGGCCAGATCGACCCGGCAACCCTGAGCGATGGTCCCGACTACGGTGGTGTTCTGTGGTGGGGCGATGCGGACACCGCACGCGCCATCGGTCAGGCTCTAGCCCGGCGCAACGGCCCGATCATCCCGCTGCTGCGCGGCCTGCCCGATCAGGCGCGGGTACTCGCGGAGCGTCATGTCTGTGTCGATACCACCGCTTCGGGCGGAAATGCGCAACTGCTTGGCGCGGTAAGCTGAGCGCACCAAAACAGCTTGACCACATTGCGGCGATAGCCCAGCGTCGCCGCCATGCTACCCATCCGCGATCACAATCCTTCAGGGCGCACGCCCTACGTCACCTACATTCTGATGGCGCTGAATATCGGCATCTTCCTCAGCTATGTCGGTCTTTTTTCCGACGAACGAGCGCTGAATCAGTTTTTCATCAACTGGGCTCTGATGCCAAATATCATCAGTGCAGGCGACAGCTATACCGGGTTGCTATCATCCATGTTCCTGCATGGCAGCTGGATGCATCTGGCGGGTAACATGCTGTTTCTCTATATTTTCGGCGACAATGTCGAAGACGAGATGGGGCATCTGCCCTTCCTCGTCTTCTATATCGCGTGCGGGTTCCTATCTGGCGTGGCGCATGTCCTGTCGGATACCGGATCGCCTATCCCGACTGTTGGTGCGTCAGGTGCCATAGCGGGTGTCATGGGCAGCTATCTGCTGCTTTTTCCAAAGGCCAAGGTGGATATCCTGATTATCTTCATCGTCTTCTTCCGCATCTTCCCGATCCCGGCGTGGATCATGCTGATGATATGGTTCGCCATGCAGTTCATTGGCGGAATCGGGACGGATCCGACCTCAGGGGGCGTCGCCTATTGGGCACATGCAGGCGGTTTCATCGTCGGGATCGTGTTGGCGCTGCCGCTCTGGCTGCGCCGCGGCGGCAGAGGTTTCTGGGACCGAACCGACGGCCACCCACCCCATCCCAAAGCACAGTATCGCGCGTCGCCCAGCAACATCCCGAGGGTCAAACGCAGATGAAAAAAGTCCATGCCTCCTGCCACTGCGGCGCGGTCGAGATCGAAGCGGTCTTGCCAAACGGGCTTGACAATCTCAGGCGCTGTACCTGTTCGTTTTGCAAACGGCGCGGTGCACCTGCAGTCACGGCGGTTACCGCGTCCCTCAAGGTTCTCAAAGGTGCTGAAAATCTAAGCATCTACCAATGGGGCACCGGTACGGCAAAGCATTATTTCTGCAAGATATGTGGCATCTACACCCATCACCAACGCAGATCCGATCCTGACCAATGCGGCGTCAATCTGGGATGCATCGAAGGCGAGAAACCTTGGGAGCATGAGCCGATAAGGTGGACCGACGGCATCAACCATCCCTCGGACCGCCGACGCGAAACCTAGCCGCGCACGACCTTGGCAAAACCGCTGAACATCTGTTCGTTGGCACAGACAATCTCACCGTCTTCCAGAATATTGCCTTGCGGGTTCAAAGCTTCGGCCAAACCGCCCGCTTCGCGAACGATGATCAGACCTGCGGCCAGATCCCAGGCATTCAAGCGGCGTTCCCAAAAACCTTCGTAGCGGCCCGCCGCGACATAAGCCATGTCAAGCGATGCCGCGCCCCAGCGACGGATACCGGCACACACAGGGGCCAACCGTGCGATATCTTTCAGATGCGCAGGCAGATCACTGCGACCGCCAAAGGGAATCCCTGTGGCAAAGATCGATTCGATCATGCGCGACCTTCCCGACACCCGCAGGCGGCTGTCGTTCATCCACGCCCCGGCCCCTTTTTCGGCAAAGAACATCTCGTCCTTGGCAGGGTCGAACACAACGCCCGCGACGACCTGACCTTTGTGCTCCAGCGCGATGGAGACCGCCCAATGCGGCAAACCGTGCAGAAAATTCGTGGTCCCATCCAGCGGATCGACGATCCAGCGGCGCGTGGGGTCCTGCCCTTCTTCGCCGCCACCTTCCTCGGCCATCCAGCCATAGGTCGGGCGTGCGCCCATCAGGTCTTCCTTGATCACCTTCTCGGCGTTCAGATCGGCGCGGCTCACGAAATCGCCTGCACCTTTCATCGAAACCTGAAGGTTCTCCACCTCGCGGAAATCCTTGACCAGCGACCGGCCCGCCCTGCGCGCCGCCTTGATCATGATGTTGAGATTCGCACTGCCAACCATTCGTCTGCACCTTTGATGGATCAGGTGCCGCCTATAAGCGGACGGGTGCCGAAAGCCAAGGCCTTGCGCGCCCAGCACCCAAACACGACGCAGCGTGACACGGATCAGGGGTTGCCGCGCCGCCGGGCTACGTTACCGTTGCTGCAACCATAATGGCAAAGGAGCCCCCCATGTCCGACAAGATGAAGCGCATCGTCCTTGCAAGCCGCCCCGATGGCGCACCAAAGCCGGAAAACTTCCGCCTCGAAGAGGCCGACATCCCAACGCCGGGCGAAGGCGAAGTTCTGGTGCGCGTCCATTACATGTCTCTGGACCCCTACATGCGCGGCCGGATGGACGACGCAAAATCATATGCTCAGCCGGTTCCCATCGGCGGCGTCATGGAAGGCGGTTCGGTAGGCGAGGTCATCCAGTCAAACGACCCGTCCTTCAAACCCGGCGACTTTGCAATGGGCGGCTTTGGCTGGGCCACGCATGGCGTCGCGCCGGCCAAAGCGCTGCGCAAGGTTGACCCCGCGCAGGCACCGATCACGACCAGCCTCGGCGTTCTTGGCATGCCGGGCCTGACAGGTTGGCACGGGCTGACGGAATATGGTCGCCCCAAGAAAGGCGAGACCCTTGTCGTCGCCGCCGCGACCGGTCCTGTGGGATCCATGGTCGGCCAGATCGCCCGGCTGCATGGTCTGCGCGTCGTCGGCATCGCGGGCGGCGAAGAAAAGTGCAAACTGGCCAAGGACAAGTTCGGCTTTGACGATTGTCTCGATCACCGCGCTTATGAAACAGCCTCGGACCTGCGCCGTGCGCTAAAAGACGCCTGCCCGGACGGCATCGACATCTATTTCGAAAACGTCGGCGGCAAGGTACTGGAAGCGGTCCTGCCGATGATGAACAACCACGGCCGCATCCCGGTCTGCGGCATGATCGCATGGTATAATGCAGGTGGTCTGGGTGCGAACGCCGGCGACGGCGGCCTGACTGCACCGGCGCTGTGGCGCAATATTCTGGTGAAGTTCCTCAGCGTGAACGGGTTCATCATTTCGAACCACTGGGACCGGCTGCCGGAGTTTGTGAAAGAGGTGGCACCCAAGATCGCGGACGGCACGATCAAATACGAAGAAGACGTCACCGAAGGGCTTGAGAACGCTCCGCAAGCCTTTATCGACCTGTTGACAGGCGGCAATCACGGCAAGGCGCTGGTCAAGGTGTTTTAAAATGCGGGGGCGTTCGGCGTTATGAAACGCCGCCCGCCCCTTCATTTTGCCGCGATGGCAACCCCTGATCTCAGGCTGATTGCAGCTTGCGCGCCTCCTGCCCTGCAAGCCGCAGCAGCTCCTGCATGAACGGTTTGTGACGATCATCGCGCCGGACGGCAGCATAAAGCCTGCGAGTCACCCCCTGCGCTGTCAGTGGCAATGTCACATAGTCTGACGAATACTTCACCTCCCGCACGACCCAGTCCGGCAACACGGACACCCCGCGGTTCGACGCCACCAACAACAGGATCACCGCTGTCAATTCAACCTGCCGGATCGCGGCGGGCTCTACCTTGGCGGGGATCAACAACTGGCTGAAGACATCCAGACGCTGGCGTTCTACCGGATAGGTAATCAACGTCTGGTCCCGGAAATCCGCCGCTTCCACAAAGGGTTTCTGCGCCAGCGGATGCTGGCTGGCTGCGACGAAAACGGCCTTGTAATCGAAAAGCTCGATGAAATCGACGCCGGCAATTTCCTCAGGGTCCGATGACACCACCAGATCGACCTCTTCGCGCAGCAGCGCGGGCAACGCATCAAACGCCAGACCGGGCCGGATATCCACATCCACATCCGGCCAGGTGCGGCGGAACTGTTCCAGCACCGGAAACAGCCACTCGAAACAGGCATGACATTCGATGGCGATATGCATCCGCCCCGTGCTGCCAGCGCGCAGGCCGGTAAATTCGTCCTGCAACGCCTCGATCTGCGGCAACACCTGCTCCGCGAGTTTCAGCAACCGCTGCCCGGCGGGCGAAAGCTTAAGCGGTTTGGAGCGTCGCACGAAAAGCTCGACGCCCGCTTGATCTTCCAACCCCTTGACCTGATGCGAAAGAGCGGATTGCGTGATGTTCATCATCTCCGCCGCCCGCGCCAGACCGCCGGCTTCGTGGATCGCCTTGATCGTGCGCAGATGCCGGAACTCGATGTGCATGTGAGGTGTTCCTCATGTTCAAGATGAAAGTTATGAATTTGTCTCACATCGCCAGCCGTGCGACAAGGGATGAAACAATAAGGAAATCGCCATGACCACGCCGTCCGTCTCGTTCGAAGTCTTTCCGCCCAAATCCGTCGATGCAGCCTTCAAGCTCTGGGACACCGCGCAGGCGCTGGCCCCACTGGCTCCGCGGTTTTTCTCTGTCACCTATGGCGCGGGAGGATCCACCCGTGATCTCACACAGGATTCCGCCCATGTCCTGCGGCGCACGTCGGGCCTGCCGGTGTCTGCGCACCTGACATGCGTGGGGGCGAGCGTGGCCGAAACCATGCAGACCGCCGAGGATTATGCAAAGGTTGGCGTGACCGACATCGTCGCCTTGCGCGGCGACCCCACCGAAGGGCAGGACCGTTTTGCCGCACATCCTCAGGGTTTTCAGAACAGCATCGAACTGATCGAGGCGCTTGCCCTGACCAACAAGTTCACCATTCGCGTCGGGGCCTATCCCGACTGCCATCCGGACGCCGTCAGCCAGCACGCGAACATCCAGTTCCTGAAACGCAAATTCGACGCCGGTGCGGAAGAGGCGATCACGCAGTTCTTCTTTGATGCCGAAACCTTCCTGCGGTTTCGCGATCAATGTGCTGCAGCAGGCATCGACAAGCCGATCATTCCCGGCATCCTGCCCGTCGCCAACTGGGCCTCCGCGCGCAAATTCGCTGACCGTTGCGGTGCCGTCGTGCCGGCGTGGGTCGACGAAGCCTACCGCGCGGCGGAACGCGACGACCGCCACGACCTGTTGGCAACCGCACTGTGTACCGAACTGTGCAGCGACCTGGTGGACGAAGGCGTCGACAGCCTCCACTTCTATACCCTGAACCGCCCTGATCTCACGCGGACGGTCTGCCGAGCCCTGGGGATCACCCCGCAATCCGCCCTGCGAGACGTAGCGTAACACCTTGCCGTTGCGGTCGCCCGGCCTCTAACCTCTCCGGCAACATCAAGCCGGAGAGCCGCCATGCCGATCGCCCAAAAACCTTCAGACCTGCTGTCCCGGGAAGATGCGCTAAAGCTCTCGGGGCTGGAATTCATGCAGGCGATTCTGGATGGCACCAATCCCGGCCCGCCCATCGCGGCGACAATGGGATATGCCCTGCACGAAGTCGAAGACGGTCGCGTCGTGTTCAGAGGCGCGCCTTCGTTCAAAGCCACCAATCCCATGGGGACCGTGCATGGCGGATGGTACGGCACGCTTCTCGATTCAGCGATGGCCTGCGCGGTGATGACCAAGGTTCCGCGCGGATCGGTCTATACGACGCTGGAATACAAGGTGAATATCCTGCGCCCCATCCCGCTGGACTTTCAGATCGACTGTATCGGCATCATCGACCATGTCGGCCGCTCTACCGGTGTTGCGCATGGGGAAATCAGGGGCGTGGACGACGGCAAGCTATACGCGACAGGATCCACGACCTGCATTGTCATGAAATTGGCCTGATCACAGGGACGCCTCGCACGCGCTATCCAGCCCGCCTCACCTTTGCAAAGACACCATCCCGCCGAGGCAGTGCCTCTCGCCGCGCAGCGGCACTTTCATGAACACGCTCCGAAGGATCGCTCCCCACGCTGCGCTTGCGCCGGATGAGGAAAAACTTGCCGACACCGCGCCAGGTTCCGGTTGACGGTGCCGAAGGCTCCTTTGGATAACGGTCTTCCCAGCCATCCGGCAACGTCAGACCACATTCCTGAGCACGTGACATCATCCAGACAAAGGGAATGTTCGCCAGCGGCCTCGCGTCCAGAAATCCGCCCAATTGTCCGCCAACGTCACCATGCGTACCGGGGAACCAGACCTGCTCCAACCGTCCTGCGAAGCTTTCTTTGCTGGCCCATAGAACCGGACGGAAAACTTCGCGTGTTTCGTGGAGAGCCAGCGCATGAAAGCCGTTCTTGACACCATCGGCCAGACCATGACTGTGAAACGAATGGCGCGCCGCGCTAAAGCGCCAGATCAGCGGCAGATTGAAGCCCAGCGATTTGACCGTATCCCACACCCCGATCATCTCGATCCCGACGTCGCCATGCGGATAGCAGAATGCACGCGAAAAATCGGTGGCGACGCTGCCACCGGGATGGCATTCGTAATGCCGGTAGGCCTGCCGTATGTTCCGCTCCGTGGCATGATCATTGCGCAAAAGCCCGATCCGGTCGATCACACCCGCCAGACTGCGCACCGCATATGCCCCGCGCGAATAGCCAAACAGATAGATGCGGTCCCCCGGATGATACCGCGACGAAAGATACCCGTAAGCGCGCCGGATCTGCCGGTTGATCCCACGGCCTGCCGCCACATCATGCGTGCTGGCCCAGTCATTCCATTGCAGTCCGGGCTCATAGTAGACCGATACATCCGTACCCAGTTTGCGAACCAGCTTGTAGGCCAAGCCTGCGTTGGTTTCATGCCCTTCGTCCAAAGACGACATCGTCCCGTCAAGGATAACCACATGGGTCTGCCTGCCTCGGCGCGGTCCGAAATCCGACGCAGGCCGCTGCCAAAGCCTGCCAAATAGCTTTGCTAGAAAACTGTTATTCAGCCGCGATGGCCTCACCGTTCAACAACTCCCAAACCTTGTGCGGCGTGAAAGGCATGTCTGCCTGCCGCACGCCGCGATCCCACAGCGCATCCTGCACTGCATTGGCGACGGCCGCCAATGCGCCTACCGTCCCCGCCTCGCCGCAGCCTTTCATCCCCATGATGTTGGCCGTGGACGGTACCGGTTCACTGGTAAACGAAATATATGGCATATCTGCGGCGCGTGGCATCGCGTAGTCCATGAACGATGCCGTGAGCAACTGACCGTCCTCGTCATAGACCACATGTTCCTGAACTGCTTGACCGATGCCTTGCGCAACGCCGCCATGTACCTGACCTTCGGCCAGCATCGGATTGATAAGATTACCGAAATCGTCAACGACCGTATAGCTGTCTACGGTAACGATGCCGGTCTCCGGATCGACGACAACCTCCGCCACATGCGCCCCGTTCGGGAAGCTGCGTGCAGGCAATGTCGCGCGTTCGTGATGGGTCAGCAGATCGTCGCGACCTTTGTCACGCGCCATGTCCGCCACTTCCAGCATCGTCGGCGTCAGATTGCTGCCTTCCGCGCGAAAGCGTTCGTCATCGAATGTGATCTCTGATGCAGGAACGCCAAGTTCCTCGGACAAGAAGGCCGTAAATTCCTCTACGATCTTTGAGACCGTCGCTAGGGTCGCATTATTTTGCGTCGTCACGGACCGTGAACCGCCCGTGCCGCCGCCTTGCTTGATCAGGTCGCTGTCGCCCTGAACCACATCGATCAGATGCGCCGGGATGCCTGTCTGGTCACTCAGAAACTGGGCATAGACCGTTTCATGGCCCTGCCCGTTGGACTGCGTGCCGACATAAATCGTCACACGGCCATCCATGCCGAACGCGACCTTGGCACCTTCGGAAGGATCACCAAGGATGCTTTCGATATAATAGCAAAGCCCCTGCCCGCGCAGCAGACCTTTGCTGGCATCGGCCTCACGTCGCGCGGCAAACCCGTCGGCATCCGCCTCCGCCGCGCCACGGTTCAGGACCTTGACGAAATCGCCGACATCGTAGGTTTCACCGGTCGCTGCCTTGTAGGGAAACTGATCCAGCTTGATGAAGTTGATCCGCCGCAGCTCCCATGGGTCGACGCCCAGCTCGCGCGCCGCGCGGTCCATAACGCGCTCAAGCACATAGATCGCCTCGGGGCGTCCGGCCCCGCGGTAGGCGTCCACCTGCACGGTGTTGGTATAATACCCTTCGACCTGAAGCCACGTCGTTTGCACGTCGTAGCACCCCATCAACACGCGGCTGAACAGCTGCGTCTGGATCGGCTGGCCGAACTGGCTGTTGTAGGCACCCAGATTACACCGGGTGCGCACGCGATAGGCTGTGATCTTGTGATTCTCGTCGAACGCCAGCTCTGCCACCGACACCAGATCACGTCCGCCATTGTCGCTGAGCATGGCCTCGGTCCGCTCGGACATCCAGCGCACCGGGCGGCCCAATGTACGGGCTGCATGCGCGACGAGGAAATATTCGGGATAAGCCATCGCCTTCATGCCGAAACCACCACCGGTGTCGGGGTTGGTGACACGCACGTTGTCCTCGTCAAGATGGAACGCCTTGACCAGATTGGTCTTGTGGACCCAGACGCCCTGCGCGTTGTTGGCCACATGCAGCCGCGTGCCGTCCCACTCGGCATAGCAACCGCGCGGCTCCAGCGAGTTGACGATGATGCGGTTGTCTCCGACTTCGAGCGAAACAGTCCGCGCTGCCGCCTTGAATGCAGCTTCGGTCGCGTCCTCATCGCCCATGCCCCAATCGAAGGCGCGATTGTTTTCCGCCTCGACGTGAATCGTCTCGCCGCCGGGGGCCAGATCCATCTTGGCGGGCAGATCCTCATGCTCCAACGCGATCAGCTCTGCCGCGTCACGCGCCTGCGAAATCGTATCGGCCACGATGATCGCCACCGGTTCCCCGACATAGCGCACACGATCTTTGGCCAGTATCGGACGCAAGGGCTTGGCCGCCTCTGTCCCGTCGCGATTCTTGAGGGTGGCCCCGCTCATCGCGATATCCATGCCCGCTGCTTCGAGATCGGCGCAAGTTGCAACCAGATGCACGCCCTCGACCTCGGCGGCATCCGACACGTCAAGCCCTGTGATGATACCGTGGGCCACCGGCGCGCGGTAGACATACATGAACAATGCGCCCTCCGGCGTGATGTCGTCCACGTACCGACCGGCCCCCGTCAGGAACCGCACATCCTCAACCCGCTTGACCGGTTGGCTTTTGCCGAACTTATCCATGTAGCGCGCCCTCTTGCTGGTGTTTTTGCTCAGGCGGACACTAGCGGGCGGCGCGGCGATGTCTAGGCCACCAACACCACTTCACGCACTCCATACCCGTTAAAGCCGGTACTCATGGCCAACGAATAGGCTCCCATGCCGCCGAAAAGAACATAATCCCCCGCCGTCACCTCGTCGGGCAAAATCAAGCCGTCAGGCAACCGGTCCAGACTGTCGCAGGTCGGACCAAAGACCACCCGCGCCATGCCCGGCCCATGTCGCGGACTTCCGTCGCTGGTAACCGCGCGCACAAGGCCACTCAGCCCCATGTCCCGCAAATCCGTCAGCCCGCCATAAATCCCATCGTTCAGAAACACGGTTGCGCCGCCATGCCGCAATTCCTTGACCTGAGCGGCCAGGGTACCGGCTTCCGCAACCATGGCACGGCCCGGCTCGCAAACCAGAAGCGGCGGGTGATCCCCGAAACCGGCTTGAACCGCTGCAGCCACCGCAGCGAAAACGGACAGGTGGTCCGGTGCCCCCTGCCCGCGATCCGCCGCGAAACCGCCACCGATATTGAGCCGCGTGATTGCGACGCCTGCACCTTGCGCGATCTCTGCAGCCTTGCCGACGTACGCGACCCACGCCGTCGGATCATTGCATTGAGTGCCCGGATGAAAGCTCAACGCCGGCACAAAGCCCATTTCGACGACGCGGCGGAGCAAATCCGCGGCCTCATCCGGTGTCGCCCCGAATTTCGATCCGAAATCATAGGCGGCACCCTTGATTGGCAGGGCAAATCGCACGGCAACCTCGGCATCCCGCGGCGCATCAGCCAGTTTTGCCAACCCCGCCGCGCTGTCCACCGACCAACTGGCCACGCCGAACCGAATCCCCTCGGCCACTTCCGCAGAGCTGCGCAGCGGATTGTTGTAGTGCAGCACCGCTCCCGCATCGGCCGCACGAACCGCAGCCATTTCCGCGGGCGACGCCACATCAAAGGCAGTTACGCCCGCCGCGACCAGATTGGACAGGACCTCGGGCGCAGGGTTGGCCTTGACCGCGTAGGTGACCAAACCGGCGAATCCGTCGATGAATGACCGCGCCGTCCGGTGCAAAATCGACGGTGACAAATACAGAACCGGAGCCTGCGGGCGCTCGCGTTTCAGATGTGTCGCGATGGATGGCCAGAACGGGGACGTGTGTTGCATGACGGATACCTCGAAATATTTCCGTTAACGTGCCGTCTATTTCAGTCGTTTTCACCTGTCAGACTATGCTAATCAGACTCCAAAACAAACAAAGTGACAACAAAATATGCAATTAGACGAAACCGACCGCGCCCTGATAACCGCCCTGCAGGGAAATGCACGCACACCGGTCGCGGATCTCGCCCGATCGCTGAAACTGGCACGGACCACTGTGACATCACGCTTGGACCGGCTGGAGCGGTCTGGCGTGATCACCGGTTACACGATCAACCTTTCCGGTGCCGCCCGTCCCGCCCTGCGCGCAACGGCGCTTGTCACGATCGAGGCCCGCAGCGCCCCCGACGTGCTTGGCCGCTTGCGCAGTCTTCCCGCCGTCAAAGCCGTGCATACCACCTCTGGCCGCTTCGACCTTCTGATCCAGCTCGAGGCGCACACCACGCAGGAACTGGACGAAACCCTTGACCGCATTGGCGAGGCGCGTGGCGTCAAGGGGTCCGAAAGCCTGATACATCTGAGCACCAAACTGGACCGCTAACCGCTCGGAAACCCGCCCTGTCACGGGGCATGGCGTCGCGCAAGGCTTGTTCAAATCGGTCCACTTCGCCCCTGCATCGCCGCCCGACCCTTTCCCTTGGCCGCATCCTCCGTTAGATCAACATTCAAGCAAACACGGGAAAAATTACGATGGCCCTCGAGAAAACATTCGATTCGAACGAAGCCGAAGCCCGCATCTACGACGCTTGGGAACAAGCCGGGGCATTCAAGGCCGGGGCCAATGCCTCGCGCGCCGAGACTTTTTCGGTCATGATCCCCCCGCCCAATGTCACCGGATCGCTGCATATGGGCCATGCGTTCAACAACACGCTGCAGGATATCCTTGTGCGCTGGCACCGCATGCGTGGCTTCGACACGCTCTGGCAGCCCGGCACCGACCATGCCGGCATCGCCACCCAGATGGTGACCGAACGCGACATGGCCGCCAACGGCGAACCGACGCGCACCGAAATGGGCCGCGACGATTTCGAGAAACGCGTCTGGCAGCAAAAGATCAAGTCACGCGGCACCATCATCGGACAGCTCAAGAGCCTCGGTGCCTCCTGCGACTGGACCCGCGAGGCATTCACCATGTCCGGTGCCCCTTCCGCTCCCAAAGGTGAAGACGGCAATTTCCACGACGCCGTCATCAAGGTCTTTGTCGACATGTACAAAAAGGGCCTCATCAATCGCGGCAAGCGTCTGGTTAATTGGGATCCACATTTCGAAACAGCCATCAGCGACCTCGAAGTCGAAAACACCGAAGTCGACGGCCACATGTGGCATTTCAAATACCCGCTCGCGGATGGCGCGACATATGAATACGTCGAAAAGGATGAAGACGGCAACGAGACGCTGCGCGAAACGCGCAATTACATCTCCATTGCCACGACCCGACCGGAAACCATGTTGGGCGACGGGGCCGTCGCAGTTCACCCAACAGATGAACGTTACGCCACAATCATAGGAAAACTATGCGAAATCCCAGTGGGACCAAAGGAGCACCGGCGGATGATCCCGATCATTACCGATGAATACCCCGATCCCGCTTTCGGCTCGGGTGCGGTCAAGATCACCGGCGCGCATGATTTCAATGACTACGGTGTCGCGCAGCGCAACGGCATCCCGCTTTATGCGCTGCTGGACACCAAAGGCCGGATGCGCGCTGACGGTCTGCCCTACGATCAAGCCGCAGAACGTGCAGGTGCCCTTGCCCGCGAATGGGTCGAAATGCACATGACCACCGAAAGCCGCTTTCAGTCACCCACCGACCATCCTGCCCCCGATGTCAGCGACATCAATCTCGTCCCCGAAGAATACCGAGGTCTGGACCGTTTTGAGGCCCGCAAGCAGATCGTTCAGGCGATTACCGACGAAGGCCTTGCTGTGATGGTGCGGGCCGAGGACGCCGCAGAGGACCTGATCCCATTCGTCGAATCAAAAAAAATCATGCAGCCCTTCGGCGACCGTTCCAAGGTGGTGATCGAACCGATGCTGACCGATCAGTGGTTCGTCGACACCGCCCGGATCGTGCAACCGGCGATTGATGCCGTCCGCGATGGCGACGTAAAGATCCTGCCGGAGCAGGACAAAAAGGTCTATTTCCACTGGCTGGAGAATATCGAGCCATGGTGCATCTCGCGGCAACTATGGTGGGGGCATCAGATACCTGTCTGGTATGGCTTTGACCTCTCTTCGCCTGACTTTACTGACGACGAGGGCGACGGAGCGCTCGATATCGTGGAACTCGGTCGACTGCTCTCCGAAGGCGGAATGCTGAGAAGAGGCACAGTGATGCATTGCGCCGCCGATTTTGACGCCGTGCAGGACGCCTTCCGCGACGAGATCGCGGATACGCCTTTGCCGGTGAATCACGCCGCCATCGTTGAAGTGGCCGACAGACACGCGGCCGAACAGACGCTCGCCAAAACCCTTGCGCAATATGCTGTCGACCAGGACCCGACCAAGTTGGTCTACCCGGTCTACCGCGACCCGGACGTCCTTGACACCTGGTTTTCCTCCGGCCTCTGGCCGATCGGAACGCTTGGCTGGCCCGAAGACACCGAAGCGTTGAAAAAATACTTCCCCACCTCGGTCCTCATCACCGGCTTCGACATCATATTCTTCTGGGTCGCGCGCATGATGATGATGCAATATGCCGTCGTCGGCCAACGCCCCTTCGACACCGTCTATGTCCACGCGCTGGTACGCGACGAGAAGGGCAAGAAGATGTCGAAAAGCTTGGGCAACGTGCTCGACCCGCTGGAACTGATCGACGAATACGGTGCCGACGCTGTGCGCTTCACCCTCACGTCGATGGCCGCCATGGGCCGCGACCTGAAGCTCAGCCCGGCACGCATCGCAGGTTACCGCAACTTCGGCACCAAACTGTGGAACGCGCATCGCTTCGCGGAAATGAACGGCGCGCTCTCCGATGCCGCACCAACGCAGTACCGCCATCACACCGACGTAAACCATACTCTCAACAAATGGATCATCGGAGAGACCGCACGGATCCGGCAGGATACCGACACGGCCCTCGAAAACTTCCGGTTCAACGACGCCGCGAACGGCCTCTACGCATTTGTATGGGGCAAGGTCTGCGACTGGTACGTTGAGCTCGCCAAACCTCTGTTGCAAGACGACGCACCCGAGGCGGAAGAAACGCGCCAAACCCTGAAATGGGTTCTGGATCAATGTCTTGTCATGCTCCACCCCATCATGCCCTTCATCACCGAAGAACTCTGGGGACAGCGTGATACGATGCTGATCCACGCCGACTGGCCGACCTACACCACCGACGACCTGCTCGACGCAGACGCAGACCGCGAACTCAACTGGGTCATCGGCCTGATCGAAGCCGTCCGCTCCGCCCGTGCCCAGATGCACGTCCCCGCCGGGCTCAAGGTGCCCATGCTCACCACAGATATGGACACCGCCGCCCGCGCCGCCTGGGATCGCAACGAAACCATGATAAAACGTCTCGCGCGCGTGGAATCCCTTGAGCAGGTCGGTAGCTACCCCAAAGGAACCGTATCGATAGCCGCACCGGGTGCCAGCTTCGGCCTGCCCCTCGCCGGTCTCATTGACATCGACGAGGAGAAGGCCCGGCTGGAAAAATCACTTGGCAAACTGGAAAAGGAAATCGGCGGCCTCAAAGGGCGGTTGAACAATCCTAAATTCGCGGCCTCCGCACCGGAAGACGTCGTCGCCGAAGCTCAAGCCAATCTGGCTGCCCGCGAGGAAGAAGCCGACCAACTCAAAGCCGCCCTCAACCGCCTGAGAGAACTCGGCTAACTCTTTCATTGTTCTCAAAATACCCTCCGACCGCGCAGCACCCGTTAGGGAGAATTGCGGTCGGCATCCCATGTTTCAAGGACCGGCACCGCGCACCGGCGCGGCAGACATCATGTGGCGCGCTGGCGCGCCTCTATTTGAAGACAGCCGGCCGCTTGCCCAATTCGGCGGCGATGACCTCCATCTGGTCCGGCTTGCCAAGCAACTCAGCCTGCAACCTCGATTCAGCATCAAGAACTGTGACAGAATCCTGCGTTTCCGCCTGCGCAATCAACAGCTTGGCAGCACGAATGGCACTCGGGCTCTTGCCCGCGATCTGACCCGCAAGCGTCATCGCAGCGGCCAAAGGATCGTCCGCGACTTCCGTAATCAATCCCCAACGCTCGGCCTGCGCCGCGCCCACATGCTCCGCAGTGTAGGTCAATCGTCGCAGCACGTCACCGCGCACAAGCCGCGGTAGCAACACCATGCCGCCCATGTCCGGAACGATGCCCCATTTCATTTCCATCACCGCAAATTTCGCATCCGGCGATGCGATGCGAATATCCGCTCCCAGTGCCAGTTGCAGTCCGGCACCGAAACACACCCCGTGAACCGCCGCGATCACCGGAACCGGCACCCGGGTCCAGACCATCGCCACCTCCTGCCATTGGTTGGTCGTGCCTTCACCATGGGTACGCGGCATGAGCAACGCGGTGGGATCCTTGCCGACCATCGCGGACAGGCCGGTGATGTCGATGCCTGCACAAAATGCCTTGCCCTCGCCCGAAATAACGACAACGCGCGCGCTGGAGGCGGCGACCTCATCGCCTGCTGCGATAATCGCATCGATCATCTGCTGATCCACTGCATTCATCTTGTCCCCGCGCGTCAGACGCACATGGGCGATATGGTCTTCATAAGTGATCGTGACCCGCGACATCGCTGCTCTCCCCTGATTTCCGCAGCATCTCAGCGCATCGAGAACCCGAATGCCAGCGAAACGTCACGGCATACCGGTCGATGCTCTGGACTAAGCACATCGCGCTCACTCGCGGCGGCAACAAATCTTCTTGCCACGCGCGCTGTCGCAGGGGTAAATCTGCGCATGTCACATTACCGCCTTACCCCGACAGTCGAGAACCTTCCTTCATCTGTGCCTTTCGTCGGGCCCGAAACGCAAGAGCGCGCGCGTGGTGCAGCCTTTGCAGCGCGGCTTGGTGCGAACGAAAGCGTTTTCGGACCCTCTCCGCATGCCCTCGCCGCGATGGCAGCGACAGACTACTGGCAATATGGTGATCCGGAAAACCACGATCTGAAACAGGCGCTGGCGGCCCATCACGGTACCACCCCCGACCATATCATTGTTGGCGAAGGGATCGACGGTCTTCTGGGGTATCTTGCCCGTATGATGATCGCACCAGGTGACGCGGTTGTGACCTCTGACGGCGGGTACCCGACATTCAATTATCATGTCGCGGGCTATGGCGGAATCATTCACAAGGTTCCTTATCTCAAGGATCACGAAGATCCTGACGCACTTTTCGCCAAGGCGGCGGAAGTGGACGCGAAACTCGTCTATCTGGCCAATCCAGACAATCCCATGGGCAGCGCTCACAAGGGAGAGGATATTGTCCACGCGATGCAGGCCTTGCCGCCGCAGACCTTGCTATTGCTCGACGAGGCATATGTCGAATGTGCGCCTGAAGACATTGCAGTATCCTTACCGGCCGGGGATCCGCGCCTGATCAGGTTGCGGACATTCTCGAAAGTTTACGGGCTCGCGGGTGCGCGTATCGGCTATGCCATCGGCGCACCGGACCTCATCGCCGCGTTCGACCGCGTGCGAAATCATTTCGGCGTCAATCGCGCATCACAGGCCGGTGCGTTGGCGGCGCTGGAGGATACCGCATGGCTTGCCGAGGTTCAGACCCGGATCGACGAAGCGCGTTCACGTATCGCGCAAATCGCGCTGGAACACGGGCTAACGCCATTGCCGTCGGCCACCAATTTCGTGACAATCGATTGCGGCGCTGACGGCACCTTTGCCAAGGCGGTTCTGGATGGCCTGCTTGCGCGCGGCATTTTTGTGAGGATGCCCTTTGCTGCGCCGCAAAACCGGTGCATCCGGATCAGCTGCGGCACGCCTGAAATGCTCGATCTGTTCGCTGCTGCGCTTGGACCAGCACTTGCCGATGCAAATAAGGGCTGACTTGGCGGCAACTGGCGCTATCTTTTAAGGGTATAACAACCGTCAGACGACAGCCCTATGAACAGCCAGCGCCCCTCCGCCCCGAACTACACCAACGCCTGCATCGCAATGTTTGGTGTGAATATCGCTTGGATTTTCTTTGCAATCTGGGCCGTCTGGGGGTTGATCGCCGTGGCCGTGACAGGCTGGGCGATCAACCGCGTGATCAGCTATATCGGCAACAGACGTAGCACGACCTAGCCGCTGATCACCGCTGCGGCAGCCTCAAGCGCGCCAGTGCCGCGGGGAATATCAAGTGCGCGCATACCCGCTTCGATGCCGCCAAGAAGCCCCATAATCATGTGGCCGTTTACGTGCCCCATATGCCCCAGCCGGAAAAAGCCGTGCCAGGCATCATCACCCGGCTCCGCCATGCCAAGACCGATACCGAGCGTCAGACCGAGATTTTGCTCGACCCAATCCCGCAAGCGGGTCGCGTGCGGCGCACCCAGTCGCAAGGCAGTGACGGCATGGCTGCGATGCGAAGGATCCGCCACGTTCATTTCAAGCGGCCCTCCCTGCCCCCATACATCACACGCAGCCCAGATGGCGCGCGCCAGAACGCCGTGCCGATGCCAAACGTTCTCGATACCTTCGGCATGGATCATGTCCAGCGAAGCGCGCAGACCATACAGATGATGGGTCGGGGCCGTGCCGCCGAAATGTTGTGCGAAAATCTGCGGATCCGCGCGCGGCCCCCAATCCCAGTACCGGCTGACCCGTGTCATGCGCGAACGCGCTGCCTGCGCACGCTCGCTGAAAAAGACAAACCCCAGCCCCGGTGGCACCATCAGCCCCTTCTGGCTGGCCGTCACCATGACATCCACGCCCCAGGCGTCCATTTCGAAGACATCGCAGGCGAGAGAGGCAATGCAATCCACCATCAACAGTGCCGGATGTCCGGCATCGTCGAGGGCCGCGCGTAGCCCGGCGATGTCGTTCCGAACCGAAGTTGACGTGTCGACATGAACCGCCAACACAGCTTTGATCTCATGCGATTTATCGGCCAGCAACGCTTCGGACACCTGCGCGACGTCAATCGGTGCGCGCTTGCCAAAGTCGATCAAGTCGATTTGCGCCCCCAAGCCGGTCGCCATGTCACCCCAGCCAAAGCCGAAGCGACCGGTGGCTGGCAACAACACCCGATCGCCGGGCGCAATGACATTGGCCAACGCGGCCTCCCATGCGCCGTGGCCGTTGGCGATATAGATTGCAGCATTGTGCTGCGTCCGCGCTACCGCCCGCAAATCGTCCATCAACCGTGGCATCATGTCGGGCAATTCACCCGCATAAATGTTCGGTGCCGCCCGGTGCATCGCCGACAATACCGCGTCGGGCATGACCGACGGACCCGGTATCGCCAGATAAGAGCGCCCTTGCGACAATCGTGATCCCTTGCCCATGACCCGTTTCTCCTGCTGCACCGGTGTGTTACAAGCCGCACCTTATCTCAGGGCGGGGCGGCGTCAACGGCTTGCTCCTCTTTGCCCCCATCCCTAGACTGCGCCCCTGACATAGCCTCAAGGACAGCCGCCGCTCATGAGCACGCAAACCTACACTTCCGGCCATTTGCTACGCTGGCTCTGGGGCGGATATCTCAAGAAACATATGGGCCTGTTGTTCATTTCGGTGATCTTCATGGCCGTCGAAGGTGCGACGCTGGGCGCGCTTGCCCGGCTGATGGAGCCGATGTTCGATCAGGTCTTTGTTGCGGGGCAGCGGAACATGCTGCTGGTCGTGGGACTGGTTCTGGTCGGCATCTTCGTGTTGCGGGCCATTTCGGGGGTTGTCCAGAAAGTGCTGCTGACCCGCATCGCGCAGCGCTCCGCTGCCGACATGCGCATCGACTTGCTAGACCGCATGATGGCGCAAGACGGGGCCTTTCACCAAGCGCATCCACCAGGTTTCCTGATCCAGCGCGTGCAATCGGACGTGAATGCCGTCGGCGACGTCTGGCGTGCGATCATCACCGGCGCAGGGCGCGATTTCATCGGTCTGCTGGTGCTGCTGGGTGTCGCAATTTCAATCGATCCTATCTGGGCGCTGTTGGCCTGCATCGGCATTCCGGTCATGGTCCTGCCTGCCGCTGTTGCCCAACGCTTTGTCCGCCGTCGCGCCCGCGAAGCGCGCGATCTGGGTGCTACGCTTTCGACGCGCCTCGACGAAGTCTTTCACGGAATCGTGCCCATCAAGCTGAACGCGCTTGAAACCTATCAGGCCCGCCAGTACCGCGAAATCACCGACCAATTCATCCGCACCGAAGTTCGCACAGCCTTCGGAGGTGCGGCCATCCCCGGAATGATCGACATCATCTCCGGCATCGGGTTCATGGCAGTGATCCTCTATGGCGGCTCCGAAATCATCTCGGGCGACAAGACCATCGGACAGTTCATGACTTTCTTCACCGCCATGGGGTTTACCTTCAATCCGCTTCGCCGTCTCGGTGCGATCAGCGGGTTGTGGCAGACTGCCGCCGCAGCGCTTGAGCGGATCAAGGAGCTGTTGGACGCGCCGCTGCGGCTGTCTTCTCCTGCCGATCCCAAGCCTGCACCTTCCGGTACGCCTGATGTGGTCCTTGAGAATGTGCATCTTTCCTATGGCGATGCCCCCGTCTTGCACGGTCTGACGCTGACCGCCAAGGCAGGCGAGACGACCGCGCTCGTCGGAGCGTCGGGTGCCGGAAAATCCACGATCTTCAACCTGCTGACACGTCTGATCGACCCTGCATCCGGCACTGTCCGGCTGGGCGGCGTGGCAACGACCGAAATGGCGCTGCCGGAACTGCGCAAGCTCTTTTCGGTCGTGACGCAGGAAGCGCTGCTTTTCGACGAATCCTTGCGCGAAAACATCGTGTTGGGCCGCTCGGACGTCACCGATGCGCAACTGAAAGCGGCGCTGGACGCCGCTCATGTAACCGATTTCCTCGACAAGCTGCCAAACGGCCTGGATACCCGCGTTGGGCCGCGCGGCTCTGCCCTTTCGGGTGGCCAGCGCCAGCGTGTCGTCATTGCCCGCGCGCTGCTTCGCGACACGCCGATCCTGCTGCTGGACGAAGCAACAAGCGCGCTCGATGCGCAATCCGAGCAGGTCGTTCAGGACGCGTTGGACCGGCTGGCAGCAGGCCGCACCACCATCGTGATCGCGCACCGGCTGTCCACCATCCGCGGTGCCGACAAGATAGTCGTGATGGATCGCGGTCAGGTGGTTGACGAAGGCACCCACGAAGACCTGCTGTCGCGCGGTGGCATATATGCCAACCTCTACCGGCTGCAATTCGAGGACGGCAAGACGGTCACCGATACGGCGGCGCTTCGCGCAAGGGATAGATCCGCGCGGCGCTATACCGAGCGCAAGCCAAACATCCTGCAACGATTCACCGAACGTCTGTTTGGTTAACGCCGGTAGCTTTTCACCAATACCTCGGGCCGCGCCCCGGCGGCATAGCGTAGAAGCATGCACAAATTGCGGCTGCCGCGCCGCAGCCAGCCTTGTTGGCGATATTTCTCTGCACTCGTCACGGCAATAGCGTCGATGCCTTTCAGATTTCCGCGCAAGGCGCGCGCAATCGCGACATCCTCCATCAGAGGCTGATCGGGATATCTGCCCGCTGCCTCGTAAAGCGCATAGGGGATCAACAGCCCCTGATCACCGTATGGCAGCCCCAGGCGGCTGCGCAGATTGGCCCAGCTTGCCACGATCCGCCCAGGCATGCCGCCCTCATCGAACGCGAGGTGAAACCAGCCCGCATCGCCTCCTCGCAAATGCTTGGCCGCCGCAGCGCTCCACCCTTCGGCAAGCACGGTATCCGCGTGAAGTACCAGCAGCCACTCGCCTCGCGCTACCGCACAGCCACGCTGCAACTGCCCTCCGCGTGACGCAGGGCCTGCGACGATATCGCCGCCCCATGCTTGCGCAATCGCGCATGTGGCGTCGGTGGACCCGCCATCGCTGATGATCAATTCGCGGACAAGTCCTGCGTCCAGACCCTCCATCAGCGCGGCCAGGCATGCCGGAAGGGTATCTGCCGCATTCAGCGTCGGGATGACTACAGATATCGGCGCGCGCATGGATGCCCCTTTCTCATCGCTTCCGCATTGCTATATGTCACCCATGAACCCAAAGGATACCCCCATGAGCAATCGCCAGATCCTCCGCCTCACCGGTGCCGATGTCCACGATTTCCTGCAAGGGTTGGTGACCAACGACCTCGCCAAAATCGACAAGGGGCTGGTCTATGCGGCTATCCTGACACCTCAGGGCAAATATATTGCTGATTTCTTCTTGTCTTCTGACGGAGATTCAATCCTGCTTGATGTGAACGCGGATCAGGCGGACGGTCTGATCCAGCGCCTGACGCTCTATAAGCTTCGCGCCGATGTCACGATCGAGCGGACAGAACTGCACCTTCATCGCGGATTAGACGATGCGCCCGCTGACGCCTATCCGGACCCACGCGATCCGGCGATGGGCTGGCGCGCTTACCGCGACACGCCACAGACACAAGCCAACCCCGACTGGACAGCCATGCGCGTGGCGCAGATGATCCCGCAGTCGGGGCAGGAGCTGACAGCAGACAGTTTCATTCTCGAAATGGGGTTTGAACGCCTCAACGGCGTGGATTTCCGCAAAGGCTGCTATGTCGGGCAGGAGGTTACCGCGCGGATGAAACACAAGACAGAGCTTCGCAAAGGTCTTGCACTGGTAAGCGTCCAAGGCGAGGCGCACCCCGGAACGCCAATCACAGCGGACGGCAAGCCCGCCGGAACTCTGCACAGCGTCGCAGGCGACCGTGCGCTTGCCTATTTGCGCTATGACCGGGCGGAGGGAGAGATGCAGGCAGGCGACGCTCTGATCACGATGCTGACCAAGGCGGTGTAACACAAAACGCGCCCTCCACAGGGCGCATTTCAGGCCAGCCCGCCAAACCTCAGGCGCGTTCGGAGTATTCCATCGTTTCGGTATTGACGATGATGTCTTCGTCCTGCCCCACGAACGGCGGGACCATGACCTTGACGCCATTGTCGAGGATCGCCGGCTTGAAGGAATTGGCAGCCGTCTGGCCTTTGACCACCGGCTCCGTTTCCACAATCTTGCAGGTCACCTTCTGCGGCAATGATGCGTTCAACGCTTCTGAATCGTGGTATTCCACAACAATCATCATGCCGTCCTGCAGGAACGGACGCCGCTCACCCAGCAGATCGGCAGGCAACTGGACCTGCTCGTAGGTATCGGTATCCATCACGACCAGCATACCATTGTCCTCATAGAGAAACTGCTGGTCTTTCTGCTCAAGCCGCACACGCTCGACCTTGTCGGCAGAACGGAACCGTTCGTTCAGTTTGGAACCGTTCCGCAGATTCTTCATCTCGACCTGCGCGAAAGCACCACCCTTGCCGGGCTTTACGTGATCGACTTTTACAGCCGCCCACAGGCCACCGTTATGTTCCAGCGTATAGCCGGGACGAATTTCGTTTCCGTTGATTTTTGGCATGAGGCGAAACCCTGTCAAAAGGTTGATGATCAATTGAAGCGGTCTATATCTGGTGGGTTGTGTTCGTGCAAGGCAACGTATTCCGTGCTGCAGGTGCAGAAAGCCATGCGCCTGGCGCATATGAGACATGCAGTATCGGGGTATCCGAATCAAAGGCAATCAGTCATAAGGAACCTCACGCCGAAATGACAAGAGCAAGAATAAATGAAAGGACGACGAGATGAAAGATTTCGTTGACGGCACAGCCTTTAACAATGAGCAAGGCAACCGCGCACGCAAGCTGTTTGCGGCTGTTGTCCTCGCCGCATTGGACGATGCTATCGCCGACGATAAAAAATATGGAAACGGTCCAGAACAGATCGCGCGATGGGCGCGGTCCCGTGACGGACGCGAAGTACTGAGCTGCGCCGGTATCGACCCGAATGAACGCGTCGTGTCCGGTCTGATGGATTTTGTCGGCAAGGGTGTGCGTACTTCAGTCGCGCTTTCGCGCGAAGAATCCGAACGTCGCAATGCCGCACTTCAGGCCGAAGCCGCCTGAACCGCAATACGATTTGCAAGAAAAATACGCAGCCTTCTGGCTGCGTTTTTTTTGGCCTAGCGTCTGGATGGTGACTATGGCTTTGCCGGTCTGAAATGGAGGAACAATGACGCGGGCGATTATGATTCAGGGGACCGGCAGCAATGTCGGCAAGTCGATGATCGTCGCAGGGATCATCCGCGCCTTGACACGACGCGGCCTCGCCGTGCGTCCTTTCAAGCCACAAAACATGTCCAACAATGCCGCCGTCACCAGCGACGGCGGAGAGATCGGGCGCGCGCAGGCACTTCAGGCCCGCGCCGCAGGGGTCGCCCCCCATACAGACATGAACCCCATTCTGCTGAAGCCCCAGACCGCTACCGGTGCCCAGATCATCGTTCAGGGCAAAGTGGCTGGACATCAGGAAGCGCATGCTTTCGGGCGCAACAAATCCGCATTGATGCCTGCTGTCCTCCAAAGCTTTCACCGGCTCGCGCAATCTTGCGACTTGGTGGTGATCGAAGGGGCCGGAAGCCCGGCCGAGACCAATCTGCGCGCTGGTGACATCGCCAACATGGGCTTTGCCCGCGCGGCTGGCGTGCCTGTGGTTCTCATGGGCGATATTGATCGGGGTGGCGTGATCGCCCAGATCGTCGGCACGCAGGCGGTGCTTGAGGACGCCGACAACGCTTTGATAAAAGCTTTCTCGGTGAACAAGTTCCGGGGTGATCGCAGCCTGTTCGACGCCGGACGTGATGACATCGTGAAACGCACGGGATGGCCCTGCCTTGGGGTCATTCCCTGGTTCGATCAAGCCGGAAGGTTGCCTGCGGAGGATGTCATGGACCTGCCCTCCCGCGCGCGCTCCGGCGGTGCCGGCTGCATTGTCGCAGTGCCGCAACTTCCCCGGATATCGAATTTCGACGACCTTGATCCTTTGGCGTCGGAGCCCAGTGTCGACCTGCGGATCATTCCGCCGGACCAGCCGCTGCCAGCAGACGCTGACCTGATCCTGCTTGTGGGCAGCAAATCCACCATCAGTGACCTTGCTGCCTTGCGCGCCGCTGGATGGGACATCGACATTGCCGCCCACATCCGGCGCGGCGGTCATGTGCTTGGGCTGTGCGGCGGTTACCAGATGCTGGGCCGCAGCATTTCCGACCCAGATGGAATCGAAGGCCCCGCAGGCACTGTCCCCGGCTTGGCGCATCTGGACGTGGAAACGGTGTTGGCCCCCAAAAAACACCTGTCTTTGAAGACCGGGATTCACCCGGAAAGCGGAACTCTTCTGGAAGGGTACGAAATTCACTTAGGCGAAACCACTGGTCCGGACTGTTCCCGCCCTTGGCTCAAGTTTGACGAGACCGCCGAAGGTGCTGCCAGCAAGAACGGTCGTGTTCTTGGATGCTACATGCACGGGATATTTTCGTCCGATACGTTTCGCGCCGCGTTCCTGCTGCGCTTCGGCGCGCAGTCATCCGCGCGCTACGACACCTCGGTCGAAGATACCTTGGACGCGCTGGCAGACCACATGGAGGCGTATTTCGACCTTGGTACCCTGCTCAAGATCGCGAAAGAGGTCGATTTCAGCGCTCAGCGAATACTTTGACAATCTGGAACGTGTTCGTTCGCGTTCAAACGCGGGGATACGCAGCGCGCAACCGGTGAGGTGACCCCCGAAACGCTTCAGTCCAGTTCCTGCGCTGCAAGCGCACGGTGGATTTCGCGCCGAACAAGCTTGCGCACGTTTCGCGTGATGCGTTCGCCCAAGGCACCCTGAAGCTCTGCCCTGACAATGTTGCTGACCAGGTCACGCAAGGCGTCTTCGTCTATCAGTTGATCCTCGGCAAAAAATTCATCCTGCGAGGGTTCATTCTGCGGATCGACGCGGCCTTTATCAATTGCAGCAGCCGGTTCGGCCAGATCTTCGTCTACGGCGGCACGCTGCTCCGATACTGTTGGCGGCATTGCAGGCTCAAACGACGCTTCGTCGGCGTTTTCCGCGACCAACTCTTCGCCGTTTTCTTCGATCGGCCCGGGTATCGACGCGTCGGTCGCATCATCGACCGTGGCGGCACCCTCGTCCGTGGTTTCATCATCTCGGGTTTCATCCAGCTGCACGACTTTCAACGGGGTTCCCGTGGCGTCCAGTTCGACATTGTCTTCCCACATCATCGCAGGTGCGTCTGTGCCTGAATAGGCGTCCGTGCCAGCCTCGTCCGGCTCAAACTCCGTTCGGATCGAACTGATGGCCGTCTCCAACGCCGCAATCTTGGCGGTAAGCTTGAGAGCCGAGGAATCGCTTGATTCCGCGCTGACCGCCTCATGCGTGGCCTGGATATCCGCAGTCTGCCGGCCCGTTTCGTCAGCATCAATATCCGGATCGGCTTCGTCGCATGTCTCTTGATCCGTTGTGGCCTCGTGATCTGTGGACGCATCGTCAGGCGTCACGGACCTATCGCCCCTTGGCGGGACCGTGCCGGGAGGGTTCTGTTCCCAATAGGCTTCGAGGCTGTGGTCGTCGGCTTCTTCGTCCCATTCGGGGCTCTCGGCTTCGGTGGTGTCGTCCTCGGCCCAAGTGTTCTTTGCGACACTCCCAAGGTCCAGAGGTTCAGCGTCTTTTTGTTCGGCCACACGCAAGGCTGGCGTCAAGACCAGCCTACCATCGGGGGCTGACGCGGGACGCACTTGCATGGGTCGTTTTTCTTCTGATACCAGCCGACGGATCGACGAAAGCACGTCTTCCACTTCGTCTCGGGATACGGGATCGGACATCTGTTTTACCACTCTTTCCTCATCGGCTATTGTAGCCCGCGCCGCGGTTTCTCACAATGCCCGCGTTCGGCAACCTTGTCTCAAATTCTAGATTACCGGCCTCAATCCTTTTGCAGACGCTTCAATACCCGGTCCAGCTGCTTGCCCTGCTTGCTGATCGCGGTCGGGCTGTCCTTCACAAGTTTATAGTACTCGTTCGGATCGTAGACCTGAACCGGCAGCCGCAGGTCGCGCGCCGTCAGCCGCCCGGTCGCCTCCAATACGGAATAGGCCGTAACATAAAGCTGTGCCTGCGCCGTGATCAGAGACGCTTCGGCATCGAGTAGCGCCTGTTCGGCATCCAACACATCCAGGGTCGTGCGTGCGCCTAGCGTGGCCTCCTCGCGCACCCCTTCAAATGCGATGCGGGCCGCAACTATGCGGCGCTGAGACGCCTCAATAGAGGCACGGGCAGATGCGAGCCGGGCGTAGGCATCGCCGACACGCTGTTGCACGTCATTTCGAACCACATGCAGATTGCCGCGCGCTGCATCCCGCTGGGCCTGCGCCCGGCGTACTGCCGCTGACAACCGCCCACCCTGATAGATGGGTCCTGTCACGCGCACACCGACCGAACCGGACCGCAGATAGCTCGGCGAATTGTACTCTTCCTGAACCGCCAGACGCCCCTGAAGGTTGATCGTCGGTTTCATATCTGCTTTGGCACCTTGTATGTTCAGATCGGCCGCGGCAACCTGATACTGTGCCGCCAACATGCTGGGATGACTGCGGACAGCCATCGCCTTCGCCGCATCGACGCCAGCAGCCGGGGTTGGCAGCTTGGGCGGAGCAGCCAGCCGACCGGGCTGGCGACCCACGACATTGCGATATTCTTCGATAGCGATCAGCGAGTTACCTTGCGCCGTCGCCAGACCGCTACGCGCCTGCGCCAACTGCGCCTCGGCCAATGCCACGTCCGTCCGCGTCACTTCTCCGACTTCGAAACGGTTTTCCGCCGCTCTCAATTCCTGTGTGAGCAAACGCAGATTATTTTGCCGCAATTCCACCTGTTCGGATGCTTCGATCACGCCCATGTAGGCGCTCACCGCGCGCAGCAGCACCTGCTGTTCGATACTGATCAAGGTTTGCCGCGTGGCAAGCACAGTCTCTTTTGCTGCGGCAATTCCGGCAGCCGTTGCACCGAAGTCATAAAGCAGCAGATCAGCGGTCAAGGCGATCTCGGCGGTCGAGCGCTCAAGATTGGCAGGAAAGCCCAAGGCGCTCCTTGAATCGCCAAAACGTCGCTGTATGTCCCCGGACCAATTGATGATCGGCTTGAGCGCAGAGGCCGCCAGCGCTACGTCCTCATCCGCAGCCCGCAAAAGCGCGCGGTTTTGGTCGAGCAGACCGGACTGGTTATACGCACCGACCAGCGCATCAGCGAGCGTATCCGCCCTGCCCCCAGTACCCAGCGTCAGCGCAAGCACCACGACCGCCATAAGCCTGCCGGCGTTCTTACCTGAAATCACTCGCATCACATCGGCCCCTTATTGACGTATTCTAAAGTTGAAACGCCACTTCTTTTTCAAATCCCGGCAGTATTGGCGCACTTGCGTTGAATTCCTTCCGCCAACTCATATGGCCCGCGCGCTTGTAGCCGACGCGCACTTCTCCCAAAGCGCCTTCCATGAAGATGCAGGCGATACGACCGCCCTCCTTCAACTGGCTCATCAGGGCTTCGGGTAACTGTTCCACACCGCCCTGAACGATAATCACGTCATAGGGCCCGTGTCTCGGTGCCCCTTCGACCAAAGGTCCGATATGCAGCGCAGCGTTGTCCGCCCCTGCCGCTGACAACGCTTCTTGCGCCTCTGCGGCCAAGGCTTCGTCTTCTTCAACGGCCACCACAGCTTCGGCCATCCGCGCGATCACCGCCGCAGAATACCCCATCGTACAGCCGATATCGAGCACAAGCTCGTCCAGACCGATCGCAAGTGAGTCCAGCATTTTTGCCAGCGTCCTTGGTTCCAGCAAGACGCGCCCGCCGCCCAGCGGCAGGTTCTCCCCCAGATACGCCGCCTCGCGCTGCGACGCAGGAACAAAATTCTCGCGCTCGACTGTCAGCATGGCATCAATAATCGGAAATTTCGTTACATCGGACGGGCGCACCTGAGTGTCGACCATCATCATGCGGCGGCTGGAGAAATCGGTCATCGGCTAAACTCATCCGTTCAGAATCCTGTTCCTGACAGATGTGCCACATCCCACGCGCCCCGGCAACGCGCTTGGCCGAGTTTTCGCCCCATTGCAGACTTGCAGCCTGCAACAGGATCGGCTAGGCCTTGCCAGCACCCTGACGGCGAGTTGGCGGAGTGGTTACGCAGCGGATTGCAAATCCGCGTACAGGAGTTCGATTCTCCTACTCGCCTCCAGTAAATTCAATGGGTTATGGTTTTGTCTGCTCATTGGGTATCACCTCTGGTATCAGTTTCACGTTCTGTGCTTGTTCTGTTCTTAGGTTATCTGCGCTTTGCAGCAGCCTGGCGCGCGCGCATTATCTGCCTTGCCTCCCCTGCATATTTTATAATCATCGCCTTGGACGTGTGGCCGCTGTAGCTGGCGATTTCGTCGTCGGTGCATCCGGCCCATGCCAATTCCATCACACCGCGATAGCGCAGCGCGTGTTGATCGAAGGCCATAAGGCCCAGCCTCTTGCGTTCGGCGACCATGATTCGCGCCATTGCGTGATAGTCCATGGCAGAGCCGTCTTTGCGGGTCAGGATGTGGCGCGACGGGTGAGGTGCAAAGCCTAATGAAGCCTTGGCCAGATCCAGTGTCGCCTTGAGCGCCTCAGTGCATGGAAGGTGCAATGGCTTGTCCGTTTTGTTCTGGCGCAATTTGAGGGTTTCCCCGTCATAGTCGCCCCATTGAAAATCCACCCAATCGCCGGGGCGTTGAACGCTTCCAACTGCAATCTCGAAAATCAGAAGGGGAATGGGCTTACCCTCGTCGCGCATCTTTTGAACCGCCCAATCCGCCCACGGCAGGTGCGGTTTCTGACGCGCCTTCGGAACCTTTAGCGGCTCAATATCAATCGCCGGATTGTCCTTCCGCCAGCGCTTGCGGATCGCCAGCTTGGACAACATGCTGATTGCAGTGGGAATGTAATTGGCAAAACGAACCCGGTGCCGGTTCTTTTCCATCGCGTCGTAAATGTCAGCTTGGGTCAGCCGCGCCGCATCTGCATGGCCAATCTTTTCCTTGAGGTATTCAAAGACAGGCTCAAGATCCTTGCGATAGCGTGGCGAGAAATTCGCCCACTTGTCTGTCTCGCGCATTGCGTCGATCAGAGCGCCCCAAGAGGTTTTCGCGGTGGCACTCTTGCCGCTCACGATTTCCCAATATTGCCGGTCAAATTCGGCAGTTCCTTCCGCCGCAGTGATCCGGCCTAGGTACATCATCTTGCCGTTAACGTATTTTCGGACATACCAGCGCCCCGCCGGATGCTGCCAGAGAAGTTTCTTGCGGCTCACCACTCTATAACTCCCCCTGCGGCAGCATCACCGCGCGCAATTGATTGCAGCTGTTCAACGTCCCACCGCTCAAATTCGCCGATCTTGGTAGGTTTCGGCAAAACACCATCATCCACCAATCCGCGAAACTCTGCGGGCTTCATGTCCAAGAGCGCAGCGGCGTTCTTGTCATTGGCAAAAAGGAGGTTGGCGCGGTTGGGCATATTTGGAAGGCCTTCGCCCATTAGTCCTCGTTTCCGAACGTAGAGGTTTCCTCGGCAGTGTAATGGGCGATCAGATTGCGCATCTTTCCAATCCGAAAGGTCGTGACCTTGCGAATATCCGTTCCGCTGAACAATGTAGTATCCCATTGGTCCGGAGCAGGAACGTCACTTGAAGGGAAGGCCTGACCGTGGTTCTGGAGATAGGTCTCAACAAAAGAGATTGCTGTTGCATCGGGATACTGCTTCGCGGCTTCACCGACCGAACAAGCCATGCGGCCCGCCCGCTCTCTTGTATAGCCGTCTTCCAGCAGCTCGCGGTACAGATAGAGCGCGATCATGTCGGTGGGACCGAATAGGCGGGCGCGGCCTGCAACCGTAGCCGGGGCGCACGTGAACAAGCCCGCCGCAACTGCTTCATTGAACCTGTCACGGTCCAGTCGAGCAACGCGGCAGGCAAGGGCGGTCGTCAGTTTCACGGGATAGTTGGTCATGGCTGTACCTCTTGGATTTGTCTAATAGTAACATTCCTTGGGACTTTTGCAAGAGGTAAATCGCTTTCAGTCTTTTCCTTCGTTCGCCTGCCCCTCTTGTCTCTTAAACGTGTGAGCGCACACACAATCGCTGATTTACACGCCAGCCGATGTTTCCTCCTTCGTCTCAGCGTTCATTGCCTCAATCAGTTCATCACACAGGCCCGCCATAGTCTCGAACAGGTCGGTGTAGCCTCCCTTTTGCAGGTCGATGTTGAGAACGGTGTCAGACG
>JAGXFI010000014.1 GCA_024637305.1 Sulfitobacter sp.
CGCTGAAATGGCTGTGCGGAACACCGGGTGCCGGGATTGTACAGGTCAATCAGGGACTATTGTCGGAACTCTCACCTGAATTTCGCGGGTGGTTCAGCCAGCCCAACCCGTTTTCCTGGGACCTCGACGCCTTCGAATACGCCCCGGATGCACGAAGGCTCGACCACGGCACGCCGTCAGTGCTGGCATGTGTCGGGTCCGTACCGGCGTTGCGCTGGCACGCGGGGCAAACGGGGCTGAGGGCACAGAACCGCACGTTGACGGACGCCGTTATCGCAGCAGCGGATGTCGGCGGCTACGCGCTGGCAAGCCCGCGCGACCCAGAAAGACGCGGCGGCAGCGTCATGTTGCGGCTGGAAGGCGATGGTGCGGCATTGGTCGACGCGTTGCGTACGCGGCGAATCCATGTCGATTGCCGCGGGCAAATCTTGCGGATTTCGCCCGGCGCTGTGACAAACACGGATCATGTCGCTGCGCTTTTTGCTGCGCTGAAAGAGTTATGGTGAACGGAAGGACAAGTAGATGAAAATTGCCGTTGTGACAGGGGCCGCCGGAGGTATGGGGCGCGCTATTACGGAGCGTCTGGTCAAAGACGGTCTACATGTGATCGGCCTTGATCTGGATGCTGCTGGCCTGAAGGATATGGCGCAGGACAATTTCGAAGGGATGACGGTCGACCTTACCGATGCGGAGGCGATCGCTGCCGTGTTCGACCGGATCGGTGCGAACCATGGCGGCGTCGACGCGCTGATAAACAACGCCGGCACCTGCTTTATGTCCGAATTTCCCGACATTCCGGTAAAGGAATTCGAAAAACAGATGGCGCTGAATTTTTCAGGCGCGTTTCATTGCTGTCAGGCAGCAATCAAGCTGATGGCGGGACGGGAAGGCGTGCGAAAGATCGTCAATATCTCTTCGAACGGAGCCTATAATTTCGACGCCTTCGACCCGCCGCATTATCGCGCGTCAAAGGCCGCGCTGGATACGCTGACCAAGGATCTGGCGCGGCGGTACGCGCGCGAGATGATCTCGGTCAATTCGATTGCGCCGGCCATGACGGAAACACCGCTCTTTGGTGTGGTCAGCAAAGAAGTGCTGGCCGAAGCGATCGCCGCGATGCCACATGGGCGCGCGATGCAACCGGCGGAGATCGCGGCATGGGTCGGATTTCTGGTCTCGCCCGCCGGAGACATCTCAAGCGGCAATGTGATCATCCTTAATCAGGGGCGCGATGTGCGGTAAGTCTTTGAAATGCGGCTATTCGAACCAATCCGGTGCCTTCTTCAGATCGGGCCACTGTTCGGGAGAGTGGCCGTAAATCACCAAAGCGTCGCGTTCAGCCGCCAACTTCATCAGCCGGTCGCCATGGTGGATCGCGAGATCAACGTCCCAGGATCCTGCAAATTTTTCGTCGATCTCCGCCGCGCGGCTGATGGCGTCCGAGGCAAGCAGGACCCACCCCGTTTTTGGCAGTTTAACCATAAACGCCAACTGTCCCGGCGCGTGACCCGGACAGAGCAGGACTTCGAAATCCGGGCCCAGAACCGTATCTTCGGATATCTGGACATAGTCACGATCCGGCCAGTCCATCGGTTGCTTGCCAGACCAATATAACGGTCGGGGCAAGGCACGTTCTGCTTGGGAAATCAGGATCGGGACGCCTGGAAAACCACGCATATCACCCACATGGTCGATATGCGTATGGCTTTGCACCATCAAGGTCACGTCATCGCGGGTCAGACCCAGCTTGGCCAGCTGTGGCACCACCATATTGTCGTCGGTGACGGACAAGACGCGCCCGAAACTGCCCAGATCATCCTCCGCCGTGGCTGCATCGGCGTTGATAGCGTATTTTGACGGAAATCCGGTGTCGATCAGCACCGTTTCGCCAGCATCCGTCTGGATGACGTAGCCGCAGATACCGATGATCCGTCCGTTCGCGTGGACCTGAAACAACCCGTAATCCAGTACCGCGAGCCTTTGGGGTTTGCCCTTGAGAGAAACTTGCATATTCATGTGTCGAACCTGAACGAGGCCCGCCATGAAAGTCAAGATACACACCTTGTTCCAGTACCTGCTGGAAACCACAGACGCGGCACCCGAAGCGATCGTGGGTTTCTCATTGGCTGAATCGCCAAAGCTGGGCATGTTTCTGGATGATCTTGACCCAGAACAGTCGCTTGACTGGAACGGCCGCGATTTTCGCGGGTTGCCGGAGCTGCGGGCGCATGTGCTGGCACAGGCGGGTCTGGACGGCACTTGTACGGCACGCGACGTTCTGATCACCGCCGGCGCGGCGGAAGCTAATTATCTGGCGATCATGCAGCTGCTGCAGCCAGGAGACGAGATCGTGATCGAAACCCCGGGCTGGCCCCAGGCCGAAGTGTTGGCCCGTGCCATCGGCGCGCGGATCGTGAAGGTAACGCGGCGCGAACAGGATGGTTGGCGTCTCCCGATGGACGCCGTGCAAGATGCTGTCACGGACAAGACGCGGATGATCTTCATCTCGAACCCGAACAATCCCACAGGTGACTTGCTAGCCGAGGCAGAGCTGCGGCAATTGGCCGACATCGCCGGCAAGGTTGGTGCCTGGCTGCTGGTCGACGAGGTTTATGCGGGCCTTGAATGGGACGGACCACGTTCACCGTCCATTGCCGGAATGTACGAGCGCGGCATCACCACAGGCTCCGTTTCCAAGGCGCTAGGGTTGCAGGGTCTGCGCACCGGCTGGATGATTTGCCCCGACGAGACCTTGATAATGGATGCGGTGATCTTGCGGGAAAATTCGTCCGAGATCATGAATATCATGGGCGAGCTCATTGCCGAGATCGCCTTGCGCCCGGATCGCTATGCTACCGCGATGGACGGCGCGCGGCAGGCAGGACTGGACCATCTGGCGCAGATAAATGAATGGGTCGCAGGGCAGCAGGGGCTGTCCTGGGTGCCGCCCCGTGCGGGGCTGATCGGATTGGGTCGACTGCCAACAGGCATCGACAGTGACGCGTTCGCACGGTTCTTGCTCGGAGAACCCTACCGCACATTTCTCTTGCCGGGCAGCGCCTATGACCAACCGGGCCATATCCGGCTGGGTGTCGGCGGCGGCGCTTCGGTCAATCTTGAGAAGGGGCTGGGACGCTTAGGCCGCGCGCTGGCGGAGTATCCGCGATGACGGCTCCCATCATCATTGCAGGCGGCGGGATCGGCGGGCTGGCTGCCGCGGTGGGGCTGGCGCAAAAGGGCATGGGGTCGATTGTTCTGGAACAGGCGGCCCAGTTGCGCGAAATCGGTGCGGGCATCCAGATCGGCCCGAATGCCTTTCATTGCTTTGACGCGCTGGGGATCGGCGAGGCTCTGCGCGCCGAGGCGGTCTATATCGATGCGCTGCGTTTGATGGACGCCAAGACAGCGCAAGAGATAACGCGAATCCCATTGGGCGAAGATTTCCGGCGCTATTTCAACAATCCCTACGCCGTGATCCACCGCGCCGACCTGCACCGGCTGCTTCTGGAATATTGTTCTGCCTCGCCGCTCGTCGACATCCGAACGCAGGCGCGCGTCAAGGGTTATGAACAGGACGACACCTCCGCCCGCGTGCTGCTGGAGGACGGACATGTCGAAGGCCGCGCGGTTATCGGGGCGGAAGGTTTGAATTCCGCCATTCGCGCACAGATGCTGGGCGACGGACCGCCGCGGATCTCGGGGCATGCGACCTACCGTTCGGTTATTCCAACAGACCAGATGCCCATGGACCTGCGGTGGAACGCCGCAACGCTGTGGGCCGGGCCTAAATGCCACATCGTGCATTACCCGCTGAAGGGCGGACAGGTCTATAACCTCGTCGTAACGTACCACCGCGACATGAAAGAAGCGGTTGCAGGTCGGCCCGTGACCCGCGCCGAGGTCATGCAGGGATTTGAACATATCCACCCCCGCGCCCGCCAGATCATTGAACACGGCGATGACTGGAAACTTTGGGTGCTGTGCGACCGCGACCCCGTCACGAATTGGGTCGATGGCAAGGTCGCCCTGCTAGGTGACGCGGCGCATCCGATGCTGCAGTATTTCGCCCAAGGTGCCTGCATGGCGCTTGAGGACGCGGTTTGCCTGTCGCGCAGTTTTGCGGATGGCGGCGAAGTGGAAGGCACGCTGGCCCAGTACCAGTCCCATCGCCTGGTCCGCACGGCACGGGTGCAGATGAACAGCCGTTTGATCGGCGACTATATTTATCACCCCGACAACGCCAAGGCCGCCGTGCGCAACGAAGTCATGTCCGCGTTGACGCCGCGCCAGTGGTGTGACCAGTTGCGCTGGCTTTACGGGTCGGACGGCATGGTAGATGTGGCGAACGGATAACGCGATATCGGGTCGACCTTGCACGCTCCACCACCAGACAAGCAATTTTTCCGCTACTGTCGCGGAACTTTTATAATAGCGCCTTAGCGTTCGCTGGAACGAGTGCGAGAATCGTTTTTCAGCAAATGGAGCCTGAGATGAAAGATTTTGAACGGGATTATCCCGACCACACCGAAACGATGGGCTATGAGCACGGCGACGAACCGCAGTGCAACACATCCGACAACCCCAATTTCTATGAAGTGATGGATGCACGCGTTGCGCGCCGCGGTTTCCTGATGGGCGGCCTCGCGACCATCGCCACAGGTTTCATCGGTGCTTCGCTGACTGGTAAAGCGGCGCTGGCGCAGTCGACCTCCGGTCTGATCGGTTTCAATGCCGTGCCGATCAGCTTTGACGACACCGTTGTCGTACCCGAAGGCTACAGTTTCCAGATCCTCGGCGCGACTGGCGAGCCTGTCTCGGGCGACATGCCGGCCTATCGCCCCGGGGCCAATACCGGTGCCGAGCAAGAACACCAGATCGGCCAGCACCATGACGGGATTCACTTTTTCCCGATTGATGGCTCGTCTGAGGATGGCATCATCGCGGTGAACCACGAATATATTGAACCGCGTTTCCTGCATGCCGAAAAGGCAGGATACAAGGGCGTTGCCCATGACAAGCGCGCTGTAGTCTACGATGCCGACGGCATGCGTGACGATGACGAGGTGCGCATGGAAATAGCCGCCCACGGCGTCTCGATCTACCGCACGACGAAGCAGGCCGATGGCACATGGGCCGTCGTCGCCGACCCGCGCAACCGCAAGGTGACCGGAAACACCCCCGTCGAGATCGGCGGCCCCGTGCGCGGTTCCGCACATGTCCGCACCAAGTTCAGCCCCGACGGCACCATGACGCGCGGTACGCTAAACAACTGCGCCCACGGCGTGACGCCCTGGAACACCTACCTGACGGCGGAAGAGAACTGGGCCGGTTATTTCGCCAACACCACCCAGATCGACCAGAAGCCCGACCTGCCGCGCGAACACGCGCGCTATGGCGTGTCAACCGACCCACAGGGCGGCCGTTACGGCTGGCACCTCGCGAAATCGGGGGCCGATGAATATGTCCGCTTCGACGCCACCACCAAGGGCACGGACGCAACCGGGGATTACCGCAATGAGCCAAACAGCTACGGCTACATGGTAGAAATCGACCCCTACAACCCCGACGCGACCCCGATCAAACGCACGCATCTGGGCCGCTTCGCACACGAAGGTATCGTATTCGCGCCGGTCGTCGAAGGCGCACCCGTCGTCTGCTATTCGGGCGACGATGCGCGGTTCGAATATATCTACAAGTTCGTATCCAATGGCGTCTTTGTGCCAGGCGAAACCAACGGCTCGATCCTCGACACCGGCACGCTCTACGCGGCGAAGTTCAACGGCGACGGCACCGGCGAATGGCTGGCACTGGCACCGGGCCGCAACGGGCTGACCCCTGCCAACGGATTTGCCGATCTTGCGGACATTCTTGTCAATACACGTCTCGCCGCCGACCAGGCTGGCGCGACAAAGATGGATCGCCCCGAATGGGGCACGATCGATCCCAACACCGGCACGGCTTATTTCGCCCTCACCAACAACTCGCGCCGCACCCAGGCAGAAGTGGACGCGGTCAACCCGCGTGCCGAAAATAACTTCGGCCAGATCGTGCGCTGGAACTACGACAACGGTGATCATACCAAGGCGAGCTTTGACTGGGATCTGTTCGTGATCGCAGGGAACGCGAAAAACTCAGCCGTAGCCGCCGGCGGCGCGCTGAGCGAAGACAGCATCTTCGCCTGCCCGGACGGCCTCTGGTGCGACAACGATTCGCGGCTCTGGATCCAGACGGATATGGGCGATCTCGGCCCGGATTACGAAGGGCCGCTCAAGGATTTCGGCATGAACGCAATGCTTGCGGCCGATCCGGCCACCGGCGAGATCAAGCGTTTCCTGACCGGTCCCTGGGGGCAGGAAACCACCGGCGTCGTCACCACGCCGGATGGCAAGACCATGTTCGTGAACTTCCAGCACCCCGGCGCGCATAGCTCTGCCGAGGATTTCGCCGCTGGCAAATATGGCTCCGCCTTCCCCGACTATGACGGCACCGTGCCACGTTCGGCCACGGTAGTCATCACCAAGGACGACGGTGGCCTTATCGGCAGCTGATGCTGACCCCCTAACCTTGTCGAAGGCGCGCCACCCGGCGCGCCTTCTTGCCCTCTGCAACAGGTGCCTACAGGAAATGTCTTGGCGGTGCGCCATTCGGTGAGTTGCGCAACACCTGAAAGAATCTCTTTACAGAACTAGTTTTATGGATATATTAATCCCATGACAACAACCAGCCCCCCTGCCCGCGCCCTTGCCGCCCTTGGCCACGATGCTCGCCTGTCGATCTTTCGCACGCTCGTGAAAGCCGGGGATGAAGGCCTGCGGGTCGGCGAAATCGGTCTGCATCTTGGCCTCGCGCCTTCGACACTGGCCCATCACCTGTCCACGCTTGTCGATGCCGGCCTTGTGGTGCAGGAAAAACAGGGCCGCGAGGTCATAAACCGCGCCGATTACCCCGCGATGCACCGGGTTCTGGGTTTCCTGACCTCGGAATGCTGTGCCGGTGTGTCCATCCAACCTGCGGAGGATGCCGCATGACGCAGACGCGCCTTTCACTTTGCCTTAAAATAACTACAAATCCGGAGATTTGGACATGACTGATACGACCCTTTCTTCATCAGGCCTTCGGTCATCGCTGAGCCTGTTGTGGCGCGACCAGCGGGTCTGGATCGCCTCGGCACTGATTCTTGCCGTATTGACGGTGTTCGACAGCAATCAAGCCGCCGAAAGCGCAAGCTTTGCTGCGGGGGCGCTGCTGCGAACGGCTCCGTTTCTGATCCTGTCGATTGCCATCGCCGCCTGGGCTAATGCGACCGGAGCTGACAACCTGATCGCGAAGGCTTTCACAGGTGCGCCGTTGTTGATGATCGGGCTGGGCGCGTTGGCGGGCGGCATCTCGCCGTTCTGCTCTTGCGGGGTGATCCCGCTGATCGCGGCGCTTTTGGCGATGGGTGTACCCTTGTCGGCGGTCATGGCCTTCTGGCTCGCCTCCCCGATCATGGACCCGTCGATGTTCGTCCTGACGGCGGGCATGCTGGATCTGGAATTCGCGGTGGCCAAGACGTTCGCGGCGATAGGCTTGGGTATTTTTGGCGGTACTGTTGTGCACCTTTTGATGCGTGGCGGAGCATTCGCCGATCCGCTGCGCGAGGGCATCGGCAACGGTGGCTGCGGCGGTTCCAAGATCCGCGCGCCCAAGCCTGTCGTCTGGCGCTTTTGGCAAGACGCCGAGCGTCGCACAAAGTTTGGCAAGACGGCGCTGAACACAACACTGTTCCTTGCCAAGTGGCTGACGCTTGCCTTCATCCTCGAAAGCCTGATGCTGGCGTGGATCCCCGCAGAAACCGTGACGGCGGCGTTAGGTGGCGAGGGGCTTATGCCGATTGCAACCGCAACGCTGGTCGGCGTACCGGCCTATCTGAACGGTTATGCGGCGCTGCCTCTGGTGGGCGGGCTTATCGAACAGGGAATGGCTCCCGGTGCCGGCATGGCGTTCCTGGTGGCTGGTGGCGTCACCTCGATCCCAGCGGCGATGGCGGTCTGGGCACTGGCTAAACCGCAGGTTTTTGCGCTCTATATCGGCCTTTCGCTCAGCGGTGCCTTCGCCTCGGGGCTGCTGTTCCAACTGTGGACTCTGGCATGAGTGGGTCCGGCGAGGCACCCTGTTTCGTCGGCCCGCTTCAGCACAAGACAAATCTATGACCCCAAAACTTCTACCGGGGCGGCGCGGTTTGATCGTGGCCGCTCTTGGCTCGTCCCTGACCGTGAGTTGGGCGTCAAGCTATTACATCCCCGCCGTTCTCGCCGTACCGATGGCGCACAGTTTCGGCTTGTCTCCAGTCTGGGTTTTCGGTGCCTTTTCCATGGCGATGGTGGTCTCGGCACTTGTCGGCCCATGGGCCGGAGCACGGATCGACGGCTTTGGCGGACGGGGCATTCTGATGCTGTCCAACGTCGTCTTTGCGGCAGGCCTTGGCCTGCTGGCCATCGCACCCACGCCCGCCATCCTGTTTGCAGGCTGGGCGATCATCGGGCTGGGAATGGGCATAGGTCTCTATGAGGCCGGGTTCGCCACGCTGGCTGGTATCTACGGCAAGGACGCGCGCGGCCCGATCACCGGCATCACGCTGATTGCGGGCTTTGCCAGCACCGTCGGCTGGCCCCTGTCCGGTGTGATGCTGGCAACATGGGGCTGGCGCGAAGCCTGCCTTGGCTGGGCCTTGATCCATCTGTGTATCGCGCTGCCCCTGAACGCCAGTCTGCCGAAAGGCACCAAAACAATCGCCAAGCCAGTCGCAACGGTCCAAGACGGCCCCCCGCCATCGCGCCGGGCGCTGATATTGCTTGCGTTCGTCTTCGCGGCAACCTGGTTTAACTCTACCGCCATGGCCGCCCATCTGCCAGGCTTGCTGCAAGAGGCCGGGGCCAGCACTGCCATGGCCATCGCGGCGGGTGCCCTGATAGGTCCCGCACAAGTCGCCGCGCGGGTGTTGGAATTCGGCCTGCTGCGTCGCTTCCACCCGCTGGTCTCCACCCGCGTGGCCGCCGCCGCGCATCCTGTCGCCGCCGTGGCGCTGGTGACATTCGGCGGGCCTGCCGCGTATGTCTTTGCGGTTCTGCACGGGGCGGGCAACGGCATCCTGACCATCGCCAAAGGCACATTGCCGCTCGCCCTGTTCGGCGCGGCAGGCTACGGGCAACGTATCGGCTGGCTGAATGCCCCGGCCCGAATTCTCCAGGCAGCAGCCCCGCTGATTTTCGGTGCCGCCCTCACCGCATGGGGCTTGTCCGCGATCTGGCTGACAGCAGGGATCGGCCTCGCGGCCATGGCGGCGCTTCTGATGCTCAAGCGCGAATAGATGCCGCTCAGTCTCAGCCCCGAACACCTGCGCAAGCTTCGTCTCTACGCTGTCCTTTCAGATAATCATCCGGCGCGGGTCGCTGAGGAGACCTGCGAGATGCGCGGTAAAGCGGGCCGCTTCGGCACCGTTGATGACCCGGTGATCATAGCTGAGACTGAGCGGCACCATCGGGACGGGCTGAAAGAGCTCACCGTCCCAGACAGGAACCATCTCGCTGCGGGTCAGGCCCAAGATAGCCACCTCTGGCGGATTGACGATGGGGGTAAAGGCCGTGCCGCCGATGCCGCCCAGGTTGCTGATGGACATCGACGCACCCCCCATCTCATCCGGCCCGACCTTGCGCGCCTGCGCGCGGGCGGCCAGATCGGTGATTTCTGCGCCTATCTGCCAAAGACCCTTACGGTCTGCATTGCGAATGACCGGCACCATCAGCCCATGCGGCGTATCCACGGCAACGCCGATATGGACGAAATCCTTCAGGACCAGAGTTTTGCCATCCGGTGTCAACGAAGCGTTGAAACGTGGGAACGCCCGGAGCGCCCATGCCAGCGCCTTGACCTGAAAAGCCAGCGTCGTGAGCTTGATGCCCCGCGCTTGTGCCTCCGCCTTCAAAGCGCGCCGGAACTCTTCGATTTTCGAAACATCGGCGCGGTCATGATGTGTGACCTGCGGGATCATCGCATTGGCCGCCGCAAGATTGGCCGAAGCCACCTGCGCAAAACGGCTGAGAGGCTCTTTGGTCACGGGGCCAAATTGTGTGTGATCCACATCCCAAAAAGCCGAGTGACTGCTTTGGGAAGCAACCGCTGCGCCACCGCCCGAGAGATCCTCGCGGGCGATGGTGGTACGGCCCAGATCATGGGCCAGTTTCTCAAGATCAATGCCTTTCTCGCTGGCGAGGACACGGACGGACGGGGCGGCGATAACTTCTGGCATACCGTTCACCAACTCGCCGAGATGTATTGAGTCTCCATGAATTCGAGCATGCCCTCATGCCCGCCTTCACGGCCCAGACCGGATTGCTTGACACCGCCAAAGGGGGCCGCCGGATCGGACACAAGGCCACGGTTCAACCCGACCATGCCGTATTCCAGACGCTCGCAGACTTGCAACGCGCGTTTCATGTTTTCCGAAAAGACATAGGCGACAAGCCCGTATTCGGTGTCATTGGCGCGTCGGATGACGTCCTGCTGATCTGTGAAGGTCTGGATCGCGGCGACGGGGCCAAAGATTTCATCATGCACGCAGTCGGAATTTTCCGCCACGTTCGACATCACCGTGGGGGGATAGAAAAAGCCCGTGCCATCGGGCGTGGCCCCGCCGCATTCGATCCTGGCTCCCTTGGCCACGGCATCGGCCACAAAGGCCGCGACCTTGTCGCGGGTCTCAGCGTTGACAAGCGGCCCTACATCGACAGTCGGATCCGTACCATCCCCGACCTTGAGAGCGGACATGGCTGCAGTGAGCTTTGCGGTGAAGACTTCGGCCACGTCCGCGTGAACATAGATGCGGTTAGCGGCTGTGCAGGCTTCGCCCAGATTGCGCATCTTGGCCAGCATCGCCCCTTCGACGGCCACGTCGATATCTGCGTCTTCGAACACAATAAGCGGCGCATTACCGCCCAGTTCCATTGCCGGTTTCAAGACCTGGTCAGCGGCAGAACGCAGCAGCTTGCGGCCCACGCCGGTCGATCCGGTGAACGAGACGACGCGCACGCGCGGGTCGTGCAGCATATGATCCACCAGCGCGCCAGTGCGTTTGGAGGGCAGGACATTGACCAGCCCCTTGGGTACGCCCGCCTCTTCCAGCAGAGGCATCAACGCCAGCATGGTCAGAGGTGTCTCGGAAGCGGGCTTGATGATCACGGCGCAACCAGCAGCGAGCGCGGGCGCGATCTTGCGCGTACCCATCGCGGCGGGATAGTTCCACGGCGTAACCAGCACCGCGAGGCCGGCTGGTTTGTGTTGTACCAAGATGCGCGCGCCTGACGCCGGCGCACGGGTCATCATGCCATCCGCTCGCACGGCTTCTTCGGCAAACCATCGAAAGAACTCGGCAGCATATGTAGCCTCACCCATGGCATCGGCGCGGGCTTTACCATTTTCCAACGTGATCAGATGGGCGAAATGATCCAGCCGCGAGGTCATCAGCTCCCACGCGCGGCGCAGCACTTCCGAGCGGTGGCGCGGCGTTTGCGCGGCCCATTGTTTCATCGCGGCCTCAGCGGCATCAAGCGCCGCATCCGCATCGGCAATTTCAGCAGAGGCGACAGAGGCGATGACCTCTTCGGTCGCGGGGTTCAGCACGTCAAACCGTTCGCCCGAGGCACCCTTGTGCCATGCGCCGTTAATGTAGAGATCGGTATGGTCCATGATCGGTCTCCGAAGATCAGAGCAGGTGACGGAGCGGTTGCTCCATCCGGCCTGCGAAGTTGGAAAGAAGGGAGATTGCGTCCTTTGCGTTCAGATGTCCCTTCGCGAATTCGAAAGTGATGGACAGTCCTTCGCCAAGCCGCGTGAGGGTCAAGGTCGGCACCTCTTCAGCCCCGACCTGAACGGTCGTGATTGCCGTGAAGCGAAGATCGCGCAAGCGTATCTGCGGAGCGGCGTCCGTCGCCTCTGTCGCGCGGAGCCGGGTGCAAGCGGCATAGGTTTTGACCTCGCCAGGGGTTTCAACGGCAACATTCACATCCTTGCCCATGCTGGCCGCACAGAACCCGGCGAGAATGGCCGATGGGTCGGGCAGATCAGCAGTCTCGCAAGCCCAGACAGAAAAGGCGGTAAAACCTTCGGTGGAAATCTCGGCCGTGAGGCAGCTTGCCGTCTGTGCGGTGCCCGTGCCGGATGCGGCCCCGCTCGGCAATGACTTGAGCAGTTCCAGATCCTTGACATGGAAGGGTTGGGGATAGCCCGCTTCGACCAGTCGTGCGAGGTCCAGCTGTTGCTCCCGCGCCAGACGCCGGAGTTTCGGAGAGGCGAGGATCCGCCGGTCTTTTGCAGGCACAGGTTTTGCTTGTGGGCGGGCCTGCTTGACAGTTGGGGGCGCGTCGGTATCGGGCTGTGCAGTTTTTGAAGCCACGGGAGCTGCAGAGGTTTTGCGCGTAACCGGATTGGCAGGCGCTTCGGCACTTATGATGGCAATGGTCATGCCGACCGGCACTTCTTCGCCTTCCCCGGCGAGCAAAGCCGCAAGAAAACCATCTGCACCGGCGTTGACTTCAACAGTGCTCTTGTCCGTTTCCACTTCGAATAGAATATCATCGGTGGCGACGGGATCGCCTGCCGCCTTGTGCCACTTTACCAGCAGCCCGGTATCTTGCGCCATGCCGAGGGTCGGCATGATGACCTGCTTGCCCTCGGGAAGCGCATCTGTCGCAGCGGCGGCCCCGTCCTTCGCACCTTCTTGGGGCGCGCTTTCGGCGCTGTCCGAGATTTTGGCGATCACCTGACCTACCGGCACATCCATGCCCTTGTTGGCACTCACGTCGGTCAGAAAACCGTCAGCCTGTGCTTCGACCTCAACCGTCGATTTGTCCGTCTCCACCTCAAAGAGAACGTCGCCTTTGGCCACGGCATCACCCGGCTGTTTGTGCCAGGCGACGATCTGTCCGGTCTCCTGCGCCATCCCCAGCGCGGGCATGATGACGTCAAGCGGCATCGATCATCTCCCCTCTGACAAGCAACCGCGCCTTTTCGGCTACGCCCTCGGGCGTGGGTACGGTGATATCTTCAAGGGCCGGGCTGAAGGGGATCGGCACATCCAACGCGCCCATCCGAAGCACCGGCGCGTCAAGATGATAAAAGGCCTTTTCGTTGATGCGGCTGGCAATTTCAGCGGTCACGCCAAAGCTCTGATGCCCCTCGTCCACAACGATCACCCGGCTGGTCTTGCGTGCCGAGGCAAGGAGCGCGGCCTCATCGAGAGGCACGATGGTACGCGGGTCGATCACTTCGGCGCTAACGCCTTCGGCAGCAAGGATTTCAGCGGCTTTCTCACAGACCTGAACCATCGAGGATGTGCCGATCAGCGTGATATCCGTGCCCGCGCGTTTGATGTTGGCTTCACCGAAAGGGATCAGAAACTCTTCTTCCGGCACCGGAGCCTTGTCCTGATACATCAGCTTGTCTTCGAAAATCACCACCGGGTTGTTGTCGCGGATAGCGGTTTTCATCAGGCCTTTGGCCTCATAAGCCGATGAGGGCATGGCAACCTTGAGACCGGGAATATGCGCGACCAGCGCATGTAACGATTGGCTGTGCTGTGCGGCAGATCGGCGTGTCGCACCCATATTGGTGCGCAGGACCAGCGGCACACTCAGTTTGCCACCTGACATGTAATGCGTCTTGGCAGCCTGATTGCACAGTTGATCCATGATCAAAAAAATGAAGTCGCCGAACATCAGATCCACGACCGGACGGCTGCCGGTCATCGCGGCCCCGACGGCAAGACCCATAAAGCCGGGTTCGGAAATCGGCGTATCGACAACGCGGCCCGTGCCGAATTCTTCGACGAGGCCCGACAGTACCTTGAACGGCGTGCCCGCCTCGGCCACGTCTTCACCGATAATGAACACGGTCTCATCACGGCGCATTTCTTCGGCCAGTGCTTCGTTCACGGCTTGGGACAGGGTGATCTCTCTCATCGTTGTTCTCCTCAGGCAAGCGCGTGTTTGATGTCGGCAAACACATGCATGTCAACCTCCGACACGTCGGGATATTTGGCGTCGAGCGCATATTTCACTGCCGCTTCGGCATCCGCTTCGATTTCGGCATTCAGCGCGTCGAGGTCTTCATCGGTTGCGAGACCCTCGCTGACGAGATAGCCGCGGAATCGAATAATCGGGTCGCGGTTGTCCTTCCAATCCTTCTCTTCCTCCTTGGACCGGTAGTATTCACGGTTGATGTCGCCGACATGGTGGCCGTGATAGCGGTAGGTCATCAGTTCCATGAAAAACGGGCCTTCGCCTTTCCGGGCGCGGGCGACCAGATCGGTGGTCAACGCGTTGACGGCCAGAACGTCCTGCCCGTCAACCTGATGCGCTTCGATTCCGAAGGCCTCTGCGCGCGCGGTGATGGAGCCTGCGGCGATTTCCTCGGTCTTGGTATATTCGGAGTAACCGTTGTTTTCGCAGGCGTAGATCACCGGCAGCTTCCACAGCGCAGCCATGTTCATGACCTCGTACATCAACCCCTGCGCCGTGGCACCGTCGCCAAAAAAGCAGACGGCCACATCATCCTTGCGCAGCAGTTTGGAGGTGAAAGCCGCACCGGTCGCAATCCCCATCGAGCCGCCGACAATAGCGTTGGCCCCAAGGTTTCCGTTCGACTGGTCGGCAATGTGCATCGATCCGCCCTTGCCGCGACAGTATCCTTCTTCCTTGCCCAGAAGTTCGCAGAACATCTCCTTGAATTCGGCCCCCTTGGCGACACAATGGCCGTGGCCACGGTGAGTCGAGGTAATCTTGTCGCGGGTTTCCAGCGCTTCGCAAATGCCTACGGCCACGGCTTCTTCGCCGGAATACATATGGGTCAGCCCCGGCATCTTGGCGGACAGGTACAACTGGTTGGCGTTGTCCTCGAATGTGCGGATGCGGACCATCTGGCGGTACATGCGCAGGTAGTCTTCCGAATTGGTTTTCTTCTTGGCCATAGCGGGCTCCCCCCATCAGGATGGTCGTCGATACATGTCTGTCTCCGGGCCGGTGCGGGATGGCGCAGCAGCCCGGAGGCGATGGTGCTAGTAACGGTTGGCGATCGGCAGTTCTTCTGCGGGAAAGAGGCTGATCACCTCGCAACCGGTATCGGTCACCACGACTTCTTCTTCGATCCGCGCGGCGGAATAGCCATCTGCCGCCGGGCAATATGTTTCCAGCGCAAAGACCATACCCGTCTGGATCTCCATCGGATTTTCGAAGCTGACCGCCCGACTGATAATCGGCCGCTCGTGCAGCGCCAGACCAAGCCCGTGGCCGAATTGCAGACCGAATGCCGACAATTCATCAGGAAAGCCAAGGCTCTCGGCTGTCGGCCAAACTTCTGCCACCTTGTCCGTCGATACACCCGGCTTGATCCGTTCAATCGCCAGATCCAGCCATTCGCGAGCCTTGATATAGGCATCATTCTGGACCGGTGTCGCGCGACCGATGTTGAACGTGCGATAATAGCACGTCCTATACCCTTGATAACTTTGCAGAATATCAAAAAACGCCTGATCACCTGGGCGGAAATACCGATCGGTGAAGTTATGCGGGTGCGGATTGCAGCGTTCGCCGGAAATGGCGTTGATTGCCTCGACATCGTCGCTGCCCATTTCATAAAGCATCTTGTTGGATAGCGCGACGATGTCGTTTTCACGTATGCCCGGCTTCAGGTTTTCGTAGATCATGTGGTAGACGCCATCGACCATCGAGGCGGCCTGGGTCAGAAGCTGGATTTCGTCCCAGTTCTTTATCTCCCGTGCGCTGAGCATGATCTGCTGACCGTCAACCACATTCAATCCCGCTTCCTGCAAGGCGTGGAACATGGCGGTTTCGGCATAATCCACGCCGACAGGCATGTCCTTCATTCCGGCATCTTCGATCAGGCCAGCAATTTCTTCGGCGTATTTCTTCATCAGCCCAAAGCTGGGCGGAATGGTGCCGCGCATGCCCACCACACCGGCGCGGCAGTGATCCGGCACCAGCCAGTCAGAATATTTCCTGTGATGTACGGCGGCCGAGCCAAAGTCCCAGACATATGGCGCATCATCGCCCGTCAACAGGCAGAAGCGGCACATCTTGTCGCGCTCCCATTCGCCAATCTTGGTGGCGGAAACGTAGCGGATATTGTTCACATCGAACAGCAGCAGCGTACCGCAATCACTGTTCTGCAGGGCTTGGCGGGTGCGGCCCAGCCGGTAGCGGCGCAGGCGGTCGTGATCGACGCGCTTTTCGAAATCAACGCTGGTGTGACCCCAGGCAGGGATTTTCCCCTCCCAACGCCAGTTGGGTTCAATGTCCTGCGGGGTCAGCAGGTTGGGCATAAGGGCCGAGGCCGGGCGGTCTGACATGAAAGGCTCCTTCCGAGGGGCGGTGCCCCCGCTTGTGGTGTTGAAATTCAGGGACTGGCAGGGCTACTGGATGCACCAGCCGCCATCGATGTGGATCATCTGACCGGTCATGTAGTCGCTGTCGTTACTGGCAAGGAAAGAGGCGGTCCCGACGATGTCATTGGGATAGGACACGCGTTTGATCTGAAGCGCATCGCGCACGATGTCCTCATAGGCCTGCCCCTCTTTTTCCTTGAATCCAATGTCGACCAGATCCTTGTCGAGCTGTTCCCAAAGCGGGGTTACGACGACACCGGGGGCATAGCCGTTGACGGTAATACCGTGCTCGGCCAGCCCGATGGCACCGCAATGGGTAAGCGCAAGACACCCATATTTGGAGGTGCAATAGACCGTCACATCCACAAGCGGCTTGCGCGACGCGATGGAGCCGACGTTGATCAGCTTGTAGGGGTGATCCTCCATCGGGCCCTGGGCGATCATCTGGCGGGCGGTCTCCTGCATGCCCAGCCACATCGCCTTGGTGTTGACGTTCATGATCAAGTCCCAGTTGTCTTCGTCGATATCCATGAAGAAACGGGGCTTGTTCAGACCCGCGTTGAACAGGCCGACGTTGATGGACCCGAACGCGTCGACGGTTGCGGCGACGGCGGCGGCGTTGTCTGCGCGTTTGGTGACATCCATCCTGACGGCAATCGCCTTGCCATTTCCAGCAGCGGCAATCTGGTCGGCCAGCTTTTGCGCCCCATCCAGATCAAGATCGCCCAAACAGACGTTGGCCCCCTGGGCCGCAAAGTTTTCGGCATTGGCCGCACCCATGCCTCGGGCGGCACCGGTGATGAGAATATTCTTACCCTTGAGGCGGTTGGGGTCCATGGTTGTCTCCTCCTGTTGTCACGTAATTCCGGATGTCTTGATGACTGCGTCCGCTCTCTGCTGGGCGCGGCGCAGCGCTTCGCGCGGAGGAATGATCCCGCGCAGCATGTCATGGAACTCCTCTCCGCAGATCTGGATGATCTCGCTTATTTCGGGCACCGGTGGGCGTGGCCAGAATTGCAATTCGTCGCGCCAGGACATGGCATCGACCGCTTCGAAGATCGGCGACAGCCGGCGCACATCGGGATCCGCGCCTACAGAATAGCGCGGATTGGTCCGGCTGCCGTTCTGCACGTAAAGCTTTTGCGCTTCAGGCGAGGTGAAAACCAGCAGCGCCTCCACCGCAGCCTCCAGACGGTCCGGCGCAAGATTGGCGGGAATCCCAAGGATATAACCCCCTACCGGCGCGATCTGGCTGGTGCCCGGTCCGGCGGGATGTGGCAGATAGCCGGTCTTACCGTGAGCCGGTGAGGCTTCGTCAAGTTCGAAATAGGGCGCGAGCAGCGTGTACCCATAGGCCATCGCGATCCGGCCTGCCGCATAGGGGCGCACACGTTCATACCAGGACATCGACAGAATTTCCGGCGGAGAATACTGCAGCAATTCCAGCAAGAATTCCGCAGCCCGCAAGCCTGCTTCTGTGTCGATGGTCACCCGGTAGTTCCGATCCGCCAGATGCTGCGTGTCGAAGCCCCCCGCATGGGCAGGCAGATCAAGGATCGGTTGCCCGAAATCGGCCAGTGTCATCAACACCGTATGGCCAAGCGCTGTGCCGCGCGCGGCATTCCACGCGATGCCGTGCTGCCCGCGCTGGGGGTCGTGCAATGCCTTTGCCGCGGTCAGAAGCGCGTCGGTGGTCGCGGGCGGCTCAAGACCGGCCTGCGCAAAAAGGTCGGTACGATAGAACAGCAGCTCCGGCGTCGTCTGGGCCGGCACCCCGTATGGCTTGCCGCCCCAATGTGCCGCTTGCCAGCCTGCAGTGTGAAAATCCGCCGGGTCAAGGCGGGCCGTGTCCATTGCTTCGTCCAGCGGCATCAGAATGCCTTGCTCTGCGAAATCACCCACCCAGGGAAGGTCAACAGCGACAATGTCATATCGGCTGGTCTTGCGGGCGGCATTGCGCAGGGATTCCTCGCGCAGCCTGTCGATCGAAAAAGCGCGCTGATGGATCTGGGTGCCAACGGCCTGTTCAAATTGCCGCTTGAGGTTCTCCATGACCATGAACGTCGGATCGCCATGCACCAGAACCCGCAGGCCCCCGGCCAGCTTGAGAGGCTCTGCCAGAACCTGAAGGGGTGGGATGGATTTGGCGTTCAGGTAGGAGCCACCAAAGTAGTAGTCTTCCGTTTCGGTCTGGGTTTCGGCCCCGCCAAAACGCCCCAGGGCGAGCCGCCGGACGCGGCTGGCCAACTGAGACCATTGTTCCATCAGTGTTTCGCTGGGATGCAGGGAATAGCTCTTTCCGGTCTTGGTACGGGGGCGCTGTTCGATCAGCCCTGCAGCGACCATTTCCTTGAGCCGGCGATTGGCCGTCGCATAGGGCGCATGGCTCGCCCCGATCAGCGATGTCGCTGTAATGACGCGCCCTTCGAAATGGCCCCGCACCAGCAGCAGCGTCATTCGCAGGTTGGGATTCGGCGCGGACAGATCAATCATGTCCTCAAGCTCGTCCCCCAGATCTTCGAGAAAGCCGATGATCTGCAGCATCTCGGTCTTTGCCTTCGGCGGTATGAACCGGGTCATATTGTCAGTGTTCATCGCATTCATCGGAGTGGCTCGTGCCTTTTCTGGTCCGGACATCAAAGACGCTGCCCGTGAGGTCTTGGATTTTCTCGATCTGGATGTTTCTGAATTGCTCATTGCGCGATCCTCCCTCATCATGCTCAACGGAATGGTCAAAACGTATCGCCAAAATATCCAAAACGAATAAATAAATATCCATAACGGATATCTTGTAAGGGGATTACCCAGCGGCAACTGCGCATTCTGGTCCAAGTCATCCCAGCATGCTGGACGATGATTCCCCGACGGGAGGAGGGGACGTTAAATCAAGACATCGAAGAGATTCTTCTGGGAGGAAGCCAAAATGAAACTTCACACCATTCTTTCGGCCACTGCTGCGACTGCGGCCTTGACCGTCGCAGGTGCCGCCAGCGCCGAGACGATGCGCATCGGCATCACGCAGAACAACGTGGGCGTCGACAGCTACCAGACCACCTATGAACAGGCCTTCATCGCGGCCGCACAAGCCAACCCAAACGTCGAGGTCGTCGTTCTGGATGCGGGCGGCGACGTGGCGCGGCAGATCGCGCAGATGGAAGACCTGATTCAGCAGGAAGTGGACGCCATCATCATCTGGCCGACCAACGGCGAAGCGGTGATCCCTGCCGTGCGCAAGGCCGCCCAGGCAGACATTCCTGTGGTCGTGACGAATTCAAACATTGCCGAAGCCGGTTTTGACTTCGTCGCGTCTTTCTCTGGCCCTGACAATATCACGCAAGGCTCGCGCTCTGCCGAAATCATGTGCGACCGGTTCAAGGATCTCGGAATCGAAAATGAAGCGCGTGTCGTGCAGATTTCCGGCCAGCCCGGCTACACCACCGCGATCGAGCGCGCGAAAGGCTTCGAGGACCGCCTCCCGGAAGTTTGCCCAAACGTCACGCTGGTTGAATCGCAACCCGGCGACTGGAATCGCGAAAAGTCCCAGCAGGTCATGGAGGCATTTCTTGTCAAATATGACGACATTGACGGCGTCTATGCCGGGGATGACAACATGGGTGTCGGCGCGTTGAATGCCGCCAATGCGGCGGGCCGCACAGAGGGGATCACCTTCGTCGGTGCCACCAATTTCGGCGTCGGCTATGACGCCATGGCGCGCGGAGAATACTGGGGCTCGATCTATCAATCTCCCGTTGACGATGCAGAGGCGGCCTTGAAGACGGCGATTGATCTGCTCAACGGTGAGGAACTGCCGTTCCTGAACTACTTCGATACGCCGAAGATCACGCAAGACAACATGGGCGATTTCACCAAGCCAGTCTTCTGATCTCCTCCCTGATCTGCGGGGCGGCTTCGGCCTCCCGCAGGTTTCGGGGTTCATCCTTGGATATATAGTAATTAGAGAGTGCACCAATGGGCCGTGTCTCTGGTCGATCCTGCATCGTGACGGGTGCCGCACAAGGTATAGGGCGCGCGATTGGCGAAGCGCTGTTGGCCGAAGGGGCCGATGTCTGTTTTGCCGATATCAACGTCGAAAAGGCGGCCGAGGTCGCCGAATGGAACCGCCGTCACATCAACGGCAGCGGAGCAAAAGTGACCCATGCCCATGTAGATGTCACCGACCGCGCCGCCGTGCGGGCGATGATCGGACATACGGTGTCCGTCTTTGGGAAGCTGGATGTGAAATTCAATAACGCGGGCGTCAACAAGCCGATGAACTTTCTCGACGTGACTGAAGATAACTGGAATTTCATCATGGGGATCAACGGGCTGGGGTGCATGATCGGCATGCAGGAAGCCGCCCGCCAGATGATCGCGCAAGGGACCGGCGGCAAAATCATCAACACGGCTTCGGTCGCAAGCCGTCAGGGATTTGATAACGTCGCACCCTATTGTGCGAGCAAATGGGCCGTCGTGTCATTGACGCAGTCAGGCGCGCGCGATCTGGCCAAGCACAACATTACTGTAACGGGCTTTGCGCCCGGCGTGGTACAGACGGAAATGTGGGAACAGGTGGATCAGGATCTGATGGACATCGGCGCTGCAACCCGCCCCGGACAGGCGATGGAGGAGTTTTCCTCCGAAATCCTGCGCGGCCGTGTCGCCAAACCACAAGATATCACTGGCACCACAACCTTTCTGGCAGCCGCAGAAAGCGACTACATGACCGGACAGATCGTGATGATCGACGGAGGAATGACGCTGGTCTGACCCGAACGGCCAAGCCTTGGCCGTTGCGCGGATCACTTGCAAAACGGGCCCGCAAAATGGTGCTCGAGGGAGGGAACGATGACAGCAATGTCGAGAACACAACTGGTCACGCTGCTGGCGCGGCAGGGCATATTGATCGCCTTTGTGTTGTTCATCATCGGGTTCACCATCGCCAATGGACGCTTTCTGAGCCCGGACAACGTCATGGGTGTCGTGCGGTCTTCGGCCATTCTGGGTGTCATGGCGCTTGGGGTGACGTTTGTGGTGATCAGCGGCAACCTCGATCTGTCGGTCGGTTCTATGATGTCGTTCTCGACCATCGTCGTGCTCGATCTGCATGACAAGATCGGTCCAACGCTGGCCATTCCGGCCATGTTCGCGATGACGCTTTGTCTCGGGGCGTTCAACGGATTTCTCATCGGCTATCTGAAGCTCAACTCGCTGATCGTGACTCTCGGAATGCTGTCCGCGATCCACGGTCTGACGCTGACCTATTCAGGCGGCAAGAACATGGACATCGCCGACAAGGATGGCACATGGTTTGACCTGTTCGGTCAGGGAACGGCCTTTGGTATTCCCATGCCAATCCTGATGTTTCTGGCCCTTGCTGCCCTGTTGGGGATCTTGTTGGCCAAGACGCCTTTCGGTCGTAAGGTTTATGCGGTGGGCGGCAATGGCACGGCGGCGACCTTTTCGGGCATCCCGCGCGCACGCACCGTGTTTTTCTGCTACGTGATCTCTGCGGGATGCGTGGCAACGGCCGGCCTTATTCAGGCAAGCCGCTCGCTAGGGTCGCAAAACACCGTCGGCCAGGGGATGGAACTGGACGTGCTGGCCGCTGTCATCCTTGGTGGCGCATCCCTGCTCGGCGGGTCTGGCACGATCTTCAAGACGGTAATCGGGGTCCTGATCCTCGGTTTCATCCAGAATGGCCTGCTTTTGGTCGGGCTGCAATTCTACGTCCAATACGTGGTGACATGGGTCATCATCATCCTTGCTGTCTGGCTCGATATCGCGGCCAAGCGCGGCAAGCTTTGGTCAAACATCGCGTAGGGGGCGGGATCATGAAAGCCGGAAAACTGTCTACATTTCTGAAAAGCGGGGCGATCTGGGGTTTCGTGGTTCTCGAACTGATCTTCTTCAGCGTAGCGGGAGAATTCATGTCCCTGTCGAACAAGGCCTTCATGGACCTCGACAACATGCTGCTTTTGCTCAAACAGTCGGCACCCATCGGAATCATTGCCATGGGCATGACGATCATCATGATCAACGGCAATATCGACCTTAGCGTCGGAGCCATCTTCGCGCTGTCCGCCGTAGTCCTTCTGGACAGCATGACATGGACCATGTTTGCGGGATTGGGCGATTGGGTGATCCCGGTATCGTGGTTGCTGGCACTGCTCACGGGCGTTGTGCTGGGAGCCATCAACGGGCTGATCGTCTGGAAAACAGGTGTGGATGCCTTCATCGTGACCTTGGGCTCAATGCTTGGATTTCGCGGGCTGGTGTTCATGTATAACGGCGAAAACCCGACTTCTTATCTGAACTGGACGCTGGTTGATTTCGCCGAAGCCCAGTTTCTGGGCCTGCACACGGCGACATGGTTTCTGGCCGTCGTAACGCTGGTCATCTGGTATGTGATGACGCGCACGGTGCATGGCCGCAACGCCCATGCCATCGGCGACAATCGCGAGGCTGCGGTAAACGCAGGGATCCGAGTCGGACCGCATATCCTGATCAATTTCATCATCATCGGCTTTCTGGCGGCGTTGTCTGCCGTGGTGTTCTATTCGGAGTCCGGTTCGGTCAATCCCAATGACGGCCAGCTCTACGAGCTTTGGGTGATCACGGCCGTTGTGCTTGGCGGTACCAAGCTGGCCGGTGGATCTGGGTCGATCCTGTCCACCCTGGGCGGGGTGCTGGCGATCCAGCTTTTGCGCAAGGGGTTGGGTCATATCGGGGCCGATACCGAAACCGTCAATCTCGTGATCGGCCTGATCCTGATCGCGGTTCTGTTCCTTGACCGTCAGCTGAACCTCAAGGGCAAAGAGGAGTTGAAGACATGACCGTTCCAGTCCCCGCTCTCCGGCTTGAAGGAATCGTCAAGACCTTTCCCGGTGTGCGCGCTCTTGATGACGTCTCCTTTTCGGTGATGCCCGGCGAAGTTCATGCCCTGATGGGTGAAAACGGGGCGGGGAAATCCACGTTGATGAAGGTGCTGGGCGGCATTCACCAACCCGAAGAAGGCCAGATCATCGTTGCCGAAGTGCCAACGGTGATGACATCGCCCCTGCAGGCCAAGTCGAAGGGTATCGTGTTCATTCATCAGGAACTCAGCCTTGCCGAAGAACTTTCCGTGGCCGAAAATATCTATCTGGGGGAATTGCCGAAACGGTCCTTTGGCCGGGTCGATTGGGGCAGTCTTTATGCGCAGACCGATGCGATCCTGTCCAAGCTGCGGGTGGGTTTCGACGCGAGAACCCGCGTAGGCGATCTGTCCATTGCCAACCAGCAAATGGTCGAAATTGCCCGCGCTTTGACGGTCGACGCCAAGGCGGTGATTTTCGATGAACCGACAGCCTCGCTCACCGATGCGGAAAAAGTGGTGCTGTTCGACGTGATTTCAGACCTCAAGGCGCAGGGCGTGGGGATCATCTATATCTCCCACCGGATGGAAGAAATCTTCAAGATGACCGACCGGATCAGCGTGCTGCGCGATGGTCAGTACCGAGGAACCCTCGTCACGGCAGACACCGACGAGGATGAGGTCACGCAATTGATGATCGGGCGTTCGCTTGACCTCACCCGCGCGGCCAGCACCCATGATCTGGGCGACGTGGCATTGGAGGTGCGCAATCTGTCCTGTGGTCACTTGTTTCAGAACGTCAGCTTCGCGGTCCGCCGGGGCGAGGTTCTGGGCTTTTACGGACTGGTTGGCGCGGGCCGCACGGAAATCGCTGAAACCCTTTTCGGACTTCGTGACCCAAGCGGTGGTTCAATCCATCTTGACGGCAAGGAGATCCGTATAACCTCACCCGTTGATGCGATCCGCATGGGCCTCTCTCTCGTACCCGAAGACCGCAAGGGACAGGGTCTGGTGCTGGGCATGAATTGTCGCGACAACATGACCTTGCCACAGATCGGCGACCTGACGGCGGGCCCTTTTGTCGCCGAAGGGGCGGAAATCGCGATCTTCGATCAATACCGCGACAAGCTTGATATCCGCACTCCTGGCTGGAAACAGACCGTTGGCAATCTTTCGGGGGGCAACCAGCAAAAGATCGTCATTGGCAAATGGCTCTCGATGCACCCCAGCGTTCTGATCGTGGACGAGCCGACGCGCGGCATCGACGTGGGTTCGAAATCCGAAATTCACAACCTGATCCGCGAGCTTGCCGCGCAGGGCTATGCCGTGATCGTCATCAGTTCCGAAATGCCGGAGGTGCTGCATGTCAGTGATCGGATCGTTGCCATGTATAGCGGCCGCGTGATGCGCACGTTCACCTCCGACGAGGTGACGGAAGACAATCTGATTCAGGCAATCTCAGGCATCGCTTCCGAACAGGTGGCCTGATTTTTGCGTGAGCTTTGCGCCTTGGGCAGGGAGCGTCTGCCGAACGAGGCGGAATGGGATCACGCCGACCGCGCAGAATGGAGAGATAAAAGCCTGGCGACGAGGGCTTTCAACCCTGCAATATCTGGCAGGGCCGGTTTTCAAATCATGATCTGAACGGCTACACTGACAGGGTCCATCCCGCCGAACGCCTATGGGCTTGTCACATCGAAGGCGCAAGAATCCCTGCCCCAACACTTTTGCATTCACATCTCACGCCGCCCTTTCTTGGCCGCTCAAACCACGACATGCCTTTCCATTGTTTCAGATTTGTTACAAAGTGTGTGGCTGGAAATAGCCGCCAGGAAAGGAAGCGCGCATGCAAATCGATCTTGTGCAGCGCTCCCGCAGGGCGCGGGTCGCGTGACAATTCTTTGGTTCATCGTGCATCTCGCCGGGGCGATCATGCTGCTGCTCTATGCGGTACGCATGGTCCGCACCGGGATCGAGCGCGCATTCGGCGCGTCTTTCAAGCGGGTGATGACGCGTAGCGCCGATGTGGTGCGCGCGTCCGCCACCGGACTTGTGCTCGCGGTGATCCTGCAAAGCTCTGCGGCCGTCGGACTGCTGGTGGCGGGGTTCACCGGGGCGGGTGCGCTGGCCTTTGCGCCGGGGCTGGCGATGACGCTGGGGGCCGATCTGGGATCTGCGCTGCTAATCCAGGTGCTGTCGTTTCCGCTGGATTGGCTGGTGCCGCTGCTGCTGGCGGTCGGCGGGCTGACCTTCATCCGATCCACCGGGCGCAACGCCAAACAGGCGGGGCGGATCATTCTGGGCGTTGCCTTCATCCTGATCAGCCTGCGGTTCCTGCGCGACACGATGGATCCGATCCGCGACAGCGCCTTTTTGCCAGCGATTGCAGGCTATCTGGCGCAGGATTACGTGACCGCGTTTATCGTCGGTGCCGCATTGGCGCTGGTGATGCATTCGTCGCTGGCGGTCGTACTGATGTGCGTGACGTTGGTCGGGCTCCAAGCATTTCCCGTCGAGGCGGGCGTGTCGCTGGTACTGGGGGCCAATCTGGGGTCGTCGGTAATTCCCGTCTGGCTCAGCCGTGGCATGTCGCCGGTAGCGCGGCGGGTGCCAATGGCAAACCTGACCCTGCGGGGAAGCTGGGCCATCATCGCCGTCGTGCTGGTCAATAGCGTCGATATCCTGCCCTATCTGTCCAGCGCGCACCCGGGGCAGACGCTTGTCAACGTGCATATCGCGTTCAATGCCCTGCAACTGCTGGCGCTGCCGCTCTGCCGGTTCCTCGAAGGACCCATGGCCGGGTTGTTGCCCGATGTAGCGCAAGCGGGGACCGAACCACCACTCATTCATCGCAGCGTGCTCGATGATGCCGCGTTGGAGACGCCCGCGCTGGCGCTGGCATCGCTGCGCCGCGAAGTCCTGCGAATGAGCCAGATCGTCGAAGGCATGATGCGCCCCGTGATGGACCTGTACGGCAGGTACGACAGCGACCGCGCCGCGCTGTTGCGGGCGGAGGATGGCGCGCTTAATCACGCGCTGGATGGCATCCGGCGCTATGTTGCGTCTATGCCGGGCGAAGCGATGCGCAAAAGCGACTACAAAGAGGCGCGCGAACTGACCGAATACGCCATCGCGCTGGAATCGGCGGGCGACATCATCGTGCGGACCCTGTTGCCTCTGGCGCAGGAAAAGGACGACGGCAACATCCGGCTTTCGACCGCCGGTCAGTCTGAGCTGGTGACGATGCATGAACGCATCCTGCACAATCTGAGCCTCGCGTCGAACGTGCTGATCTCGGACGATCTGGCCAGTGCGCGTTTGTTGCTTGAGGAAAAAGGCGAGATGACCAAGATGGAGCGCAGCAGCCGCAAGAAGCATCTGCGCCGCCTCAGCGAAGGCAAGGCTATCAGCTTCGAATCAAGCGATATCCATCTGGAAACCACCAGATCTTTCAAGGAATTCAACAGTCTGGTGGCGGCTGTGGCCTATCCGATCCTGTATCGCGGCGGGCAATTGCTGGAAACACGCCTGATCGAGACGATGCCGAAAGAAGAGTGACCGGTTGTCATGCAGCCGTCACATACATGCGCCATCACGCGGACTGGATGGCCCGGTGACCCTTGCAACTCAGGGGTGAGAGACACTAGGCTGACAGTAAACCACAACCAGGGAGCGAATTACATGATGATGAGAAAACTGATGGTCAGCGTCGCGGCGATTGTCACCGCAGCACCGGTCATGGCGCAGACAGAAGTAGAATTCTGGCACGCTTTCACGGGCCGTTTGGGCGAACTGGTCGCCGAACAGGTCGAGACGTTCAACGCGTCGCAGTCCGATTATGTCGTGAACGCCACTCACAAGGGCAACTATTCCGAAACGCTGAACGCCGGCATCGCCGCATTCCGCGCGGGTGAACAGCCCGATATCCTGATGGTTTTCGAGGTTGGTACCGCCACAATGATGGCCGCCGAAGGCGCGATCAAGCCGGTCTTTGAGGTGATGGCCGACGCCGGTGCGGAGTTCGATGCGGACGCCTTTATCGGCTCTGTCAAAGGGTATTACACCACAAATGACGGTGACATGCTGTCGCTGCCGTTCAATTCTTCAACGCCGGTGCTGTGGGTCAACCGCGATGCGCTGTCGGGGGCCGGGATCGATCCGGACGTCGATCTGACGACATGGGAACAGGTCGGCGATGTGTTGGAAGCGCTCAAGGTATCGGGCCACGAATGCCCTCTGGTCACCGCATGGCAAAGCTGGGTCCACCTCGAAAACCTCAGCGCCTATCATAACGTGCCATTCGCGTCACAAGCTAATGGTTTTGGTGGGCTGGACACGGAGCTGATGCTCAACGGCGATGTGCAGACCAAGCACATTCAGACCATGGGCGATTGGGCGAAGGACGGCAAATTCATCTATACTGGCCGTCGCAACGAAGGCGGCGCGAATTTCCGGGGCGGTGAATGCGCGCTCTTTACCGAAAGCTCGGCGGGGTACGCCGGGATCAAGGCCGAGGCCGCATTTGATTTTGACGTGCGCCCGCTGCCTTACTGGTCTGGTGTGAGCGGCGCGCCGCAGAACACCATCATCGGCGGGGCGTCGCTTTGGGTCATGGCCGGTCAGCCTGCCGTGGAATACGAGGGCGTCGCCGCCTTCCTGAACTTCCTCAGCAGCCCCGAGATTCAGGCGAAATGGCATCAGGACACCGGCTATCTGCCGATCACGCAAGCTGCGGCCGACCTCACGCGCGAACAGGGCTTTTACGAGGAAAACCCCGGCACCGATATCGCAGTCGAACAGATGACCGCAAACGCGCCCACGGAGAATTCCAAGGGGATCCGCCTGGGCAACTTCGACCAGATCCGCACCATCATCGACGAAGAGCTTGAGGCCGTATGGGCCGGTGACAAGGACGCACAGGCGGCGCTTGATTCAGCCAAACAGCGCGGCGACGAGTTGCTGCGCCGGTTCGAGCAAGCCAACCGCTAAAGGCAGCGCCGCGCCCTGTGATGGGGCGCGGCATCTCGCATGGAAAAACGCGTCACCTTCAAGGGCATCTGGCTGCCCCTGCTTCTCGTCCTGCCGCAGATGTTGGTGACGGCTGTTTTCTTTTTCTATCCCGCAGGACAGGCGATCTGGCAGTCGTTGTTCATCCCCGACCCGTTCGGACTGTCGATGCGATACGTGGGCCTTGGAAATTTCGAATACCTGCTGAGCAACCCATATTACCGCGCGTCCTTCGTCACGACGGCGGTGTTTTCGATCCTTGTCACCGTTTTGTCGATGGGCGTGGCGCTCTACCTCGCGGTGCTGGCGGATCGGTTGATCAAGGGCTCCGGCGTCTACCGCACTTTGCTCATATGGCCCTACGCGGTGGCCCCGGCAGTCGCGGGCGTGCTATGGCTGTTCATGTTCAATACCCGTGTCGGCGTGGTGACATGGTATCTGGGCGTATTGGGCTATGACTGGAACCACGTTCTGAACGGAGAAGAGGCGATGGGCCTTGTCGTCGTCGCCTCCGCATGGGGACGGATCAGCTATAACTTCCTGTTCTTTCTGGCAGGTCTTCAGGCCATCCCCCGCAGCGTGATCGAAGCCGCCGCAATTGACGGCGCGCGGTTCTGGACACGTTTCCGCACCATCGTCTGGCCGCTCCTGTCGCCGACGACATTCTTCCTGCTGGTCGTCAATATCGTCTATGCGTTCTTTGAGACCTTCGGCGTGATCCACACCATTACCTCCGGGGGTCCGCAACAGGCGACAACGATCCTCGTCTACAAGGTCTATGCCGACGGCTTCGTGGGGCAGGATCTGGGCTCATCCGCCGCACAATCGGTGATCTTGCTGCTGATCGTCGGGGCGCTGACGGTCCTGCAATTCAAGTACATTGAACGGCGGGTGCATTACTGATGATTACGCGCGAGGGTATGGTCGAAAAACGCGGCGTGGGGCATTGGTTCACCCACTTGGGTCTGATTATCGGGCTGTTGTTCATTTTCTTTCCGATCTGGCTTGCTTTTGTTGCCTCCACGGTCAGCCAGCCTGAAATCGTGCGCCCGCCGATGCCGCTTTTACCGGGCGATCAGTTTTTCGAGAATTACCGCAAAGCGCTGGTGTCGGGTGTCAATGCGCCAGTGGCATGGATGATGCTCAATTCTCTGATCATGGCGCTGGGGATCACCATCGGCAAGATCGTGATCTCGTTGCTGTCGGCCTTTGCGATCGTCTATTTCAAATTTCCGGGGCGGCGGCTGTTTTTCTGGCTCATTTTTCTGACGCTGATGTTGCCCGTAGAGGTCCGCATCGTGCCGACCTACGAGGTTGTCGCCAATTTCGGGATGCTCAACAGCTATTCCGGCCTGATCTTTCCGCTGATCGCATCGGCCACGGCGACGTTTCTGTTCCGCCAGTTCTTCATGACCGTGCCGGATGAATTGGCCGAAGCGGCACGTGTCGACGGCGCGCGGCCCATGCGGTTCTTCTGGGACATTCTGCTACCGATGAGCCGCACGAACATCGCGGCATTGTTCGTGATCCTGTTCATCTACGGCTGGAACCAGTACCTGTGGCCATTGCTGATCACAACTGACCCCTCAATGAACACCATCGTCATGGGCATCAAACAGATGTTCCCCAGCGGCGACGACATCGCCGATTGGCCCGTGATCATGGCGACATCCATCCTGGCGATGATCCCACCGGTGATCGTGGTCATCAGCATGCAAAAGCTGTTCATCCGCGGCCTTGTAGACAGTGAGAAATAGCACATGGCGACAGTCAGCCTGAAGGGCATCACCAAGAGTTTCGGCAAGACCGAAGTCATCCACGGAATCGACGTGGATATAAGGGACGGCGAATTCATCGTGATCGTCGGGCCGTCCGGCTGTGGCAAATCAACATTGCTGCGTATGGTCGCGGGACTTGAGACGGTGACCAGCGGCGAGGTGCAGATCGGGGGGGCGCGCGTCAATGACCGCGAGCCGATGGACCGCGACATTGCGATGGTGTTCCAGAATTACGCGCTTTATCCGCATATGTCGGTGTATGACAACATGGCCTATGGCTTGAAGATCGCAGGCACGCCCAAAGCCGAGATCGCCGAAAGGGTGGCAGAAGCGGCGACCCTGTTGCAGCTTGAGGATTACCTCAAACGCCGCCCCCGCGAGCTGTCAGGCGGGCAGCGCCAGCGCGTCGCGATGGGGCGCGCCATCGTGCGCAAGCCGTCGGTGTTCCTGTTCGACGAACCGCTTTCCAACCTCGACGCCAAACTGCGCGTGCAAATGCGGCTGGAGATCAAGCAGCTGCAGCGGCGGCTGGGGGTCACTTCGCTATACGTGACGCATGACCAGGTGGAGGCGATGACGCTCGCGGACCGCATGATCGTAATGAATGCAGGCCGCGCCGACCAGATCGGCGCGCCGCTGGAGGTCTATGCCAACCCGCAGACGGAATTCGTTGCGGGCTTCATCGGATCACCGCCGATGAATTTCCTGCCAGCCGACATGGCACATGACGCCCCGCCGGGGGCCGTCAAGCTGGGCATCCGGCCCGAACATCTAACCCTTGCCCAGACGGGCACGGCAGCCAAGGTGATCTACACCGAAGCGCTAGGCGCAGAAACGCTGCTGCATGTGGATCTGGCGAATGGCACCCGCGCCACCGTCCGGCAGGACGCAATCGCCCCGCATCCGAAGGAAGGCGAAACCGTGCACCTGGCCTGGGACGCCGGGAACAGGATATTCTTTGACTCCGAAGGCCAGCGGTGTTGATCTTGGCAGAGCGAAAACCTCGGCGCTGATGGCTGTCACATCGGTGTCATGAGGGGCTTTTATGGACAGGGGAGTCCGACCCCGCAACGCCGCGGTCGGCACAATTTGGAGAACAAAAAGATGAAAACGCAACTGATCTTATCCACCGTCGCCGCGCTGGCGCTAAGCACGGCCGCGCAAGCCGAAACTCTGCGGCTGCTGACCTGGGGCGGCTACGCGCCTGACGACGTCATCGCGATGTTCGAAGAGCAGACAGGCCATACTGTCGAGGTCACGAAATCCAACAACGAAGAAATGATCGCCAAACTGCGCGCGACCAATGGCGGCGGGTTCGACCTTGCCCAGCCCAGCCAGGACCGCATCGCGGGACCACAGATCGAATTCGGCATCTACAAGCCGCTGGACATGTCACAGATCGACACGAGCCTGTTCATTCCGTCGATGTTGGAAGCCACGAAGGGCAACACGACCGTCGACGGCGAAGTCTATGCCGTGCCGCATGTCTGGGGCACCTCCGGTCTGGTGGTGAACACGGCGCAGGCGGCCAGCGTCAGGGATTACACCGACCTGTGCAACGACGATGTCGCGGGCAAGGTATCTTACCGCCTCAAGCGGCCAACGCTGATCGGGTTCGCCTATGCGATGGGTCTGGACCCGTTCGCGGCCTATGACGACGAAGCCGCCTACAAGGACATCCTCGATCAGGTCGAGGCAAAGCTGGTCGAATGCAAGTCAAACGTCAAAACCTACTGGGACGGCGGTGACGAGCTGAAGAACCTGATGCGCTCGGGCGAGGTCGTGGCGTCGATGGCATGGGACACGGGCGGCTGGCAGCTCAACGATGACAACGCGGACATTACCTTTGTCGCTCCTGTCTCGGGCGCGCTGGGGTGGATCGACACGTTCGCCCTGCCCGCTCGGGGCCGCGCGGATGAAGCGGCCTATGCCTGGATCAACTTCGTCATGCAGCCGGAAATCGCAGCGATGATTACCGCCTCGGCGGGCAACTTCACCGCTTCACAAGGTGGCGACGCGAACGTGGACGATGCGCTGAAGGCCAAATACCAGGCGAGCTTCCCCCAAGAAGCCATTGACAACATCAAGTGGTATCCGTCGGTTCCTGCCGGACTTGAAACACTTGAGGGTGCCGCACTGGACCGGATCAACGCCGCGAACTAAGCTGCGATGAAGAATGACGGGGAAGCGCGGTCATCGCGCTTCCCTCATTTGTGTGAAGGCCGTTTGATGTTCGAAACCCCCGACCTTGAATGCCGCGATATCTCGAAATCCTTTGATGATTTCAAGGCGGTGAAGGATGTGAGCTTTGCCGTGCCGCCGGGGACGTTTTTCTCGATCCTCGGCCCGTCGGGCTGTGGCAAGACTACGCTTTTGCGCATGATCGCGGGGTTCCAAAAGCCGTCTTCGGGCGATCTGCTGATCAAGGGGCGGTCGGTGCTTGATGTGCCGCCGAACAAACGGCAGGTGTCGATGGTGTTTCAGCATCTCGCGCTGTTCCCGATGATGAATATCGGTGCCAATGTCGGCTTTGGCCTGCGCCAGCGCGGCGTGAACCGCGCCGACATCAAGCGTCAGGTGGAACGTGTGCTGGACCGTGTGGGGCTAACGGGCGTGGCCGACCGACCGGTTGATTCCCTCTCCGGCGGCCAGAAACAGCGCGTGGCGATCGCGCGCTGCATGGTACTGGAACCTGACGTGCTGCTGCTGGACGAACCTTTGGGCGCGCTCGACCTGAAACTGCGCGAACATATGAAGATCGAGCTCAAGCAGTTGCAGGCCGAGTTCAATACCACCTTCGTCTATATTACCCATGACCAGTCCGAAGCGCTGGTCATGTCCGACCAGATAGCCGTGATGAACCGCGGAGTGTTCGAACAGGTCGGCACCGCAAAGGAATTGTATTACGAGCCCAGCACCGCTTTCGTCGCCGGTTTCGTCGGCGAGGCCAACAAGTTTCGCGCCCGCGTGCAAAGCCTTGATGCCGGTGTGCAGATGGTGACGGATCAGGGCCAGGTGCTGCATGGAACTGCCGCTGGCAAGGCACTGGCCAAGGGCGACGCGGTCGATGTCTTTGTCCGCCCCGAAGCCGTGCGCCTGTCGCGCGATACCGCGCTAAACGGCAACGCCGGACAAGGGCGCGTTGAAAATATCCTTTTCAACGGTGCCAACAGCCAGTTGATCCTGCGCGATCAGACCACCGGCGCGCAGATGAACGTCGCCCTGCCCCAAACCGGCGAATTCCGCGACCTCTCTGTCGGTGATACCGTCCATTTCGGGTGGGAGCCTGCGCAGACGCGGGTCTATGCCGGTGACTGACCGCTCCAGACTCACGTTCTACCTGCTGCTGGCCCCGCTGCTTCTTTGGCTGGTCACGCTGATCATCCTGCCGCATGTGGGCATGTTTCTGGTCAGCTTGCGCGAAAAGGTTGGCGTGCGCGAATACGAGACGGGCTTTGCCAATTACGCCGTATTCTTCAACGAGCCACTTTATTGGAACACCTTCGCGCGCACCGCATACATGTCGATCGCAGCAACGGTTCTGACGCTGCTGATCGGGTTCCCCATCGCCTATTACATCGCCAAGCTGACGCGCGGGCGCACCAAGACAACGCTGTTCCTGATGTGCCTCATCCCGTTCTGGGTCAGCGAGCTGGTGCGCACCTTTGGCTGGATGATCCTGCTGCGGGAAACAGGGGTCTTCTCGAACGTGCTGCAATGGGCGGGACTGGCCGATGCCCCGGTCGAAATGCTCTATAATGATGCCGCGATCATGGTGGGTCTGGTCTATACGTCGATGCTGTTCATGGTGGTGCCGCTGGTGACGACACTCGACAGCCTCGATGACAGCCTGATCGAGGCGGGCTATGACCTCGGGGCCAGCGGCTTTGCCATCCTGCGCGAAATCGTGATCCCCCACGCCATGCCCGGCATCGTATCGGGCTGCATCGTGGTGTTCATGTTGTCCCTTGGCAATTACCTCACCCCGATCCTGCTGGGCGGCAAGGACAGCCTGTGGTTCACCGGCCTGATCTACAGCCAGTTCATCACCCGGTTCAATTGGGAACTCGGCTCGGCGTTCGGATTCCTGCTGCTGGGCCTGTCTTCGACCATCGTGTTCATAGGTCTGAAACTGTCGCGGCAATCACTGGGCAGGACGATGGCGCAATGATTACCGGCATCCCGCAAAGCGGCGGTTTCCGCTGGACCTACCGCGCCTATGTCACGCTGTTCTTCATCTATCTGGCGCTGCCGCTGGTGACGGTCTGCGTGTTCGCCTTCAACGATTCCGTTTTCCCGTCGCTGCCATGGGAGGGCTTCACATGGGCATGGTTCTTCGGCACGGATGCGCCATATATCGGCGTCTTTCACGAACGCGGCATCCTGCGGTCGGTGGTAACTTCCGGCATCGTCGCGTTTTGGGTGGCGCTGCTGTCGGTGTTCGTCGGCACCTGCAATGCGTTCCTGTTCGTGCGGCACGATTTCCGCGGCAAGGGGTTTCTCTACATCCTGATGCTGCTGCCGCTGATCATTCCGGGCATCATCCTTGGCATCTCGATTCTGGTTTTCTCATCTTCCGTCGCAAACTATCTTGAGGATGCGACCGGCCTTTGGTTTGACGGGTTGCGCCCCGGTCTGATCCTGGTTGTGCTGGGGCAGTTTTCCTTCATCACGACCTTCGCCACGCTGGTCATCTCGGCTCGTTTGCAGAAAATTGATCCCTCGCTGGAAGAGGCGGCGCTAAACCTTGGTGCCACACGCTGGGGTGCCGTGCGTGCCGTCACGCTGCCGTTTCTCTATCCAGCCATGGCGGCGGCGGGAGTCGTGGCCGTGCTGATGAGCTTCGAGAATTTCAATACGACGCTGATGCTGGTGGGGTCTGACGCGCCGTTGACGATCACCATGTTCGACCGTCTCAAGCTTGGGTCCACGCCGGTGCTCAACGCGGTGTCGTTGCTGCTGATCGTGGCGTCGGCGATATTGGGGCTGGCGTCGCTGCTCTTGCAAAAGCGAACGGAATAGGGGCGCACCTGCGCGCGCCCCCAAGGGTCAATTCACTGCCAGGATTTGATCAGCTCGTCATAGCTGATCGTCTCGGGCTGCGGGTCTTCGTTGTCGAGCTTCGGGTAAGGCGCGCCCGGCTGTGCGAGCCAATACTCCGGTTCACGCTCTTCGTTCATCACCGGTCCCAGATCGCCCTGCACGCCTGCGCGCTCAAGCCGCTCCATGACCTTTTCCTGCTCTTCACACAAGGAATCCAATGCTTCCTGAGCCGTCTTGGCCCCTGACATCGCATCACCAATGTTCTGCCACCACAGCTGTGCCAGCTTTGGATAGTCAGGCACGTTCGTGCCCGTGGGCGACCACGCGACGCGGGCAGGAGAGCGGTAGAATTCCACCAAACCGCCCAGTTTCGGCGCACGCTCGGTGAAGCTGTCGTGGTTGATCGTGCTTTCACGAATGAAAGTCAGACCGGCATGGGCTTTTTCCACATCCACCGTCTTGGAGGTCACGAACTGCGCATAAAGCCAGGCAGCCTTGGCGCGGTCGACAGGGGTGCTTTCCATCAGCGTCCATGATCCCACGTCCTGATACCCGACCTTCTGGCCGTCCTTCCAATAAGCGCCATGCGGCGACGGTGCCATGCGCCATTTCGGTGTGCCGTCTTCGTTCAGCACGGCCTTGGCGCTGTCGTTGACCATGTCGGCGGTAAACGCGGTGTACCAGAACATCTGCTGAGCGATGGCACCCTGCGCAGGCACCGGTCCAGCCTCACCAAAGGTCATCCCGGCAGCGGCGGGCGGCGTGTATTTCTCCAGCCACTCGATCGCCTTGGTCACCGCATAAACCGCCGCTGGGGCGTTCGTCGCGCCACCGCGACCCATGCAGGAACCGACCGGCTGCGATTGCTCGTTGACGCGGATGCCCCATTCATCGACCGGCAGGCCGTTGGGTTCGCCCACATCGCCCATCCCCGCCATCGACATCCACGCATCGGTGTAACGCCAGCCAAGGCTCGGGTCTTTCTTGCCGTAATCCATGTTGCCATAGACCTCGACGCCGTCGATGGTGCGCCCTGTGAAGAATTCCGCGATGTCTTCATAAGCCGACCAGTTCAGCGGCACACCCAGATCATAGCCGTATTCTTCCTTGAATTCGGCCATCAGCTCTGGGTCGGTGAACCAATCCTGCCGGAACCAGTAGAGGTTGGCGAATTGCTGGTCAGGCAGCTGATAAAGTTCGCCATCGGGCGAAGTGGTGAAATCCAGCCCGATGAAGTCGTTGAGATCAAGACCGGGGTTGGTCACGTCCGCGCCCTCTCCCGCCATCCAGTCCGTCAGGCTCCGCGCCTGCTTGTAACGCCAATGGGTGCCGATCAGATCAGAGTCGTTGATATAGGCGTCATAGATGTTTTCGCCCGACTGCATCTGCGTCTGCAGTTTCTCGACAACGTCGCCCTCGCCGATCAGGTCATGGGTGATGTTGATCCCCGTGATCGCGGTAAAGGCCGGGGCCAGCACGTTGGCCTCGTATTCATGGGTGGTGATGGTCTCGGACACCACCTTGATGTCCATGCCCTGGAACGGCTGCGCGGCATCGACGAAGAATTGCATCTCCGCCTCCTGCTCTTCACGGCTCAGCGCGGAACGTTCGATGGTCTCATCGAGAAACGCCCGTGCGGCCTCCATATCCGCAAAGACCGGCCCCGCTAGCAGACCCAGCGTGGCGGCAAGCGCGGTGCTGGATTTCATGACAGAAAGTTTCATTTTGTCCTCCCTAGACAGTTTTCAATCGTAGTGTCGTCTACACCCAGCGAAACACCGCCGCGGCATAGACCAGACAGACCAGCAGCGCATAAGGCTGCGGGCCCGCGTTGAGACCCAGCCAGATCAGGTTGATAAAGGCCGAGCCAAGAAGCGTGATGAACAGACGGTCACCACGGGTCGTTTCGATCCTGAGAATACCGACACGCGGCGTCTCGGGATATTTGATCGCAAGGATCGTGAAGGTGATCAGCACCAAGGCGATCACACCGAAGAATATCGCGGTGGGCGGGGTCCAGGCCATCCAGCTCATGTTCGCGCTCCTTCGCGGTCATCGGTTACCGCATCACAGTTCACAGCTTTTCCCATCACACCCTCCCCAACGCGAAACCCTTCGCGATGTAGTTGCGCACGAACCAGATCACCAAGGCACCCGGCACGATAGTCAGCACCCCTGCCGCCGCCAGCACGCCCCAGTCGAGGCCGGAGGCGCTGACCGTGCGGGTCATCGTGGCGGCGATCGGCTTGGCATCCACGCTCGTCAGCGTCCGCGACAACAACAGTTCCACCCATGAGAACATGAAGCAGAAGAATGCCGCGACTCCGATGCCGCTGGCGATCAGGGGCATGAAGATGCGGACGAAGAAACGCGGGAAGGAATAGCCGTCAAGATAGGCGGTTTCGTCGATCTCCTTCGGCACGCCACGCATGAAGCCTTCGAGGATCCAGACCGCCAGCGGTACGTTGAACAGACAATGCGCCAGCGCCACGGCGATATGCGTATCGAAAAGCCCGACGCTGGAATAAAGCTGAAAGAACGGCAGCGCGAACACGGCGGGCGGGGCCATGCGGTTGGTCAACAGCCAGAAGAACAGATGCTTGTCGCCCATGAAGCTGTAGCGGCTGAACGCATAGGCCGCCGGCAGCGCCACCGACAGGCTGATTACTGTGTTCATCACCACATAGATCAGCGAATTGACATAGCCCATATACCAGGACGGATCGGTCAGGATCTTGACGTAATTGGCGAAAGTCAGATCGCGTGGAAAAAGCGAGAACGTCCCGAGGATCTCTGCATTGGTCTTGAGGCTCATGTTGATGAGCCAGTAGATCGGCAGCAGCAGGAAGATCAGATAGACCGCCATCACGATGGCCGATCCGTTGGGGCGGAACCGCTTGCGACGGCGGGCGGGCTGCGTGTCGACCAAAGCGCCGGGGATACGGATTGTCTCGGCCATCACAGACCATCCCTTTTGTCGAGGTTGACCATGACGGTATAGAAAACCCACGAGATCAACAGGATTACGAGGAAATACATCAGGCTGAACGCCGCTGCGGGGCCAAGGTCGAACTGGCCAATGGCCATCTTGACCAGATCAATCGACAGGAAGGTGGTAGCATTGCCCGGACCGCCGCCCGTGACCACGAAGGGTTCGGTATAGATCATGAAACTGTCCATGAAGCGCAGCAGGATCGCGATCATCAGCACGCCGGCCATCTTGGGCAGCTCGATATAGCGAAACACCGACCAGCGGCTCGCCTGATCGATCTTGGCCGCCTGGTAATAGGCATCGGGAATGGATTGCAGCCCGGCATATGCCAGCAACGCCACCAGCGAGGTCCAGTGCCAGACATCCATCACGATCACGGTGATCCAGGCCGCCGTTATGTCCTGCGTGTAGTTGTAGGTGATCCCGAGCTTATCGAGCGTATAGCCCAGCAGGCCGATATCCACGCGTCCGAAGATCTGCCAGATGGTACCGACAACGTTCCACGGGATCAGCAGGGGCAGAGACATCAGCACCAGACAGAAGCTGGCCCAGAACCCCTTCTTGGGCATGTTGAGGGCCACGAAGATACCCAGCGGGATCTCGATGGCGAGGATCGTCGCGGAAAAGATCAGCTGTCGCCCCAACGCGTCCCACATCCGGTCGCTTTCGAGCATGTCGGAAAACCATTCGAGGCCCACCCAGAAGAATTCATTGCGCCCGAAGGTATCCTGCACCGAATAGTTGACAACCGTCATCAGCGGGATCACGGCGGAGAACGCCACGAGGACCAGCACCGGCAGGACGAGAAACCAGGCCTTCTGGTTGACGGTCTTGTTCATGGCACTTCTCCTTGCGGGCTGACGCGCCAGTCGTCCGCATAGACATTGATCCCCGCCGGATCAAAGATGATCCGCTCGGCATCCTCGGGGATGCGGGCACCCTCGCCCGCGATGGCGCTGACCGTGTGGCCCGCGACGTCCAGCCGTATGATCTTGTGGCGGCCCACATCCTCGACGCGGGTCACGCGCGCGGGCACCCCGTCGTCACCGCGCGACAACTTGATGAATTCAGGACGCACGCCCACCTGCACCTTGCCGCCTAGCGCTGCATACCCGGCCCCAAGCGCCACTTGCGTTCCGGCGATGGTCGCCGTGTCACCGTTGATCTGCGCATCGAACAGGTTCATCCCCGGCGAGCCGATGAAGTACCCGACGAACGTATGCGCGGGCCGTTCGAACAATTCCTGCGGCGTGCCGATCTGAACGACACGACCGTCATGCATCACCACGACCTTGTCGGCGAATGTCAGCGCTTCGGTCTGGTCGTGGGTGACATAGATCATCGTATGGCCAAACTGGTCATGCAGGGATTTGAGCTGCGTGCGCAGCTCCCATTTCATATGCGGATCGATCACCGTCAGCGGCTCGTCGAACAGCAGCGCATTGACGTCCTCGCGCACCATACCGCGCCCCAGGGAAATCTTCTGTTTCGCATCCGCCGTCAGCCCGCGCGCCTTGCGGTTCAACACATCCTCCATCCCGATCATCTGCGCGATCTGCTGCACCCGCTCGGCGATATAGGCCGTATCCGCCCCCCGATTGCGCAAGGGAAACGCCAGATTGTCGCGTACCGTCATCGTGTCGTAGACCACCGGAAACTGGAACACCTGCGCGATGTTGCGCTCTGCCGTCGGCGCGTGGGTGACGTCCACGTCATCGAACAGGATGCGCCCCTGCGAAGGATGCAGCAGACCTGAAATGATGTTGAGCAACGTCGACTTCCCGCAACCCGACGCACCCAGCAGCGCATACGCCTCACCGTCGATCCAGTCGTGGTTAAGCTCCTTGAGCGCGTAATCGTCTTCGGATGACGGGCGGGCAAGGTAGGAATGCGCAAGGTTGTCGAGGGTGATCTTGGCCATCACGCCGCCTCCGCATAGGGGGCAGCGGCGACCAGATCGCCGTCCGTGCCGAAAATATAGACATGCGCGGGGTCAAGATAGACGGTCAGGTCCTGCCCGGCCTTCAGGCTTTGTACCCCATGCACCAGCCCGACCCAGCGCGCACCCTGATAGTCCAGATGCACAAAGGTTTCCGATCCAGTGATCTCCGTCACGGTCAGGCGCGCGCGGAATTCGATCGCCCCGGCGACATGCGGCGATAGCTCCAGATGGTTGGGGCGGAAACCGGCGGTGTAGTCCCCATCGGACAGGCTGCGCAGCGCAGTGGGCAACGCGGTCCCCTGCCCTTCGCCGAATGTCAGCGTGTCGCCCTGTTTCTTCACCGCCAGAAAATTCATCGGCGGGTCGGAAAATACCCGTGCCGTCACGGCATTCACGGGCCGGCGATAGACGGCGGGCGTTGGTCCGAACTGGGTCACGCGACCTTCCCAGAGAGTGGCGGTATTGCCCCCCAAAAGCAGCGCCTCTTCCGGTTCTGTCGTGGCATAAACAAAGATCGAGCCTGAGCGTTCGAAGATCTTCGGGATCTCCGCGCGCAATTCCTCGCGCAGCTTGTAATCGAGATTGGCCAGCGGTTCATCCAGCAGCACCAGACCGGCATTCTTGACCAGCGACCGTGCCAGCGCGCAACGCTGCTGCTGCCCGCCAGACAATTCCAGCGGTCGACGATCTAGGAAAGGCGTCAGCTGCATCAGCTCGGCAGTCTCCCGCACGGCGATGTCGATCTCTTCGCGGCTCTTGCCGACAAGTTTCATGGGCGAGGCGATGTTTTCGTAAACGCTCATCGACGGGTAGTTGATGAATTGCTGATAGACCATTGCCACCTTGCGGTCCTGCACGCGCATGCCGGTCACGTCCTGCCCGTTCCAGTGGATACTTCCCGTCGCTGGCTGATCCAGCCCCGCCATCAGGCGCATCAGCGATGTCTTGCCCGACAGCGTCGGCCCCAGCAGCACGTTCATCGTGCCTTTTTCGAGCGTAAGGTCCGTGGGATGGATATGCACCCTGCCCCCGACCGTCTTGGACACATTTTTCAAGATGAGGCTCATGCCCGTCCCTTTTTCAGTTCTGCGCTGGCACCGCGCGATGTCATCCACGCATCCAGCGTCGCGATCTGGTCACTGCTCAGGCGCAGCCCGAGCTTGTTGCGCCGCCAAACAACATCCTGCGCACTGCGGGCGAATTCGCGATCCATAAGCCATTCGACTTCGCGCGCCGTCAGCGTGGCTCCGAAATCCTGCCCCAGACTGTCGGCATTGCCTGCCCCGCTCAGAATGTCCCAGCTATCGGTGCCATAGGCCCGGATCATCCGTCGCGCCCAGAACGCGTCGAGGAAAGTGAAATCCGACTGCAGGCGCGCGATCAACGTATCGACCTGTCCGACGCCGAAATCACCCCCCGGCAAGGCCACACCCGCCGTCCAGTTGCCCGGCGTTCCGGGAAAGTGACGTGCGATCATCGCCATCGCATCCTCCGCCAGCTTGCGGTAGGTCGTGATCTTGCCGCCGAAGACATTGAGGATCGGCGCGCCGCCGGTATCATCCACCTTGAGCGTATAATCGCGCGTCGCAGCCGTCGCACTGCTGGCCCCGTCATCGTAGAGTGGGCGTACCCCGGAATATGTCCAGACAATATCGTCACGGCTGATATCCTGACGCAGATAGGCATTCACGAAGTTTATCAGGTAATCCTTTTCTTCCGGCGTGCATTCCGGCGCGACCGACGGATCATCGTGTTCCGCGTCCGTGGTGCCGATCAGGGTGAAATCCGTCTCGTAGGGAATGGTAAAGACGATCCGCCCATCGGTGCCCTGAAAGAAATAGCATTTTTCATGGTCATAAAGGCGGCGCGTCACGATGTGACTGCCACGCACAAGCCGCACCCCTTCGGATGAATTGCTGCGCAATGTGTTCTGGATGATATCGCCAACCCAGGGGCCGCCCGCATTGACCAACATCTTCGCGCGGATGGTGGTGGTTTCGCGGGTCGCTTCGTCATGGACCGCGACGGTCCAGCCGTCCGCATCCCGCGCGGCCGACGTGACCTTGGTGCGCACCATGATCTGCGCGCCACGCGCCTGCGCATCGCGGGCGTTCAGCACAACCAGCCGCGAATCCTCGATCCAGCAATCCGAATATTCGAACGCCTTCTCGAAGCGATCCTCCAGCGCGGCCCCTTCCGGCGTGCCTTTCAGGCTCAGGGTCGTGGTCGCGGGCAGGATCTTGCGTCCACCAAGATTGTCATACAGGAAAAGTCCCATCCGGATCAGCCAGGCGGGACGCCGACCGCGCGTCCATGGCATCACGACACCGAGGATGCGCGAGGTCGGCGTGTCCGCCTCGAACCGCATGTCGGGATGATAAGGCAGC
>JAGXFI010000102.1 GCA_024637305.1 Sulfitobacter sp.
ACGGCGATGTACGGTCTCGAAGTTCTGGTGTCCTTTATCCAGGCATATGTTTTCACCATCCTGACATGCGTGTACCTCAAGGACGCGCTGCACCCAGGTCACTAACGGAAGGCGGGTTTCCCGCCCTACTAAAACTTCCAATCTTATAGGAGAATTCTCATGGAAGGCGATCTCGCACATATCGGCGCAGGTTTGGCAGCAATCGGTTCCGGCGCAGCCGCGATCGGTGTTGGTAACGTTGCAGGCAACTTTTTGTCCGGCGCATTGCGCAACCCATCCGCCGCAGCGGGCCAGACGGCCACCCTGTTCATCGGCATCGCTTTCGCAGAAGCACTGGGGATCTTCGCGTTCCTCGTCGCTCTGCTGCTGATGTTCGCTGTCTAAGTCACTGCGACAATCCTAACGCTTCGGGCGGCGCGTGCATGGCACGTTCCGCCCGCAGGATTTGCCCGTTTTGACAGGAGGATGCGATGGCAACCGAAACCACATCTAGCGACGCTGTTGCCGAAGCGCCCGGCATGCCACAACTGGATTTTACTACTTGGGGCAACCAGATATTTTGGCTTCTGGTCGCGCTTGTCGTCATCTATTTCATTCTGTCACGGATTGCTTTGCCCCGGATCGCTTCGATCTTGGCTGAGCGGCAAGGGACAATCACCAACGACATCGCTGCTGCCGAGGACCTCAAGGCCAAGGCAGTCGAGGCTGAAGCTGCCTATGACAAGGCACTGATTGACGCCCGCGCCGAGGCGCAGCGCATTGTTGCAGAAGCAAAGGCGGATATTCAGGCTGATCTCGATGTGGCCATCGCCAAGGCGGATGCTGAAATCGCAGCGAAATCGGCGGAGTCAGAGAAAGCCATCGCGGAGATCCGCGCCGGTGCTCTCGAGAACGTCAAGATCGTCGCCAAGGACACTGCGAAAGAAATCGTCGCGGCGATGGGCGGCAATGCCGACGCCAAGACAATCAACGCTGCCGTCACGGCACGGATGAAAGGATAAGCGCGATGCGCATGAAATTCACCGCCGTTGTCGCCGGTCTTGCGGCTGGTCCCGCCATGGCCGCTGAAGGCCCGTTCATCTCGCTGGGCAACACTGATTTCGTGGTTTTGCTGGCCTTCCTGCTGTTCATCGCCGTGCTGTTTTATTACAACGTACCATCTTTGATCATGGGCATGTTGGATAAACGTGCAGACGGCATCAAGACAGAGCTGGAAGAGGCGCGGTCACTGCGCGAAGAGGCGCAGACATTGCTGGCGAGCTACGAGCGCAATCAAAAAGACGTCCAAGAGCAAGCTGACCGCATCGTGGCCGCCGCCAAAGAGGACGCGCAGCGTGCAGCCGATCAGGCGCGGGCCGATCTGGCCACATCGCTTGAACGCCGGATTGCCGGGGCCGAAGAACAAATCGGCAGCGCGCAGGCCGCGGCGATCAAGGAAGTGCGCGATCAGGCTGCGATGATCGCTATAGCGGTTTCACGCGAGGTGATCGCCAAGCAGATGACAGCCGCCGAAGCCAACCGGCTGATCGACGACGGTATCGCGCAGGCGGATGCCAAGCTGCACTGATCCGCATCAATTTTTGAGAACAAACAGCCCCGGTTCGCGCCGGGGCTTTTTCATTTGGTCGTCATGGATCGCTGTGCGATCGGCCGCGGCACTCAGGCACTTATACATTATTCGTCCGGCGGGCATGCTTACCTTGCGCATGTCACATGACTGCTAGGGAAATTACAGGGGGGACGCAAATTGGTTCTCGGCTCTTTTCACCCGACTTCTGTCTCATGGGCCAATCGCTGGCGGGCGATAACTTCGTTGCGGTCGGCTTTTTGCTGGTCGTGTAGCGCGGTTTGGACGTAGTTGAGATGCGCCTCCACCGCCGAACGCGCCGCGGCGGGATCGCGCGCCTGTAAGGCGTCGTTGATCGCGCGGTGCTGGTCCAGCAAAGCTTCGCGCGATGTGCGTTGTTTGAACATGACCTGACGGTTGTAAAAGACCCCGCCGCGAAGCAGCTCGTACATGGATCGCATCATGTGTAACATGACGACATTATGGCTCGCTTCGATGATGGCCATATGAAACTGCGCGTCCAGTGCCGCTTCGTCCTCGGCGCTGCGTTTTCCATGCGCTGTTTCCATCCTGGTGAACACGGCGGCGACGACCTTTAGATCGGTATCCGAGCCAAGCCGCGCTGCGCGCTCTGCCGCCAACCCCTCCATATCCCGCCGAAACGACAGATAGTCAAAGACCGCTTCGTCATGCCGTCCGAACAAGTCGATCAGTGCCGGTGAAAAAGCCGAGCCAAGCACTTCGGCCACATAGACTCCGGCCCCCGCCTTGGAAGTCAGCAAACCTGCGCCCTGCAATTGCCCGATCGCATCGCGTAGCGAGGGGCGCGATACGCCCAGACGGTCGGCCAGCTCACGCTCCGGCGGCAGGCGCTCGCCGGGGCGCAGGATGCCGCGAAGGATCAGCTCTTCAATCTGGCGGACGACGGCAGATGACAGCTTTTCCGGCGTAACGGTACGAAAGGGCATTGGGAGCCTCCATTGAATTGGTCAAATGATATGACCGCTGACGGATGGCGGCAAATTGAAATCGCGTTTCTTAGGGGATTGTTAACCAAGTGGTCGCAAAGTGGCGGTATGAAACATTTCTTCGCGCTCCTTCTGATGCTCTCTGCCTGCAATACTGCAGGGCCGCATTTTCGCGGGCTGCCTGCGACGACGGTGACAGTGGACGGATCCACCTTCGACGTGCGTGTCCGGGGCGAACTGGCGGAGGCGATCCGTACCAACGCGGAATATGCGCCGCGGTTCGGTCCGATCCGGGAACGCGCCGGTCGTGCGATGGCGATGGTGAGCGGCTGCGAGGTGGTCGAAGTCCGTGGTGACCAGGCGCAGGCGACCGGCATCCTCAAATGCGGCAGCAAACGAAAGACGCCGATAGCCCGCACGACGGGAGTGGTGGAATGTTCTCCGATGCCGGGATCCGAAGTCGAACAGGCGTTTGGCGGCGTGACGATAGACCTTGCTTGCAACCCCGCGTGAGCTGTCAATATCTTGTGGATAAGCCGCTGTAGCCCCCTCTGGGTGGTGCGTCATGGTTGACTCGGAGGGGGTCCAGCCTCACCTTGGACAGGTTTCGGGAATCACTTCCAAAGGTGGGCCATTTGCGCTTTTCCAAACTCAGATTGACAGGCTTCAAGAGCTTTGTAGACCCGACCGATTTGATCATCGCAGACGGTCTGACCGGCGTTGTCGGGCCGAATGGTTGCGGCAAGTCGAACCTGCTAGAAGCGCTGCGCTGGGTCATGGGAGAAAACCGCCCCACTGTGATGCGGGGTGGTGGAATGGAGGACGTGATCTTTGCCGGGGCGGCCACACGGCCCGCGCGGAACTTTGCAGAAGTGGCTTTGCATATCGATAATTCGGAACGATTGGCCCCCGCAGGGTTCAACGACGACGATTCCCTCGAAATCGTGCGGCGGATCACCCGCGATGTGGGCAGTGCCTATAAGGCGGCGGGCAAGGACGTGCGTGCGCGCGACGTGCAGATGCTGTTTGCGGACGCCTCCACTGGCGCGCATTCGCCCGCATTGGTGCGGCAAGGCCAGATTGCAGAGCTGATCAACGCCAAACCAAAGAGCCGCCGGCGTATCCTTGAGGAAGCAGCGGGAATTTCCGGTCTCTACGCGCGGCGCCACGAAGCCGAGTTGAAACTGAACGCTGCCGAGGTCAATTTGGCGCGGGTCGATGATGTCATTGAACAGCTGGCAACCCAGTTGGCGCAGCTTGCCCGTCAGGCGCGGCAAGCGCAGCGGTATCGCGAAATTGGGGACCAGCTGCGGCGAACAGAAGGCATGTTGCTGTATCGCCGCTGGCGTGAGGCCGATGATGCGCATGCGCGGGCAGAGGAAGAGCTGCGCGCAAGGGTGACAGCGACTGCGCAGGCCGAAAGCGTTGTACGCCAGACAGCGAAAACCCGGCAGGCGTCCGAAGATTTGCTTCCCGGATTGCGCGAAGAAGATGCCATTGCCGTGGCGGTCGTCCAGCGGCTGGCAGTGCAACGCGACACGCTGAACGATCACGAAGCACGCGCGCAGTCGTTGATAGAGACATTGAGCGGCCGCATCGCGCAGCTGACCCGCGACATCGAGCGCGAGGAGGCGCTCAACCGAGATGCGGGCGAGACGATCGAGCGGCTTGACTGGGAAGCCCGCGAACTGGCCAAGGCAGGTGACGGCCATGCCGAGGCACTTGAAAAGGCGGCGGAAGCTGCCCGCGAAGCGGCGGCGGTCCTGCAAGCCCGTGAAGGCGATTTGAGCGAAAAGACCGAAGACGTCGCGCGTCTGGCCGCCCGCCACGGTTCGGCGGAGCGTTTGTTGGAGGACAGTCGCAAGACGCAAGCGAAGTCAGAAGCAGAAGCATTGCGCGCCCGCGATGCCGTAACCCAGAGCCGGGACGCTTTGGTCCGGGCGACCGAAGGTTTCGCGGTCGCCGAGGCAGCAGAGCAGGCGGCAGTTGCTGCGGCTGCGGGGGCTGATGCCGCTTTGCTGGATGCCGAGGACGCGCGGGCGCAGACGCAGATCCGCGAGGCTGATGCGCGCGCGGAAAGGTCCGAGGCCGAGGGCGAAATGAATGCGCTTAGGGCAGAAGTGGGCGCGCTCGCCAAGTTGGTGGAGCGGGACACCGCCGAGGGTGGTCAGATACTTGATCGCTTGCAGGTGGAGCACGGGTTCGAAAAGGCGTTGGGTGCCGCACTCGCTGATGATCTTCGCGCGCCTCAGGTTGATGACGACGGCCCGTCCGGCTGGGCGGTTTTACCGGCTTACGATGTGGATCAGCCGTTGCCGGCCGGGGTAACGCCCCTGAGCCAGCATGTATCCGTGCCGGACGTGCTGGCGCGGCGCATGGGCCAGATCGGGCTGGTCGATGCCGACGATGGGCCACGTCTGCAGGCCGCATTGCGCCCTGGCCAACGGTTGGTGTCACCTGATGGTGATTTGTGGCGATGGGACGGCTATCGCGCTTGGGCCGAGGATGCGCCGTCCGCCGCGGCATTGCGGTTGCAACAGCTTAACCGGCTTGAGGTTCTCAAGCAGGCGCTCGAGCAGGCAAGCCAGCGTGCCGAAGGTGCGCGCGCTGCTCATGAGGCGTTGACGCGTACCTTGGCGGAACAGACCGAAATCGACAAACGCGCCCGCGAAGCGCGGCGGGACGCGGACCGTCTGGTCGCCGATGCCGGTCGCGCCTTGAGCAGGGTCGAGGCGGACCGGAACCTGGCGGAGGGCCGGCTGGAGTCATTGGGCCTTGCCGTGAAGCGTCACGAAGATGAAGCGATGGCGGCCCGTGGGCGCGTGCTGGAGGCGGAGCGTGCTTTGGAAGGTCTGGGCGACCTGAAAAGCGCGCGCGATGCGGTGGAGGACATTCGCATGACCGTGGAGGCGGCGCGGATCACGATGATGTCGCGCCGCTCTGCGCATGATGAATTGCGCCGCGAAGGTGAGGCGCGTGTCAGGCGTTCTCAGGAGGTGACCAAGGAGCTCTCTGGTTGGCGGCACCGGTTGGAGACAGCGGAAAAGCGCAGCGCGGAGTTGGTCGAGCGCAAGCAAACCTCAGAGGCCGAGTTGAAGGCCGCCGGTGCCGCGCCTGCGGAAATCGCCGCAAAGCGCGCGGAACTGAGCGCCGAGATCACCCGCGCAGAAACGCGCCGCGCCGGGGCGGCGGACAACCTTTCCACTGCCGAAGGAGCCCTGCGCGAGGCTACTGTCGCGGAACGCGAAGCGGAGCGCGCAGCGTCGGAGGCAAGGGAGGCGCGCGCGCGGTCCGAGGCGCGCAGTGACGCCGCAAAGGAAACCGTCGCCGCCGCAGCGGAACGAATTGCGGAGGATCAGCAGCTGACCCCGAACCAGTTGCTGACCCAATTGGGCGCGGTGCCTGACCAGATGCCCGGCGCGGACACGCTTGAGGCCGATGTAGGGCGCCTCAAGCGGCAGCGGGACGCCTTGGGAGCGGTCAACCTGCGGGCCGAAGAAGACGCGAGTGAGGTGAAGGTCGAGCATGACAATCTGGTCAGCGAAAAGACCGATCTTGAAGAAGCGATCAAGACATTGCGGTCAGGCATCGCGAGCCTCAACCGCGAGGGCCGCGAGCGGCTCCTGACCGCGTTCGAGCAGGTCAACAGCAACTTTGCGATGCTGTTCACGCATCTGTTCGGCGGTGGTGAAGCGAACCTCGTGATGGTTGAATCCGATGACCCGCTTGAGGCGGGACTTGAGATCATGTGCCAGCCGCCCGGCAAGAAGCTCAGCACCTTGAGCCTGCTGTCGGGGGGCGAGCAGACGTTGACGGCAATGGCGCTGATCTTTGCCGTTTTTCTGGCGAATCCTGCACCGATCTGCGTGCTGGACGAAGTTGACGCCCCGCTGGACGATGCCAACGTAACAAGGTTCTGCGATCTGTTGGATGAGATGTGCCGCCAGACCGATACCCGGTTTCTGATTATCACGCACCACGCGGTGACGATGGCGCGGATGGACCGCCTGTTCGGTGTGACCATGGCCGAGCAAGGCGTCAGCCAGTTGGTTTCGGTCGATCTCAAGAAAGCTGAAACACTGGTCGCTTAAGCGTTACTGGGGTGATTAGCAGTTTTGCCTTAGCGTCGCAGAATGCGAATTCTATTGCCTCTCATCTTCATTGCCTCGGCCTCCTTGGCGGATGACTTCGCGTCGCTGTCCGGTGACGTTGCATTGAGCGATGACGAATTGCTGGCGTTGACGTCTGACCAGACGCTTCATTTCTACGAAGGCGGGCTGTCACGGTATTCGACGGGCGGAGCCTACAGTTATTCCTATGCCGATGGGGCGACGGCGTACGGGCGGTTCGATGTTCGCGCTGATGGCCTTGTCTGTGTGGAATTCGTCAATGGCCGTAACCGGTGCGACCGTTTTGTCCATAGCCATGGACGGCTGGTGCTTTTGACTGAGGATGGCGATCGGTTTCCCGTCAGACCTTGACGCTATTGCTTACTTAAGCTGGTTCTAGCGATCTGCTTTCTTTTCTACTGGCCCGCCTGCTTTTTCCCATCCGGAAAAGCCGTCCTTGAGATGCGCGGCCTGGAAACCCATGTCCTGCAAGGTCGCTACGGACAATGCCGACCGCCAGCCGGAGGCGCAGTGGAATACGAATTTCTTGTCCTGCGCGAAAACTTCCTTGAAATAGGGGCTGTCGGGGTCCACCCAGAATTCCAGCATGCCGCGCGGGCAATGGAAGGCACCGGGGATCGCACCTGTGCGGTCGCGCTCGCGGGGGTCGCGCAGATCGACGAGTTGCACGGTCGGATCATCGACCATCGCTATGGCATCGTCCGTTTCGATTTCTTCGATACGGCTGCGGGCTTCGGCGACCATCTGAGCGGCAGTTTTGTTTAGCGGCATGACTTGTCCTTTCAAAGTTGGTCGAGCAATCCGGGCGTTGGCCAGGCGTCGGGCGGTATGCCTAGACGTGTTTGTTCGATGCGCACAGCAGCGCGCGTTCCTGCCCCAAGAATTCCGTCGACCTCACCGACTTCATGGCCGCGTGCCCGAAGCCTGGTCTGGAGCTGTTTCATCTGGTTGCTGGTCAAGCCTATGTCGGGATTGCCGGCGTTGTAGATTTGCGCACCTTCCAGACGAGTAGCGAAATAGGCGGCGGTGAGGACATAGGTAAAGCTTTGGTTCCAGTCGAAATAGACGCGGAAATTCGGATAGGTCAGAAACGCGGGGCCATTGCGGCCCTGCGGCACGATCAATGACGCGGGAAGGTCGGCGGCAATGTTGCCATTGCGTGCGCTCACGCCCTCAGCGGCCCATTCCGCGCCGGTCTTCGTCGTCTCCAGACCGCTCAGCGACCAGTCGAAACCCTCTGGCACGGTGACTTCGGCAATCCAGGGCTGCCCGGCCTGCCAACCAAAACCATGCAGCATTTTGGCCGCCGACATCAGTGCATCGGGCGCCGATGTCGTCAACGAGACTTTCCCGTCCCCATCCCCATCCGTGCCGTTCTCCAAAATATCGCGCGGCAGCATCTGGACCATGCCGATCTCACCGGCCCAGGCACCGGTCGTCCTCGCAGGATCGAATTCATCACGCGCGAACAGCTCCATCGCGGCGAAGACCTGCGGGCGGAACAAGTCGGGCCGCCGGCAGTCGTGGGCAAGCGTCACCAGTGCGCTGGCGGTATTGAAATCACCTTGGAAGGTTCCGAAATCCGTTTCGAACGCCCAAAACGCCAGTAGAACGCTGCGATTGATGCCGTACTCTTGCTCGATCCGGTCAAAGACAGGATCGAATTTCTGACCTTGGGATTTGCCGCGTCTCAGACGGTCGGCAGAGATCAGCCGCCGCGAGAAATCGACAAAGGGTCGCTGAAACACACCTTGTGCCTTATCCGCCCGTAAAACGGCCGGGTCCTGGCGTATGCCGCGCAGGAAGGCTTGCGCCGTCTCGGGGGCGATACCTTGCGCGATCGCTTCGTCGCGCAGGCCATTCTTGAAATCGGAAAACGTGCCGCCGCAGGCGGCGGCAACGCTAAGTGGCGCGATGGACAGAAAAGCGGCAAGGCAAAAGAGGCGCATGGAGGGCTTTCGAAAGGTCAGGAAGTCAAAGGATAGCCCATAGGCCGCATAGGACAACCATCAACGCCCATGCGCGCCATAGCCGAGAGATGGCCGCATCTATATGTGCCGGTCCGGGGGCCCGGATACCGGATGCGTTGACCCATGGAAAATCCTGTAGCGTGCCGTCATAGGCACGCGGGCCTGCCAATGCGACGCCGATCGCACGGGACATCGCGGCCTCAGGCCAGCCGGCATTAGGGGAGCGGTGCAGCCGGGCATCTGCGGCGATTTCACGCCACTGTGCGATCACACCGCCTGTCAGCGCGATCAACAGGGCAGTTGCGCGCGCGGGAATCCAGTTCAACAGATCATCGAGCCGCGCGGCGGCTTTGCCAAACTGCTCATAGCGCGGTGTCCGGTAGCCGATCATGCTGTCAGCAGTATTGATGACCTTATAGATAAGCAGCCCCGGAAGCCCGCCGAACGCAAACCAGAACGCAGGCGCGATGACCCCGTCGCTGAGGTTTTCTGAGGCGCTTTCTATGGCGGAACGGGCAATGGCAGGTGTTTGCATCGCTGCGGTATCGCGGCTGACGATCATCGCAACGGCGCGGCGGCCCTCGGCCACGGAAATGCGCAAACCTGCCGCGACGGCGCGGACATGCTCGACCAAGGATCGTTGCGCCAGAAGGATCGCGGCGACGATAATTTCTACCAAAGAACCCAGACTAGCCAGCACCGTGCCCAAGACCCATGCAAGCACGACCATAAACACCGTCGCGATGGCACCCTTCAACAGCCGCGCCTCACCGTGGTTAAGCCGCCGGTCCAGCGCGTCGACTGCGCGGCCCATCAAAACCGCAGGATGCGGCAGCCGCGACCAAAGCCAGCGCGGTTCGCCAAACGCAGCGTCGACCAACAGGGCCAGAAACAAAATGCCCATGTTACTCATTCAAGTGCCGTCGCGAGCCTGTCCCAATGCCGGGACGCGGGCAAGCCAAGGCGCAGCCATTTGGGATCGTAGGGGAAAACCCGCGTCCAGATGCGGTGCCTGGCCAGCCTTGTTTGCCAGTCTTTGGCACTCCCGACTTCGTAAAGGCGGAAAAGCGATGTGCCTCCGACAATCACCGCTCCGGCACCGGTCATCAGCGCGTCCAGTCGGTTAGCGTCGGCTGTCAGCCGTTCGCGGGTTTCTTCAGCCCATGCAGCATCGTCAAGCGCTGTTGTCCCGATGCTCAGCGCAGGCCCTGCCACCGGCCACGGCCCCAGCATTCGCGTCAGGGTTTCGATCAATTCCGGATCGCCGATCACAAAGCCCAGCCGAAGCCCGGCATGGCCCCAGAACTTGCCAAAGCTCTTGAGGATAAGGGTGCCGGGCGTCGTTGCCTCCGAGATCAGCGTCGCCTCTGGCGTCACATCGGCAAAACTTTCGTCGATGATCCGCAGAGAACCCGACAGGTCCTGCGGTTTCCACTGGCGACCGTCGGGGTTGTTGGGGTTGACATGGACGCTTGCGACGGCGTCCTGATCGACACGCCAACCTGCGGCGGAAAAGCTCGCGGCATGTTCGTTATAGGTTGGTCCGGGGATGTGGACGGTAGAGGGCGGGCGCAGGCGCGGTATCATTGCAATCGCGGCTGACGCGCCGGGACTAGCAAGAAGTGCGGCACCTTCAGGCATCCGCCAAAAACGCCGTGCGGCGGCGTCAAGCGCGTCGCGTGCGGACCGGTCAGGCAGCGCCGTCCATGCTTCTTCAGGCAGATGGGGAAGCGGATAGGCAACCGGATTGATGCCGGTCGAAAGATCGATCCAGTCCGCCCTGACCCCACCGAATCTGCGGACTGCATCATCTAGGTCGCCGCCGTGATCGCGTTTCATTTCAATCAACATTCTTTTGTTTGCTCGGCAGATTTCAGGCTAGATGCCGCCTGTTGCCTTGCATGTCAAAGCAGAAAACTGCTGATTCACCCCGACTTTAGTTTTGGCTTAACGAATTCAGTGGCTCTTTAATGCTTTTTTAACGATTTGAGCACAGGCCTTAGTAAGTTATTTAGAAAAGAGGTGCTCGATGAACAGTCACCCGAAGAGTATGACGCGCGTGCTGATCGTAGAGAGCCGGGCAGAATTGGGTGAGATCTGGCAGCGCCATCTGGAGCGTCAGGGCATGAAGGTGGCGCGCGCGCGCGGGCAGGAAGAAGCGATAGCACATCTGTCGGAAAATGATGTCGATATCATCATTCTCGACCTCGTTATCGAAGAGGGCGCGGCGCTGGCGGTGTCAGATTACGCCAATTACAGACGCCCTCAGACGCGGGTCATTTTCGTGACCAACACGTCCTTTTTCTCGGATGGCTCTATATTTGCCCATTGCGCCAATGCGCGCGCATTTGTGCAAAGTCATACGCCGCCAGAAGACCTGGCGGCGATGGTTGAATATTATGGTGCCGAGATTCAAGCCTAGCCGCGTCGGTGAGGTGCGGTCCAATCCAGGACGGGATTTATGGGTATGATCCGGTGCGGATTGATCGTTGTGTGGCTGTAGTGGTAGTGGCGCACAATATGGTCGAAGTTGACCGTCTCGGCGACACCCGGCCATTGGTAAAGCTCCCGGGTGAAACCCCATAGGTTCGGATAATCGACGATCCGCTTGCGGTTGCATTTGAAATGCATGTGGTAAACCAGATCAAAACGAACAAGCGTTGTGAAAAGCCGCCAATCCGCCTCTGTGAGGGTGTCGCCCGACAGATAGCGGTTCTCGGCAAGAATTCCTTCCAGCCAGTCAAGACTGTCAAAAAGCGGATGCACGGAGTCGTCATACGCTTTTTGTGTCGTTGCAAAGCCGCTCTTGTAGACGCCGTTGTTGACAGTGTCGTAGACACGCGCGTTGATCTCGTCGATGCGCGGACGCAAGACATCGGGATAATAGTCGTCGGTGTTGCCCGTGATGCTGTTGAAGGCCGTATTGAACATCCTGATGATTTCAGAAGATTCGTTGGAGACGATCGTCTCCTGCTTTTTGTCCCATAGGATCGGGACGGTGACGCGCCCTGTCATGTCGGGCTTTGCCCGCAGATAGATATCGCGGGCGAAGGGCAGCCCGAAAAGCTTGTCGCCGGTGGCGTCGGGAAAATCCGTGTCAAAGCTCCACCCGTCCTGAAGCATGTCGGGATGAACAACAGAGACTTCGATATGGTTGCGCAACCCTTTGAGAGCGCGGAAGATCAGCGTGCGGTGCGCCCAAGGACAGGCGAGGCTGACGTAGAGATGATAACGCCCGCTTTCGGCCTCATGGCCCCCCTTGCCAGACGGCCCGGCAGAGCCATCCGATGTGATCCAGTCGCGGAATTCTGCCTCGGATCGTTCGAATCTACCGTCGGATTCCTTGGTGTCGTACCATTTGTCCTGCCATTTGCCGTCAACCAATAGGCCCATCTGTCGTCTCCTTTTGCTGACCAGCAGTTTAATCCGAAACCGGGATTGTACCATCACAGCTGGTGCGGCAGGCACCCTGCGTTGATGCACAGCTGTGCGTGTCATAAAGTTTTAATTTGAAATCTCTATGACTTAAGGCAGCTTAGGGGTGAAGGGGTGCTGCGGATGGAAACGATTCTCTCAAAAGAAATCCAGTTGGGGTTGGACAAGGTTCGTCTGGCCGGTCTGAAAAAGCTTTCGCGCTTACGCATCAAGGCGGATGGTGCGCAGCATGAAGTTCTGCGCATGTGGAAAACCGGGTTCGCGTTGGATGCAGGGCAGGCCCCGCATCTTCGTGGCCTCGTGGATATCTACGACGGTACCAACCACATGTTTCAATGTCTGATTGTTGCCAGTGACGAGGAAGCCGGCGAAATGCGGTTCGAGTTCAAGCGCGCGACGCCGGTGACCGATGCCGCGCCGCTTGATTTCGTGCGGGCGGAAAATGCGCCCGTCGCGTTGATCGGCTCCGACGGTTATTGAAGGTCGCTGAAGGCTTGCGTCAGGCGTGCGCAGGCCTCTTCGATGCGCGCGCGCGGCGTGGCAAAGTTAAACCGTAGGAAACTTTCACCTCCCTTGCCGAACGTCGGTCCGTGATTGGCGGCAATGCCGGCACCTTGCTCCACCCGTTTGGTGAATTCGTCCCGCGACATGCCGGTCCCGTCAAAGTCGACCCAAGCGAGATACGTCGCCTCTAGCGGCATGGATTTAAGGCCGGGGATCGCATTGACAGTCTCGTCGAACAGCTTGCGATTTCCATCGAGGTATTGAATCAGATCGTCGACCCATGCGGCCCCTTCGGGTGAATAGGCCGCCGTCGCCATGAACAGACCGAACGAATTCGGCGATAGTCCCAGCGCCATCATGCGCGCCGCGAATTTCGCCCGCAGGTCGGGGTCGGCGATGATGACGTTACCCACATGAGATCCGGCGATGTTGAAGGTCTTGGTTGTCGCAGTCATCATCACGAGGCGATCTTCGATACCATCAATCTTCGCCATCACGGTATGTTTGTGACCGGGAAGCACCAAATCATGGTGAATTTCGTCGGAAACAAGCAGCAGATCGTGACGCTTGGCAAAATCGGCGACCTGTTGGAGTTCTTCGCGGGTCCAGACCCTTCCGCCGGGATTGTGCGGCGAACAGAGGATCAGCATTTTCTCATTACCGGTCATCTGGGCATCATAGATGTCGAAATCCATTTGGTAGCGGCCGTCCTTCTGGACCAGCCCGCATTCGACGACTTCGCGGCCAGATGCTTTGATGACCTTGGCAAAGGCATGATAGACGGGCGTGAAAAGCACCACGCCATCGCTTGGGGTGGTGAAGGCATCGACGCACATCGCGGTCCCGTTCACCAGCCCATGCGTCGAAAAGATATGATTCGGGTCGACCGTCCACCCGTGCCGATTCTGCATCCACCAGCAGATCGCGGCGCGATAATTGCTGTCGTCACCGAAATATCCGAAGATTCCGTGATCGACCATCCGCTGCACAGCTTGCTGGATGACCTGCGGGGCCTGGAAGTCCATATCCGCCACCCACATCGCGATGCCGGTGTCGGACGGCACGTCAAAGAGTTGCGACATCGCATCCCATTTCGAGCAGTGGCTGCCGCGGCGCTCTATTATGGTATCGAAACTCATATGCTTTCTCCTGCTCAATTTTTCCGCAACCCTAACGGGCTGTTGGGCGGCTGCAACCCCAAGGTTGCAGGGGCCAGTGGCATGTCTTAAATGACTGCCATGAAACGACCTATATTGATCCACCCGGATCCCCGCCTGAAAAGGAAATGCGCACCCGTCGCAGACCTCAGTGATGAGTTGCGTGCGCTTGGCAACGACATGCTGGCGACGATGTATGACGCGCCAGGTGTGGGCCTTGCCGCGCCACAGGTTGGCGTGCTGACCCGTTTGATCGTCCTGGACTGCATCAAGGAGGAGGGCGAAACACCCCGTCCGCTGATCATGTTCAACCCCGAGATTATCGCGTCGTCGGATACGCTCAATACCTATGAAGAAGGTTGCCTGAGTATCCCCGAGCATTTCGCTGATGTGACCCGCCCCGCCGAGGTCGAGGTGCGCTGGATCGACCGTGATGGCAAGGAACACACGGAAGGTATGGACCGTCTGTGGGCTACCTGTGTGCAGCACGAAATCGACCATCTGGATGGCAAGTTGTTTATCGACTACCTCAAGCCGTTGCGGCGTCAGATGATCACCCGCAAGATGACCAAGATGAAGCGCGAGATGGCGCGCGGATGAGTTTACTTGAAATCGTCAAGTGGCCAGATCCACGCCTGCGCGAAGTTTGCGCGCCCGTGGCTGAAATGACCCCCCGGATCCAGGCATTGGCAGCCGACATGCTGGAGACGATGTATGCCGCACCCGGTCGCGGGCTCGCCGGGCCGCAGGTGGGCTTCATGGGGCGGTTGTTCGTCATGGATACCGGCTGGAAAGAGGGCAAGCCGGATCCGCTGGTGTGTATCAATCCGACGCTGCAAGAGGTCGGCGAGGACCGCGCGACCAACTTTGAAGGATGCCTGAGCATACCCGGTGTTACCGCCGAGATAAGCCGCCCAAGCCGTGTCCGGATGGCCTGGACCGGACCAGACGGCAAGCGTTTTGTTCGGAGCTTCGACGGCTTCGGCGCGGTCTGTGTACAACACGAGATGGATCATCTGGACGGGATCGTCACGTTCGACCATTTGACAGCAGAGGCGCGCGCGGCCTTGGAAACTGAATATGGCGCAGGTTTCGCATGAGCGTGCGCAAGATCTTGCAATGGCCGGACAGGCGGTTGCGGACGGCTGCGGACAAGGTGGCGGAAATCACAGAGGACGTGCGCGGTATCTGGGACGATATGATCGACACGATGGATGCGATGCCCGGTGTCGGGCTGGCTGCGCCGCAGATCGGGGTGATGCTGCAACTCGCGGTAGTGGATGCGTCGGAGGGGCGCAACCGGCGGATCAGGATGGCGAATCCCGAGGTTCTGGATGCCTCCGCGATCCTCAACACCCATGAAGAGGCAAGCCCGTGCCTTCCCGGCGTCTCAGCGCCTGTAAAGCGACCGCGTGGCGTGACAGTGCGGTATATGGATGAAACCGGCACCGTGACGCGGCGCGATTTCGTAGGTCTTGAGGCGACGTCGGTTCAGCATCAGATAGATCATCTGGCCGGGCGGATGTACTTTGACCGTCTCAGCAAGATGCGGCGCGATATGCTCATCAAACGCTCAGCCAAGCTGAAAGGGTAGCCGCATGCGTATCGTCTTTATGGGGACGCCCGGATTTTCCGTGCCGGTTCTGGACGCGCTGGTCGATGCCGGTCACGAAATCGTCGCCGTGTATTGCCAGCCGCCTCGCCCCGCAGGTCGCGGCAAGAAGGATCGACCGACACCGGTACAGGCGCGCGCAGAGGCTCTGGACCTCGAAGTGCGCCATCCGGTGTCCTTGAAAGATCGACAGGCGCAGGCGGATTTTTCGGCCCTTGGCGCGGAAGTCGCGGTGGTTGTGGCCTATGGTCTTTTGCTGCCCCAAGCTGTTCTGGACGCGCCGATGCATGGATGCCTGAATATCCACGCGAGCCTGTTGCCGCGCTGGCGCGGAGCGGCCCCGATCCACCGGGCGATCATGGCGGGCGATACCGTAACCGGCGTATGCATAATGCAGATGGAGGCAGGGCTGGACACCGGGCCGGTACTGCTGCGGCAAGCGGTACCGATCGCGCCGGACGACACGACCGGGACGCTGCATGACAGGCTCAGCACGCTTGGTGCGGGGCTGATCGTTCGGGCGCTGGCGCAGTTGGATGACCTGACGCCGGAGCCGCAGCCGGACGAGGGCGTGACCTACGCCGCCAAGATCGATAAAGCCGAAGCACATATTGACTGGACCCGGCCAGCCGCCGAGGTGGACCGCATGATCCGCGGCTTGTCGCCTTTTCCCGGTGCGTGGTTTCAACATGAAGGCACGCGGATCAAGGCGCTTGGCGCGCAGGTGGCCGAGGGGTCAGGCAAAGCGGGGCTGGTCCTGGATGACGCGCCTACCATTGCCTGCGGCGCGGGCGCGGTGCGCCTGACGCGGTTGCAGCGCGCCGGAAAAGCCGCGCAGGAGGCGGATGTCTTTCAGCGCGGCACGGGCATCCATGCGGGGACCGTCCTGAGGGGTCAGGATTTAGGCGGGGTGCTTTTGTAGACCGGCAGATGCCAGCCGAAATGCAGTGAGCCTGCACGCAGTATCCATGTCATGCCGGCACAGGCGGCCAGAGCATACAGCGGCTCTGGCACGTATGGATGCGCGATTGCTGCCGTCGCGGCACCGGCAAACGCGGCAGTGACATATAGTTCGCCCTGTTTCAGAACCAGAGGAACCTGTCCCACCACCACATCGCGCATCAAACCACCCATGCAGCCGGTGATCATGCCCATCAGGATCACGATCACGGGATTCTGCCCAAGCGAAAGCGCCACGCCCGCACCCGCGGCGACTGCAACGGCAAGCGCTAAGCTGTCCAGCCAGATCAATGCGCGGTACCGGGATTCCAGAAGGTGGGCGGTGAAAAACACCACCAAAGCAGCGGCACAGGCAACACCAAGATAAGCAGGTTGCGCCATCCAGAAGATTGGATTTCGGTCCAGCAGCAAGTCGCGCAAGGTTCCGCCCCCGAGAGCTGTCAAACAGGCGATAAACGCGAATCCTACCAGATCGAGCTGCGCACGGCTGGCCACCAGCGCGCCGGTGATCGCAAAGACCAGCACAGCGGCGAAATCAAGAACAGGAACGGCAGTCATTTGCGCTTGAACGGTTCCATGCCCGCCCGCGCCAACGCATCCGCGCGTTCGTTTTCGGTGTGGCCTGCGTGGCCCTTTACCCACCGCCATGTAACGTCGTGGAGAGTCGATGCATCGTCGAGCCGTTGCCAAAGCTCGACATTCTTGACCGGTTTTTTCGCCGCATTTTTCCAGCCGTTTTTCTTCCAGCCATGGATCCAGCCGGTGATGCCGTTCTTGACGTAGTTGCTGTCGGTGACGATGGTGATCTTGCTGGGTTTTCCAAGCGTTTCCAACACGTTGATCGCAGCCAGAAGTTCCATTCGGTTGTTGGTCGTTTGCGCTTCGCCGCCCCGCAATTCGCGTTCCTTGACGACTGTTTCACCGTCACGCGCCTGCAACAGCGCGCCCCAGCCGCCCGGGCCGGGATTGCCGCTGCAAGCGCCGTCTGTGTATGCGAAAAGCTCAGCCATATGCACGCAGGGCTATCCAATCGGCATGGGTTCCGTCCAGCCCCAAAAGGCGACCCCCGGCCCGATTTGTCACCGTGAAACCGGCGCTGATGAGAAGTGCGCGCAATTCCGTTTCGGTATAATACGTATAAAGCCGCCCGATGGCATCGCGTTTTTCGCCGGTTCCCGATTTCAGCGCGATGTGCAGGATGCCACCCGGAGTCAAGGCCCGATGCAACGCAGCAAGAAGGCGCGGCATATCCTTGCGTGGTGCGTGAAGCATACTGAAATTGGCCCAGATGCCCTGGTATTCGTCGGTTCCGGTAACGTCGTCAAAGCTGCCTACGCGGGCGGTGACACCCGGATGCGTCTGTGCCATCGCGACCATTTCGGCGACCGGATCAATGGCGGTGACGCAGTGTCCTGCCTGCGCGATGGCCGCAGCACATGTTCCGGGTCCGCAGCCCAGATCAAGCACGCGTGCGTTTTTCGGCAGAGCGCTGATGAAATCACCCAGCAAAGGGTCATTCAAGACATGGTCGCGCGTTTGCGCCTCATATGCGACGGCACGCGATGCGTACGTGTCGAGCGTTTCGCGGTCCATCAAAACAGTCCGACGGATAGGCAGGCAACGACCACTGCCGTCAGCAAAAAGCGCAGGCGCATCCACCAGGCTGGGGTGAGACCCCAGCGAAAGAAAGCGTAGTCGAGAAGCAGCAGACCGGAAAAGCCGCTGATCAGGTTGAGCATTGCAGTGGTCGGGCCGTAGTTTGTCATGAAGAATGCCCAAAGTGCAGGCAAGATTGAAAGCCCATAGCAGACAGACGCAAGTCGGCCTTTGGCCTTGGTGGCAAAGCCCCACAAGACGCCCGACATAAAGCTGAGGATGATTGCGCCATAGAAAAGCTGGATGAATGGGCCGACAAAACGCGAACCGAGCGTTGTCACGCCCCAGATGGCAAGCGGTTCGGACAGAAGGGTCAAAGCGCCCCACACGAAAGGGATCAGGCCGGCGAGACCAAGCAGGAGCGGGGCTTGGGGGATGCTTCTCATGCCGATTTTCTCAGGACGCGCGGAACCTTGAATTCGACATTCTCTTTTGCGGTCTCGATGGTTTTTGTGGTGACATCATAGCGCGCGCTGAAAGCGTCGATAACTTCGTTGATCAGGACTTCGGGTGCCGAGGCTCCTGCGGTAATGCCGATGCTGGTGATGCCATGGAGCGCGCGCCAGTCGATGTCCTGTGCGCGTTGCACCAGTTGGGCGTAAGGGCAACCGGCGCGGAGGCCGACCTCTACCAAACGGCGGGAATTCGATGAATTGGGTGCGCCGACGACCAACATCGCATCGCACTTGGGGGCCATCGCCTTGACCGCCTCTTGGCGGTTGGTGGTAGCGTAGCAGATGTCTTCCTTGTGCGGGCCGATAATCTGCGGAAAGCGTGCCACCAGCGCCGCGACGATCTCGGCGGTATCATCCACGCTGAGCGTTGTCTGCGTGACGTAGGCCAGACGCGCGGGATCGCGGACGCTTACGGTGGCGACGTCGTCCGGTGTTTCGACCAGAAGAACCTCGCCGGGGGAAAGCTGACCCATTGTGCCGATGGTTTCGGGGTGGCCTTCGTGGCCGATCATGATCATTTGCAGGCCTGCATCCGCATGGCGTTGGGCCTCTATGTGAACTTTGCTGACCAACGGGCACGTGGCGTCCACATAGACCATGTTGCGCGCCTGTGCTGCGGACGGTACCGACTTTGGCACGCCATGCGCCGAAAAGATCACCGGGCGGTCATCGGGGCACTCTTCCAGTTCTTCGACGAAAACGGCACCTTTGTTCCGCAGATCATCGACGACAAATTTATTATGGACGATCTCGTGGCGGACAAAAACCGGTGCGCCCCATTTCTCCAACGCCATCTCGACGATCTTGATCGCGCGATCAACGCCCGCGCAGAATCCGCGCGGCGCGGCAAGATAGAGGGTCAAGGGCGGTTTGTTCATAGTGGCGCTCCGGCTTTGGTGGATCTGAGGTAAGCCCAGAGACCCCATACGTCCAGCCCTTGGTCGGTTTGATACAATTTGCGGAAAGCACCTAGGGCGCAGTCACTGCGGGAGGAGATTCTTTCGAGCGTCGGCGCGATGATCGCGCCGGACGCACGCGGAATTTCTTTCGACAAGCAGGGAATTGGGTAGAGTAGCCAGCGCTTAGTCGACGTCTGTCCGTTGCGGTGTCTGATCACGCTGGGGACGGCCGATAACATCGCGCAAGTCTTCAAGTTCGATGAAATTGTCGGCCTGACGGCGCAGATCGTCCGAAATCATCGGCGGCTGGCTGCGAATCGTCGAAACGACCGAAACGCGCACGCCCTGCCGCTGAACCGATTCGACCAGTGGACGAAAATCGCCATCGCCCGAAAAGATCACGATATGGTCGACATGCGGGGCCATTTCCATGGCGTCCACGGCCAGTTCGATGTCCATATTCCCTTTGACCTTCCGGCGGCCCATGCTGTCGGTGTACTCCTTGGCGGGCTTCGTAACCATCGAAAACCCGTTGTAATGCAGCCAGTCTACAAGGGGTCGAATGGGAGAATACTCGTCATTTTCAAGCAAGGCGGTATAGTAAAACGCCCGGATCATCTTGCCACGGCGCATGAATTCCTGGCGCAGCAATTTGTAATCGATGTCAAAGCCGAGGGACCTCGCCGCAGCATAGAGGTTAGACCCGTCAATGAAGAGGGCGAGTCTGTCGTCCTTGTAAAACATGTCCTGTCCTTTCAGCTTTGCGGCGTATACCGCAAAGCGGGAATGTGAGATTGCCGGAATACCGTGGCAAGGGATAAAAACGCAACGCCTGCTTTCAATTGTCTAAGTGGGGAATCTAGCACATGCCGCAAGGTGAAAGTCAGGGGGAAACCATTAGAGGATCACTCAAATATGGCCAAGGCGCTTTGATCGCACTGGGGTCGAACCTTACTTCCTCTTTTGGTACACCCAAGATGACGTTGCGTAAAGCATTTGAAAAGCTGCAAGAACGTGGCGCGGTGATTCGTGCTGTCAGCCGCATGTTCCGGACGCCGGCGTTTCCTCCGGGCTCCGGTCCCGATTTCGTGAACGCCGTCTCTTTCGTGCAGGCGGATTGGTCGCCTGCAAGATTTCTGGCTGAATTGCATCAGGTCGAGGCCGATCTGGGCAGGGTCCGGACAGAGCGGTGGGGGCAGCGCGTCGTCGATCTGGATCTGTTGGCGATGGACGATCTTGTGCTGCCTGACCGCAAAACCCACCAATACTGGCGCGATTTGTCGCTGAACCAGCAAAAGGCCATCGCACCCGAGGACCTGATCTTGCCGCATCCAAGGGTTCAGGAGCGCGCATTTGTGCTGGTTCCCTTGTGTGACATTGCGCCTGAATGGCAACATCCGGTGTTGGGTCTGACTGCGCGGCAGCTTTGCGATGCTTTGCCACAAGACGCAAAATCAGAGGTCGTCCCGCTTGATTAGTTGCTTGTAAATCGCGCCCAACGCGCATAAGTGAAGGCCTTCAAGCAGATATTGATTGTTTTTGGAGTGTCCAATGGCTCGCGTCACAGTAGAAGATTGCGTCGATAAGATCCCTAACCGTTTTGATCTGGTGATGCTTGCCGCGCATCGTGCTCGTGAAATTTCCGCCGGTTCGCCAGTTACGGTTGACCGTGACAACGACAAGAACCCTGTGGTTGCTCTGCGCGAGATCGCTGAAGAAACGCAGCAGGCCGATGATCTGCGCGAGCGCCTGATCGAAAGCAACCAGAACCAGATCGAGGTTGACCAGCCCGAAGAGGACGCGATGGCGCTTCTTATGGGGGCAGAACAGGACAAGCCCGAAGAGGACAGCATGTCCGAAGAGATGTTGCTGCGTCAGTTGATGGCAGCGCAAGGGCAGGGATAAGCGTTCCCGCGACCCGGGGCATTGAGGCAGACCATGACAATCACTGCCGATGACCTGATCGCGCTTGTCAAAGCCTACAATCCCAAGACAAACGAAAAGATGATCCGTGACGCCTTCGTCTACGGTGAAATCATGCATGGTGGCCAATTCCGTCATTCGGGCGAGCCCTATTTTTCGCACCCCGTCGCGGTTGCGGCGATCCTTACGGAGCAGTCGCTGGACGATGCGACGATCATAACCGCGCTGCTGCACGATACGATCGAAGACACCAAGGCGTCCTATTCCGAGGTTGAAAAACGGTTCGGGCACGACGTGGCCGATCTGGTCGATGGCGTGACCAAGCTGACGAATTTGCAACTGGCCTCGAGCGAGACGAAGCAGGCAGAGAACTTTCGCAAATTGTTCATGGCGATGTCCAAGGACTTGCGGGTCATTTTGGTCAAACTCGCCGACCGTCTGCATAACATGCGCACCATCAAATCCATGCGTCCCGAAAAGCAGCTTCAGAAGGCGCGTGAGACGATGGATATCTATGCGCCTCTGGCCGGGCGGATGGGCATGCAATGGATGCGTGAAGAGCTGGAAGATCTGGCGTTCCGCGTTCTCAATCCTGACGGCCGCGCCAGCATCATCCGCCGTTTCATTACGCTGCAACGCGAGACCGGCGATGTGATCCAGCGGATCACGGCGGATATGCGGGTGGAGCTTGAAAAGGCCGGATTGGAAGCGGACGTGTTCGGTCGGGCCAAGAAACCCTATTCGATCTGGCGCAAGATGGAGGAGAAAGAGCAGTCTTTTTCGCGGCTGTCGGATATTTATGGATTTCGCGTAATTACCGGCACCGAAGAAGACTGCTACCGCATTCTTGGCGCAATCCATCGACGCTGGCGTGCGGTGCCGGGGCGGTTCAAGGATTATATCAGCCAGCCCAAGACCAACGGCTATCGGTCTATCCATACTACCGTGTCAGGCAGGGACGGCAAGCGGGTGGAGGTGCAGATCCGGACCCGGCAGATGCATGATGTCGCTGAAACCGGTGTTGCGGCGCATTGGTCCTATCGTGACGGTGTCCGGTCGCAGAATCCGTTTGCTGTGGATCCGGCCAAGTGGATTTCCCAGCTTACCGAACAATTCGACGCCGAAGAGGACCACGAGGATTTTCTCGAAGCCGTCAAACTGGAGATGTACGCAGACAAGGTGTTTTGCTTCACTCCGAAAGGTGACGTCGTGAAGCTGCCGCGCGGCGCGACGCCGATTGATTTCGCCTACGCGATTCACACACGGATCGGCTCGGCTTGTGTCGGGGCCAAAATTGACGGGATGCGGGTGCCGCTATGGACGCGGGTGAAAAACGGCCAGTCGGTCGAGATCATTACCGCGCAGGGGCAAATGCCGCAGGCGACGTGGCTGGACATGGCGACAACGGGCAAGGCCAAATCGGCGATCCGGCGATCCCTGCGCGAGATCGACAGGGCGCGTTTCGTCAAGCTGGGGCAAGAACTGGCCCGCTCGGCGTTCGAGCATGTCGGAAAGAAGGCGACCGACAAGGTGCTGGCCACCGCCGCGCGCAAACTGCGGCTGAAGAATTCTGACGCGCTGCTGGAACAGTTGGGCAGCTCCGAACTGACTGGCCGCGAGGTGGTCGAAGCGGTGTATCCCGAGCTTGCAAAGCCCGGCGGCGAGAAGGTCGATCGTAACCGTGCGGTGATCGGGCTTGAGGCGGGGCAGTCATTTGACCGCGCGCCCTGCTGTTGTCCGTTGCCGGGCGAGCGGATTGTCGGCATCACATTTCGCGGCAAGGGCGTGACGGTGCATGCGATCGACTGTGACCGGCTGAGCGCCTATGAGGACCAGCCGGACCGCTGGCTTGACCTGCGCTGGCATGACGGAAGCCACCCGGCAGTATATGGTGTGACACTGGACATGACGATCGGTAACGACGCCGGCGTTTTAGGGCGGATCTGCACCTTGATCGGAGAGGCGCGGGCCAATATCTCTGATCTGAAATTCAAAGAGAGAAAACCGGATTTCTACCGCTTGCTGATTGATGTCGAACTTCGGGACGCTGCGCATCTGCATTCGCTGATTTCGACGCTGGAAGCTGAAAGCGACGTCGCCGAGATCAGCAGGTTCAGGGACCCGTCGGTGGATATTCATGCCGCTTCCACGACCGCCAAGGCGGACAAACCCGTTTCAAGGACTGACGCGTGATCTTCAAACGCCGCGATCCCAAGCCAATTATCCGCGCTCTGGCCGAGTTTCTTTGGCCACGCGGCGGCTGGTCGCGGGCGTTTCACTATGTCAAACACCGTATGCGCCGTCTGCCCGACAGTCCCGAACGCATTGCGCGCGGCATCTGGGCCGGTGTCTTCACCACGTTCACGCCGTTCTACACTTTGCATTTTCTCGTGGCCGCCATTTTGGCAAGAACCATGCGGGGCAATGTGCTCGCCGCGCTCATGGCGACATTCTTCGGTAATCCGCTGACCTACGTGCCGATCGGAATTGCCTCGCTCAAGACGGGTCATTGGCTCTTGGGCACCAATATGGATGAAAACGCGCATCGCTCTTTTGGCGGAAAATTCGCGGATGCCGGGTCCGATCTGCTCCATAACTTCTATGCAATGTTCACGCCTGAAATGGCGGATTGGCAGGGGCTTGCGGTTTTCTGGGACGAGGTGTTCTATCCCTATCTCATAGGTGGGATCATCCCGGGCATCATCAGCGCAACCATTTGCTATTATTTGTCGGTCCCGTTGATCCGGGCCTACCAGAAGCGCCGAAAAGGGTTGATAAAAGCCAAATTCGAGGCGCTCAAGCGCAAGGCGGCGGCCAAGGCCGACACCAAGCGCAAGGCAGACTAGATTTCGAGGAAAAGGTGTCAGGATGGCTGAAAGCAACAAGTTGAGGCTTGGCGTGAATATCGATCACGTAGCGACCGTACGCAATGCGCGCGGCGGGGCCTATCCTGATCCGCTGCGCGCCGCGAAGATCGCTCAGGATGCTGGCGCGGACGGGATCACCGCCCATTTGCGAGAAGACCGGCGGCATATCTCGGACGCTGACATCGAAGGATTGATGGAAGTTTTGACCGTGCCACTTAACTTCGAGATGGCAGCGACCGAAGAGATGCAGAAAATCGCGCTGCGCCACAAGCCGCATGCCGTTTGTCTCGTGCCGGAAAAGCGCGAGGAACGCACGACCGAGGGCGGTCTTGAGGTCGCACGCGAAGAAAACAGGCTGGCGCATTTTATCGCGCCGTTACGGGATGCCGGTAGCCGCGTCTCGATCTTTATCGCGGCGGACAAGCGGCAGATCGAGGCCGCAAACCGGATCGGCGCGGAAGTGATCGAGCTGCACACCGGAGCCTATTGCGATGCATTTGCCGAAGGTCGCGCGGCGGATGCACAGGCTGAACTTAAAAAGCTGGAAGAGATGGCGAACTTTGCGCATGACCTGGGGTTGGAAGTGCATGCGGGGCACGGGCTGACCTATGAAACCGTGTCGCCGGTTGCCGCGTTCCCAGAAGTGCGCGAGCTGAATATCGGCCATTTTCTTATTGGCGAGGCAATATTTCGTGGGCTGGAGCCGGCAATTGCAGAAATGCGCCGCCTGATGGACGAAGCGCGCCTGCCGTGAGAATGGCACTGTCTTTCACAGTATCCGGCGGGGAGTTCCGCGCGATAGCCTGTAATAGCCTTGCAGGTTCGCAATGATCCTAGGGATAGGCACTGACCTCGCGAATATCGACCGTATCCAAGGCACATTGGACCGGTTCGGCGACCGCTTTCGCAATCGTGTCTTTACGGAAGTGGAGCAACGCAAGGCAGAGCGCCGCATGGATATCGCGGGCACCTACGCCAAGCGCTGGGCTGCGAAGGAGGCCTGTTCAAAGGCGCTTGGCACAGGGCTTCGCATGGGTATCAGCTGGCGCGATATGGCGGTGAGCAACCTCGGGACGGGCCAACCGGTAATGCATGTCACCGGCTGGGCCGCCGAGCGACTGGCCAAGATGACCCCTGAAGGACATGAGGCGATCATTCACGTCACCCTCACAGACGATCACCCCTGGGCGCAGGCTTTCGTCGTGATCGAAGCCCGGCCGCTTGCGTGAAACCGCTCTGCGGGCGGAATGCGCGGGGGGCTGCGCTTGACAGTGCCGGGTGCCGGACGCATGTAACCCACGACACATGAAAAGGAGCGGCGCATGGCCGAGAGCCAGAAATCCGGCAACGCGTTTGTCGAAACGGTCAAGACGGTCGTCTATGCGCTGTTGATTGCCGGCGTCTTCCGGACGCTGTTTTTCCAACCGTTCTGGATTCCGTCAGGGTCGATGAAGGAAACGTTGCTTATCGGGGATTTCCTGTTCGTCAACAAGATGGCCTATGGCTATTCCTATGCCTCCTGCCCGTCGATTCCGTTCGTCGGATTGGACGCGAAAACGCTTTGCGGGGTCTTTGACGGCGACAACACCCGGCTTTTCGGGGATGAACCGGAGCGCGGCGACGTGGTCGTATTCCGTCATCCGGTTTCGGGCAGCGATTATATCAAGCGGGTGATCGGGCTGCCCGGCGACACGATTCAGATGACGCGCGGCGTTTTGTCGATCAACGGAGAGCCGGTCAAGCTGACGGATGCAGGCAACTTCGAAGAGATGATGGAGCTGCAAGGGCCGCAGGGTCTGCGCCCGCGTTGCGCCAATGGTGCTGTGGGTCAAGGCGGCACCTGCATCAAGGAACGTCAGACCGAAACTTTGCCCGGTGGTGTGTCCTATCCGATCCTCAACATCAGCGATCAGGGGTCTGACAACACGGGGATCTATACGGTGCCCGAAGGTCACTATTTCTTCATGGGTGACAACCGCGACAACTCTGCTGACAGCCGACTGGTACAGCAGGCAGGCGGGGTCGGTTTCGTTCCCTTCGAGAACCTGATCGGTCGCGCTGACCGGATCATGTTCAGCTCTGCGGGCCGGTCCATGCTGTTCTTCTGGACGTGGCGCAGCGACCGTTTCTTCAAAGCGGTGCGGTGAAGCTCTCGGCTGAGCTTCGCGCCTTCGAGGGCAGGCTGGGGCACCAATTCGCCAGGCCCATGTTGTTGAGCCAGGCTGTCACCCATGCGTCGATGTCATCGGCCAATCGGGATGACAATCAGCGTCTGGAATTCCTTGGCGACCGGGTGTTGGGGCTGGTGATGGCCGAGGCTTTGCTGGCGCTGGATACGGGGGCCACAGAAGGACAGCTGGCACCCCGTTTCAATGCGCTGGTGCGCAAGGAGACCTGCGCCGATGTGGCGCGAGACATCGACATCGGTGCCGTGCTGCGACTGGGGCGGTCCGAAATGCTGTCGGGCGGGCGGCGCAAGCAGGCGCTGCTGGGAGATGCGATCGAGGCTGTGATCGCCGCAGTCTATCTGGACGGCGGCTTTGAGGCTGCCAAGGCGCTGGTTCTGCGCCTTTGGGGTGATCGTATCACTTCCGTCGAGCAAGATGCGCGCGATGCCAAGACAGCTTTGCAGGAATGGGCGCAGGCGCGGGGGCTATTGCCGCCTGATTATGTGACCGTAAAGCGGACCGGCCCCGATCATGCGCCGGTCTTTACCATCGCGGCAGAGTTGACTACGGGCGAGAAGGCCGAGGCCACCGCCGGATCGAAACGCAACGCCGAGCAAATGGCCGCACAGGCGCTTTTGGCGAAATTGGAGAGCGACACATGAGCACGCGCGCAGGGTTCAT
>JAGXFI010000103.1 GCA_024637305.1 Sulfitobacter sp.
GCCCTGACGCCGGGTTGGGCCGCTCGAACGCTCGGAAGGGACCAGGCCAAGATACGCCATGAGTTGGCGAGGGTTGTCAAAACGTGTGATGTCACCCAGTTCCGCGATCACGGTTGCGGCGGCCACAAGGGCCAGTCCGCGGAGCGCTTGCAGGGCGTGAACGACAGGTGCCAGCGCCCAGTCCGAAAGCATGTCCTCGATCCGCGCGGTCAACCTGTCGCGGCGGGCGGTTGCGGCTTCGATTGTTTCAATGCAGTCTTCCAGCACAATGTGGTGCGCCGGTTGCTCAAACCGCAATCCGGACAGCCAGCGACGATGCATCTTGGTCCAGGCGGGGCGACTGTAATGGCAACCCTGGCGCAACAGGAAGCCCGAGAGTTGCTGCCGGGCCTGCCGCAGGCTGCGCACGGCTGCCAGGCGAGCACGCACCAGATCGCGCATCGCTTCATGGGCCGCGTCAGGAACCCACACGGCCGTCAACGCACCAGCCCGATGCAAACCCGCCAGATTGATCGCGTCTCGCCGATCCGTCTTGATCCGGTCCCCCGGCTTGCGCGGGATCAGCGACGGGGCTACGACGACGCAGTCATGCCCTGCAGCAGCCAATTGCCGCTGAATGCCGTAGCCGCACGGCCCGGCCTCATAGCAAAACCGAAGCACCGACCCGTTTCGCGAGAGGTTGCTCGAAAGGCGCGTCAAAGCGGCAGGCGTGTTGGAAATCTGTCCGTGCGCACAAACCTCGCCGCGCCCGTCTGTCGCCAAAGCAACCGCTATCGTATCTTTGTGAACATCCAAACCGATGTAGGTGATATCCTTGTCCATGGCCCGTCTCCTATGCAAGAGGCTCTGCGCCAGGACATCCGGCGCAACCCTCGAACCAGCATACTGTGAGACGGGTCGCCCTATCTCAGGCGAACATGTGGTCTAGCTGCTCAGGTCTCAGAGTAAAAACATCGCAAGACCGATGGGCTGTGTCGGAATGTGCGGTGTCATGGACAGCTTTTTGACCAGGATCGGGCGAGAGTTCAGGGTGCCAGGGCCGTGGCATCATCTTGCTAGTGAAATGTAGCCGTCGACCGCCTGGCCTGACGGTGGCTGAGGGCCTACGCCTGCCGACATCCCTCAAACGGTGGCTGGACCAGTCAGCTTTGAGCAGGCTGCGGTAACGGTAAGAAGGTGCCGTTCATCCGGGATCTGACGCTCGCTGGCTGCATCGAAATACAATCAGGTAGCAAAAGCGACCCATACGAGCAATAATTGTATGGAGAGAGGTGTGCTGCCGGCACAAATGGCGCTGTGTGACTCGCTACAGCGCCTCTCACGATGGGGAGCAGTCATCGCCGATGGTTGTGAGCCCGACCTCTCCTTTAGCGGCGGTGGAATCTCGAAAGGCCGGGGATCAAAGGCGTGATTCTCAACGTAATCAAGCGCTTTCTCCTGCTTTTTCTCACCGCTTTAACCACACCATGAGAGGCTTCTTAACACGTTCGTTCGCAAAATGCGTCCGCTGAGACTACATCAAGGAGCGCAAACGCCTTCACTACTTCGGGCTTCATCGTGAATGTTTTCGTCGCATCGTCCCAGTTCGCCAAAATGCCGGAGTAAAAATCTGCGGTGCGCTTCTCTGAAGGCGGTGCCGGCCAAAGTTCCTTAAGACGATCGTGACACATGATGCCGAACTGCAAATGCCAAGCGCTTCCACCCTTGTAGCCGCAGAGTTTGGTGAGTTTCGCCGATGTCGAACCAGGATTCTCGACTAAAACCTTGATGATCCGGCGCTCCACCTCTGTCATCGGATGCCGTCGGAAGGCATCAAGCACACGTTCTATCGGGCTCTTCTTACGCTGCGCCTCAATGTGCGTCCGCAATTCTTCCTCATCAATTCGGTCGAATTCTGTCAGCGCCTTTGCTCCTGCAGCTTGCTGTTTGGGGGCGTCGGAGTCCTTCCAGCGCTCGGCGTTCTCTCGTATTTTCAGACGTTCCAACGCGCTTTTTTGCGCTTAGATTCCAACAATGCTTCTGATCTCCATCACCCAGTTCCCTTATTTTGCCTGTGGTTCTTGCCTAGCACAAACCTCGTCAGCGACCCAAGTGCCTGTTGCGAGGCAGAATTGATCCGGGAAATACGGTGGCGACCCGATGCATGGGGATCGCGGCTACGCGTTTTTTCTAGGACTTCGATGGGGCAGGGGCACCATGTCAGTCCACCGGTCCCGAAACACTCAGCCATTCCTAAAAAAGCGTCCAGCCATTCCTGCAGAGGTGAAGGCGGTCCGATTTGGAATAGTCACGATGTCACTTGCGCGAACAATGGAAGGTGCCCGCAGGAAACCGTGACAGGTCCGATTAGGCTCATTTCATTCCAGGTCGTTTTGGGAGGATCTTGGAACTTGTCGATGACCCAAGACGTTCAATGAAGCCGACACAGGACAGGTCAGGAGAACGACATGGCTTCGCGAGCAATCTGGAAAGGTCAGCTGCGCTTGTCGCTGGTTTCGATTCCGGTGGAGATCCATTCCGCAACAAAAAGCTCGTCCCGCGTGTCATTCCGGCAGATCCATGAACCCAGTGGAAAGCCCGTCAAATACGAAAAGTCTGTGCCGGGAATAGGCCCGATCAATGCGAAAGATATCGTCAAGGGCTATGACACCGGTGACGATCAGTTCATGCTGATCGATCCCGAGGAGCTGGAAGCCATCAAGCTCGAGACCAAGAAGACCTTCGAATTGGTCCAGTTTGTCGATGCCTGCGAGATCCCACCGCTGTATTTCGACAAGCCCTATTATGTCGTGCCCACAGACGATCTGGCGCAGGATGCCTACCGCGTCGTTCGTGATGCTCTGCGCGGTGCCGGCAAGGTCGGGCTGGGGCAGTTCACGATGCGCGGCAAGGAATATCTGGGCGCGATCAAGCCCTGTGGCGACGGGCTGCTGCTGGAAACGCTGCATTATGCCGACGAATTGCGCGACGCCGATCCGCTGTTCAGCGACATTGCCGATGAAAAGGTGGACGCCGATCTTCTGGACGTCGCCACAACCCTGATCGACAGAAAGACCGGACCGTTCGATGCATCTGCCTTTACTGACCATTATGCCGATGCGCTGCACGATCTGATCGCCGCCAAGCGCAAGAACAAGAAGACCAGGCGCGTTACGACGGACAGCGATGATGCCCCGTCAGGGGAGAATGTCGTCGACTTGATGGCGGCTCTGAAGGAAAGCCTGAAGAGCACGAAATCGACCGGGCGGGGTGGCCGCAAGAAAGCGTCCTGAGATGACACGTGCCCCCGATCCACTTGCCGAATACAACGCCAAACGAGACTTTGAAAAATCTGACGAACCCCGCGGGGAACGGAGCGACACGCGCTCTGCGGGGTTGAGGTTTCTGGTTCAGAAACATGATGCCCGTCGGCTGCATTACGATCTGCGGCTGGAATGGGAGGGGGTGTTGCTGAGCTGGGCGGTGACCAAGGGTCCAAGCGACGACCCGGGTCAAAAGCGTCTCGCCGTGCGGACCGAGGATCACCCGGTGTCCTACGGCACGTTCGAAGGCACCATCCCCGCGAAAGCCTATGGTGGCGGCACGGTAATGCTATGGGACGAAGGAACCTGGCTCCCGGAGAATGATCCCGCCACGGGTCTGGCCGAGGGGAAGCTCGGCTTTACGCTGTTGGGCGCAAGGATGCGTGGCAGTTGGGCGCTGGTGCGGATGCGCAACAAGGGCGAGAAACGCGAGAACTGGCTGCTGATCAAACATCGCGATTCTCACGCCGGGGACAAAGCCGACCGTCTAACGGACCGCCATGATACCTCGGTCAGCACCGGGCGCACGATGTCCCAGATAGCATCGGGGGCAAAGGCAAAGCTGAGCAAACTACCCGTGGCCCCTATACACGCGGGAAAACGCCCGGCCTATCGGAAGCCGCAGTTGGCGACCCTTGTGACGGAGCCGCCAGAGGGGGGCGACTGGATATTCGAGACCAAGTTCGACGGTTACCGCTGCCTCGCCGCGCTGGGAAAGGGCGGCGCACGGCTCTGGACCCGCAACGGCAAGGACTGGACGGATCGATTTCAGGCTCTGGACACGGTGTTTGACGCACTTCCCTGCGACTCGGCACTGATTGATGGCGAGGTGATGGCGCGCGACATCAACGGCTCGGCGTTTTCGTCGCTTCAGGCAGCTCTGGCCGAGGGGCGTCCACTTGTCTATTTCGCCTTCGACCTGCTGTCGCTGGACGGCGAGGAACTAACCGGACAGTCGCAGCTCATCCGCAAGGAGCGTCTTGCAGACTTGTTTTCGGATCTCCCCAACGACGGGCCCCTGCGCCTCAGCACGCATATTCAAGGAGGCGGACCGGACCTGTTCGCCCGCGTCTGCAAGGCCGGGGGGGAGGGCATCATCGCCAAGCGTGCGGCGGCACCCTATCGTGGATCGCGCAGCACCGCCTGGCTCAAGTTGAAATGCACGCGGCGACAGGATTTCGTGATTGGGGGCTATTCGCCATCGGACAAGGTGGGCCGCCCCTTTGCCTCGCTTCTGGTCGGCGAAAATGGTCCGAACGGCCTGCGCTACCGGGGTCGCGTGGGTACTGGCTTTACCGAGGCGGATTTCGACGCGCTGACAGCTGCTTTTCGAAAGCGCAAGACCAGTCCATTCGACGACGTGCCCGGTGACATCGCCAGACAGGCGCAATGGGTCACGCCCGGGATCGTGATCGAAGTGGATTTTGCGGAATTCACTGCGGACGGGCACATCAGGCATGGCAGCTTTCTTGGCCTGCGGCGCGACCGGGAGCCGGGCGAAATCTCTCTCGAAACGCCAAAGGAAATTTCGCGCCTGCCGGAGGCTGCGTCGAATACCGAAAGAGTCGGTGGTATCGCTATCTCGAATGCCGACCGGGTCATCTTTCCAGAGACCGGGCAGACCAAGGGAGATCTGGCCCGGTATTATGACGCCGCCGGTCCGCGACTGCTGGAAGTCGCAGGGCGGCGTCCTTTGTCCCTTTTGCGGTTGCCCGAGGGTATGGGGGGACAGCAATTTTTTCAGAAGCATGCCGGACAGGGATGGCCAAAGGAATTGCACCGTATCGAGATCGCCGAGAGCGATGGCGACATAGCCACCTATCTCGACGCCACGCGCGCCAGTGCCTTTGTGGCTGCCGCCCAGATGGGGACGGTGGAATTCCACATTTGGGGCGCGCGCACGGATCGACTGGACCGGCCCGACAGGTTGGTGTTCGACCTCGACCCGGACGAGGGTCTGGGCTGGGCTGAGGTGCGGTCCGCTGCCGTCGATCTGGCCGACCGGCTGGCGGGGTTGGGTCTCGCCTCGGTGCCAGTCGTGAGCGGTGGCAAAGGCGTGCATGTTTGTGTCTGCCTGCGACGAACCAGAGGCTGGGAGACGGTCAAGCTGTTCTCGAAGACACTGGCCCATGTGCTTGCGCAAGAAGAACCGGAGCGCTTCACGGCCTCAATTTCAAAGGCGAAACGCAAGGGCAGGATCTTCATTGACTGGTTGCGCAACGAACGTGGGGCCACGGCCATCGCGCCCTATTCTGTCCGCGCACGGCCGCGGGGCTCGGTCGCCATGCCGGTAACCTGGAGCGAATTGAAAGACCTCGATGGACCGGCATCATTTTACGGGGAAAAGGCCACTGAACGCCTGCGCGCACCCTGTCCGTATCTCGCGGCACTTTCAGAACCACAATCCCTGACAGCCGGAACGATCGAAAAGCTGTCTACGAGCCTCCTTCGAGCGCACGAAGATTGAAAAGTCGCTTGTTCTGATAAATTGGGGTGGATGAAGGCGGAGTCATCAAAGGTCGATCGTCGGCGCTTAGATTGCCTCTGCCAGTGTGCGGCAGGACAGGAAGTTTCCCGGTGGCCGGTTCAGGAAAGTCGTGGTTGCGGCAGGGCACAACTCCGCCTCCCACTTATCACGTGTTAGACCACCTGACGCACTTCTAGCAGCAAGATGCCGGCTGACAGCATGATACCCTTTCCTTAGCCTGGCCATTCACCGCTTTCTGCCAGGCCACACTGATGAACCCGCACTGCACTTCATGGCTCGATGACCTGTCCCGAAACCCCCGTCATTGAGAAACCGGTTGTTGACCGGTGCTCTATATCTTGGGGTTGGGCTGATTGCGCTTGTTCCAAAAAGAACCGATTTCCCAGATCATGTGTCAAATGGTCAACTTAGGATGCCAAGCGCGTTGTTTTATTGATGTCGTGGTTTACGTCGCGAGGGGTTACTCTCCAAAATGTCGTCGTTTTGGTTTACCTTAGTTGACTTTTGGTTGTCGTATTGGGCGCGGAAGTTTACCTTTTTCTCCTGATAGGTTGTCGTTTTCGCTACCATGTCAACCAAATGAGCACACAACATGTAGAAGAAGGGGCTGGTGAACGCAGCGACCCCAAAAAGGTTCTTTTGGCCGAAACACATGCCGAACAATTACGGCGATCACGTGCCACCGACATAACAGGGACCAACTCCGGCACCCAGTTCCAGGGCAATAGCTCATCGGAGAGGGCTCTTCTTGGCTTTTGGCCGCCTCAATGCACTTGGCGAAGCCTTGAAGGTGACGACCGCAGAGGACAAGGCAGAGTTGCCAGCACTGGTGCACAAAGTGCTGGAGCCATACATTGGTGACGGCGGACCGGTGATGCTGGAGAAGGGGCCAGTAGTTTGGCTGACGGCCAGGCAGACAATGGGTCTTGGCATGATGTTGCACGAACTCGCGACGAACGCGGTCAAGTATGGAGCGCTCTCGGTGCCCGACGGTCGTGTGACTATCGTGTGGAATATCCACGACGAGGAAAATGATGTTTCATCGGTCAACCTGCGCTGGCGAGAAAGCAACGGGCCCAAAGTCTCCCCACCGGACTCGACCAGTTTCGGCACGCGCCTGATCGAGTTCACCGCCGAACAGGATCTTGGTGGCCGTGTGGAGCAAGACTATCAACCTGACGGCTTGATCGTGACACTGACCTTCCCGCAAGCGTAGCGTGATCGACATGCTTGACGCCATCTAACGCGAGCGGGCGTATGGCTCGCTTTCAAGCTCGGACGAAAACGACGGCAAGGTCTACCGTAGGTCCGGGGGAGGGGCATTTTTATTTGATAGCCCTTCTCCCGGATATCTTCATGTTTGCCAGATTGGCAAAAACTCTATCCAGCACCCTTCGCATTCTCGCTCGAAAGCGCACGACGCAGCGCCTGAACCCGCTCAAGCGACGGTGCCGGATCGGTGTCGTGCGTCAGCAATCGCAGGAAGCCGACCCAGGCCCTTTCGTGCTCGGTCAGATCCTTGAGCTCGGGCATGAAGATCGAAGCGGGACGCGGGCTCATTTGCCGAAGATCCCACGAATTGCAGCGCGGGCCCGAACCGTCAGCGTCGGGTCGGTGTTGCCGGACGCGTCGCGGATCGCCTCGAGCCACGCGACCTCGTTGCGCGACACCACAGTGCCAAAGATCTCCTCGACGACGGGCCGTGTCGTTTCGTGCCCGGACTGCAGCAGCGCCATCCGGAAGAGCCGCGCCGGATCGGTCTCCAGCGCCTTCGCCAGATCCGCAACCCGGTCGAGTGCCAGCTTTGACGTGCCGGCCTTGATCATCGAAACCATGTTCGGATTGACGAAGCCAGCCTCGGTCGCAATTTCAATCTGGCTCTTTTTCGGCCGCAGTTCGGCGATACGGTGGGTGATGAAAGCGGACAGCTCCGTGCCAGCGTAGGGGCTTTGTCGTGTCATGTTCGTTCCAGTTCATAATAATCTCGCAGCATCGTTACTGCTTGAATTACTTATAGAAACGAAGACGATGGGAGTGCTGAAGTCCGTCAAAAACCCCAGTAGGGATTTTCTTTGATGCAACGGTTACGATGACCGCTAGACCGCAATCATTAAGCAATGACGTAAAAGGATCGTGCATTGCGACTGAAGTGGTCCTGCTTTTTAGGACAGGTTTGCGGCTTGGCTAAGATGCATCTGGTTTGTGTTCATGCCGCTTTTTGTATCTCCGCTTGGGTAAAGTATGCGGTGTCTGGCGTCCGTTTGTCGAGCGCGGTGTGAGGCC
>JAGXFI010000104.1 GCA_024637305.1 Sulfitobacter sp.
ACGTGATCCTCCAGCGAAAATGCGTAAAACAGCGCCGCTTGTGCTTCCTGCTTCGGTCCCATCATGGCTCAATCCCCCAATCTCACAAGGAAATTGAATCAGCCAAACACCTTCAAATCGACAAGAGTTTTTCAACAAAATTGGCTTCGCGGGTCACTTCGTTATTCTTGATCGTCATTGTAATCTTCTGAGTGTAGCGTTTGACCACCTGTCCCGTACCGGTGCCGTTCCCCCAATTCCATTCGACCTTGTCGCCTTGTGTAAAAGTGCTCATAGTCGCTCTTATTCGCGCAGTGCGGCGATCAGTTCGCTCTTGTCCATTTTCGACCGCCCCTCGATATCAAGCTCTTGGGCCCGGTCCATCAATTCTTCCTTGGTCCAGTCTTCATAGGGTGGTGCCTTGCCACCTTTTCTGGACGGTTCCATTTCGTCGTTAGCCTGGGCGTTGGCGATTGCAGCAGCCTTGGATTTTGAATGGCCTTCTTTGCGCAGTGCCTCGTAAGTCTCATCGTCTTTGACCATCTTGCCATGATCCTTTGTCATCTCATCCTCCTTTTGTCCGATGAAGGGAACTCCCGCGAGGGATAGTTGTTCCCTTTTCCGGAACTTGAAGACCGGTCTGCCCGTTGACTCTTCAACACATGCAATCAAGGGAACTCAACAAAATGGCTGAAAAAACCCATTCCGATCAGGATGCAAAGGACCAACTCTGGCAACAGCTTGAGGACGGAAGGCTGTGTATGCTGTGGATCCCGTCGACGGACCAGCATCCACAGCCCATGACGCTTTATGCCGACAGCAAGGCGCGCGCTATCTGGTTCATCACCTCGTCCGACACCGATCTTGCCACTGCGGTGGGAAGCGGGGTCGAAGCCTGGTTGACGTTTGCGTCCAAGGATCAGGATTTTCAGGCCAGTCTGGCTGGCCACATGGAATTCAGTCAGGACCGCGACAAGCTCGATGAAATCTGGACGGTCGCGGCTGGCGCATGGTTCGAGCAAGGCCGCGACGATCCCAAGGTGCGACTGCTTAAACTGTCACCCAAAAGCGCGGCCGTCTGGGCATCCGATTCAAACGCGATCCTTGTCGGACTCAAACTGTTGCGCGCCGGGATATCGGACGGGCAAAGTGATCCCGATATCGGCGTACATCATATCCTCAACCTTGACCTTGCAGCCTGAGGGTGGGGAATATGAAACTTACCAACCTGATTGATAATCCTGTGCGCAGAAAAGGCACGGACGAACGTATCGGGCGCTGCGTCGACGTCATCGTGGATATGAAAGCAGGGCGTGTCGCGTATGTTCTGGTCGGCGATCATCGCAATGCCGCGCTTATCGAACATGCCGCGCTGGAGATCGTCGACAGCGCGCTGGTCGCGGATATATCCCAAGAACGGTTCGAGCAACTGCGCGAAGACGCCGCAGACGCTGCGGCGACCGGGCCGCTGGATCTGTCGGCGTTGCCGCCGGTTATCATCGGCCCGTTCGGTTTCACCTTGGCACCTGTGATGATGGGGGCGGTCCTGAACTCGGAGATGTCGCGCGAAAAGCCCCGGGTCCGCCCCGATATCGATCAGAAACACGCCTATTGGCATTGGTTCAGCCGTCTTTTGGGTCTCCCGGTTTTCGACACCGGTTCGGAACTGGGTACGGCGGAAGATTTCCGTATTGATCCGATGACGTTGGAATTCACGACGCTGGATGTCTGCGCGCTGTCCGGCACCAAGCGTCAGGTGCCTTTCAATGCGGTCGGACACGTCTCGCGGGATGCCAACAGTATTATTCTGCGCTAGGACGAACCGCTCTTTCAGAACCACCTCCGCCAGAAATGGCGGAGGCATTTGTTTTCCGGAACCAATTAGGCTGCGTTCCGCTCGTGCTTGCCTTCTTCGACTTCCTCGACGATTTTGGCCACGAAGGCGTCCAGATCGTCGGGATTGCGCGATGTGATGATGCCGTTGGAAATCGCTACAGCTTTGTCCACGACTTCGGCACCAGCATTTTTCAGATCCGTGCGGATCGACGGATAGGATGTCATCTCGCGGCCTTTCACCACACCCGCCTCGATCAAAAGCCACGGTGCATGGCATATCGCGGCAACGACGCGCCCTTCGCTGACGAAGCTGCGAATGGTCGCGATAGCATCCTGCTCGACGCGCAGCAGGTCAGGATTTATCTGGCCACCGGGCAGAACGAGAGCGTGATAGTCGCTTACGTTGACGTCTGAAATCTTGAGATCGGCGGCGACTTCCTTGCCCCAATCAGTCTGGTCCCAGCCCCGGATCGCGTTGCCGTCTGGTGTTGCAACATGAACTGTCGCGCCCTTTGCCTTGAGGTCTTCAAGCGGCTTGACCAGCTCGGATTGTTCGAACCCGTGCGTCGCCATTATGAGAATTTTTGCTGAAGTAATTTCAGTCATGATCGCTCCTTTTTGGTGATTTCCGTGCCCGGCGCGCCAGAACAGCGCTCCGTTGCCAGACATACGGCCAGAGCGCCGACAAAGTTCCGTTCACACGACGTCGGAACCTCGCGCGTTGCGCCTGCGTTGAATTTCTGCATGCGCAACGCGCTGATTGTTCCGGAGAAAATAATGAAATTACCCAAGACGCCATCTTTGTCGATTGGCGACAGGACAACCCGGGCGGCTATATGGGTGTTGGGCGCATGCGCTTTGGTCTGGCTGATGCAAATGGCCCAGCAGATACTTCTCCCTGCCGTTTTTGCCTTGGTTGTCGGTGTCGTTTTCGCACCGCTGGCGGATCGGATCGACAGGTTGGGTGCCTCGCGTGTCGTTTGCTCTATCGCCGTGATGTTTCTGGTCCTTGCCACGCTTTCGGCGGGCATTCTCATCTTTTATCCGGTCGCGTCGGAATTCGCATCGCGATTGCCCCTGATGTGGATAGAGCTTCAGGATGCGCTGGTTGGTCTGAAATCCACGATGGAGTCGGTCGAAGACGTTCAGAATGAAGTGGCGGAGACGCTGAATAATGGCGAGGAATCCGAAGACCCTGCCGCCGCGGTCGAGCTGCCGACCGTTGGGGTTCTGATCGCTTATCTTCCTGCCGTGGGTGCCCAGATCATGGTGTTTGTCGGCATCCTCTATTTCTTTTTGCTGACCCGCGCCGATCTCTACGAATTTGTGGCCAAGATGAACAACGCGATAAGCTACCGGGCGCTGTGTAAGGCCGAAGGGGAGGTGTCGCACTATTTCTTCACCGTCACCACGATCAACGGCAGCTTTGGTGCGCTGGTGGCGCTGATGCTGATGATATTGGGGATGCCAAATGCCGTCTATTGGGGTTTTGCGGCATTCCTGGTAAACTTCGTTCTCTATCTCGGCCCGATTTTCTTTGCATTCACACTCCTGATTGCAGGTCTGATCGTTTTCGACGGCCCCTTAACCATGGCCCCTGCGGCGCTTTACTTGTCCATGAACATGATCGAAGGGCAGTTCGTGACCCCCAGCCTTGTCGGCCACCAGATGTCCGTCAATCCACTGCTTGTGTTCATATCTTTGGTATTCTTTCTTTGGCTCTGGGGGCCGCTTGGCGGCATCATTGCGATCCCGTTTCTTGTGTGGGCGCGCCAGGTCAACCGCGCTCTGGCTGCCGGTGAACCGGAAGAACGCAAAATCATAGAAGATTCTTCCCGCAGCGCCTGAGAACGGGAACAAACCTTTCGCCTTTGCGTTGAGACCTCAACACATACCATGGAGAGCGGACTATGACCGACCATACACGACAATCAACCGCAGAGAAAATGCGGTCCAAAATCGAAGACACGGCCGACAACGCCGCCGAACATCTGCGTAGTGAAGCGACGGACGCCGCAGATCAGGTGCTGGACCGCGCCGAGGACGAAACCCGCCAGGCGGCGCGCGCCGCAGACGCGGCTGCGGATGAATTCGACAGCGGCACCTTTCAGGCGCAAGCCGCTCGGCAGGTCGCAGCGGGTCTTGAGCATGTCGCCGCAACGATCCGTGACACCGATCTGCGGCAAACGGCCAATCAGGTCACGCGGTTCGCCCGCGAAAACCCTGTCGTTTTCCTCGGTGGTGCCGCGCTGATCGGTTTTGCCGCCGCGCGCTTCATGAAATCCAGCAAACCGCGTGGCAGATATGCGCATGACGACGATGATCCGTGGTCGGGGCACGTCACATCGACGCCGCTTGGTGCAGAGCATCAGACAGACCGCTTTGGTGAAGGCCGGTCGCAGTCATGAGCGTGCAGGATGATCCAACAGTTGACCCCAGGCAGGCACCTGGCCTTCTTGGTGAGGCGTTGCATCACCTTGCCCGGCTCATTCAGGGCGAGGTGGCGTTGGCCAAGCGCGAGATTTCGCAAAAGATCTCACGGGCCGGAGTGGGTATTGCAATGATCGCAATCGCCGCACTGCTTGCGCTTACCGGACTTGATGTGCTGGCCGCTGCTGCGGTGGTGGCGCTGACGGGTGCCGGTTTGCCAGCATGGGCGGCAACTCTGATCGTAGCAGGTGTCGTTCTTGGGATCGCTCTGGTCCTCGTGCTGATCGGTGCGTCACGCCTCAAGCCATCAAATCTGAAGCCTGACCGTTCGATAAATCAGGTCCGCAAGGACATCAGGACAATCAAGGAGAACACCAATGTCTAAGGATATCAGTGATCTGGAGCGTGAAGTCGAGGCCGAGCGTGGTCTTCTTGACCGCGCATTGGGTCAATTGTCGCAAGCACTGTCGCCCGAAAGCGTATCAGCATCCCTGTCCAGGGAGTTCGAGGCACGCGGCGGTGCGATCGGCAAAACTGCCGTAGACATGGCGCGCGCCAACCCGGCGGGGGTTCTGCTGCTGGGGCTGGGGGCTGCTGCGCTGCTTGCTGGTCCTCGTCATCCGGTCCAACGCCCCGCCTACGCCCGCGGTTCAAACGATATCGCCGAAGGCAGACTGCGCGACGATGTGCTGACCGATGAATTCGACGCGCGCGTTGCCGCAGCAGAGGAAGGTCCACGGGCACCGCGCATGCGTGCGGCATTGAACAGAGGTCTGGCCAATCTGCCGGAACCAGCGCGCAAGCGTATTCTCGAGGCCCGTCAGGCGGCGATCCACCTGCAGGAAAAGCTTGACCGCAGCGCGGCTCAGGCAGCGCGCAAGGCCAGCAGGCTGCACGCCCGTCAACCTTTTCTCTCGGCTGCCATTGCCGCAGGCTTTGGCGCAATCGCAGCCTCCCTGCTGCCGCGCACCCAGCTTGAGGACGAAACGATGGGCGCTCAGCGCGACGCGTTGATGGAGCAGGCGGAGCTTGCTCTTCAAGACGAGTTGCGTCGCGTCGGTGCAGCAGGCGAGTCTGCTGTGCGAAGCGGCATGGAAGCTGGCTATGAGAGCCTGCGTTCCAACTAGACTACAAAGAAGACACGAGAAGGAGAAAGAGATGACCAACACAACAACAGACGCCCCAAAGAAATCCCCAACGCGCAAGACCGCTGACAAGGCGAAAGCTGCCGCGTCACAAGTGGGCGAAAGCGCCCGGGAAATGCAATCCGCTGCTGTCGAGACCGCGCAGCAGAGCTACGAATCAGCGCGCGAGGCGCTGGTGACTGCCGGTGCCAAAGCCCGCGATGCCGCCGAACAGCAGCCCCTGCTGGTTCTGGCCGGTGCCGTCGCATTCGGCGTGGTGATCGGGATGGCAGTGAGCAACAACAGAAGAAATTAATCGTTAATTTGGTAACAAGTTCCAAGAGGCGCGTTTCCCTTTCCTCGGGCGCGCCTCTTTTGATTCCCTCAAGGCGGATATCTCAGATCAGGGGTCTGCGACGTGGCTCTTCGATTTCGACCTGAGCGACCTTTGCCAACGCCTCCATATCGAAGATGGTCAATCGCCCGGCTGACCAATTGAGCAACTGATGCGCGCGCAGCTTTGCGATGGTCTTGTTTGCATGCACAAGCGATATCCCCAAGGCATCCGCCAGATCCTGTTGCCGGTAGGGTAGCGGCATCTGCCCGTTCTGAACCAGGCCCAATGCAGCGCCGCGCTGATACAGGCGAATGAACGCCCATGCCATCGACGAGACAGCTTCGCGTTGCCCGATCGTGACAAGTGTCTCGCCCAGAAAATGCTCTTCGATCGCGGCCAGCCAGGTGATGTCGAAAGCGCGTTTGGTGTTGCTGCGGAAAAAGTCGTAAAAATCGGACCGGTCGAAGACACACAGCGTCATATGTGTCGTCGCTTCGACTGAATGACCCATCTCATCCAGCATGCAAGCCTGAAGGCCGATAAAATCGCCGGGAAAGATGAAATTGACGACCTGTCGTCGTCCGTCTTCCAGCGTTTTGTACCGCAACCCCATGCCGCGCAGGGCGGTATAGAGCTGCGGCGCTTTGGACCCTTCCATCAATATCGGCGTTCCGGGAGTAACGGCCAATTCGCCCGATTTGAAGCGTTGGGTCTTTTCCAGCTCGTCGGGGGCCATATCTTCAAAGAAGCCGCGCCTGCGGAGCGGGCAATGCTTGCAGTCTGTGACCATGAAACGTTCCTTGATATGTCCTATGTTAATGCATGAGGCTTTGAAAAGTTGCAACGTCCCGTTGAAAAGGAGGCTTTGAATGCGTGACCGAATCGGAATTTGTATTGTGGAGCCGGCAGAGATTGTCGCGCTCGACATTCAGGAGACATTGGCAGCGTCGGACCAACGCGTCCAGTACGCGACTTTTGCCACCGTTTCAGAAGCTCAGAATTTCTATCAGGGGACCACGGCACCTGATCTGGTCATCGTGTCCGGTTCAAGCGCGGATGTCTTTGATTCCCGAGAGGAAAACCTGGGCTGGCTGGCTGCGCGCAAAGTGATAGCCCTTGATTATTCGGGCGATGAGGGCCCGAATTGGCGCAGCATTGAAAAGCCGTTCGATCCCGCTCAACTCTTGAGTCTGGCGCGGGACCTGCTTTGCGGAAGTGGCGAAAGGCAGAGCGCCTGAGTTATCAATGACGGTCTCGCGGGCGAGGGACGGCTTTGTCCTGCTCTTTGAACGCGTCCAGAAGGCGCGCAAATTGCGCAGGAATTTCGTCGGGCAGATCATCCCGATAGGCCCGTTTCAGAGTCGCCGCCATTAGCGAAGAATTTTTCGTAGTATCATCCATCATCGGCAACATGCCATTCTCTCTTTCTGCTCAATCGTTTGCCCCTCGGGAAGATTACGTGCAAGTTGCGTTTTTGTTCCGGTATTTTGTCGGTTTTCATCCCTTCGCCTTGCGATCATACTTAGCGCGTGGAACCAACCATGCGATCAGAAGGTTGAATGGGATGCCGATTTTCAGGGACCTCACCGCATGCATGACGAAGATGACCGCTCCAAAGACCTCACGCGGGAACATAAAGAACGCGAGGCGGTAGATGAGGCGATACCTCTTTCACCGCGTCTGGTTTTTGAAACTCTGCGGCGTTACGGAGAAGAAGAGCTTGAACGCCCCCTAAGTTCCTTGTGGTACTCGGGCATTGCGGCTGGGATTCTGATCTCGTTTTCGGTGCTTGGAGAAGCGTTGTTGCGATCGCATATGCCAGACACGGGTTTCCGGTATATCTTCGAGAACATGGGATACTCGCTTGGCTTTATATTGGTCATCGTGGGGCGAATGCAGCTTTTTACAGAAAACACCATTGCCACGGTTGTCCCTGTCGTCTTGCATCCCTCGCGCCGGCATTTGGGACGAATGGGGCGACTTTGGGCTGTTGTCTTGACTGCAAACGTCGTTGGGGCATTCGCCGTGGCAACGTTTTTTGCTTACGCACCGGTTCTGTCAGACAGCGTATTCTACGCAATGATGGAGCTTAGCCGCCACGCGACCGGGATGCCGCCGCTTGAGGGTCTGATGCGGGGGATCCCAGCGGGTGTGTTGATCGCGGCGCTGGTCTGGATGCTGCCCTCTGACGAAGGCAGCGATGTTCTTATCATCTTCATCTTCACCTGGTTGATCGCTCTGGGCGACTTTACCCATATCGTCGCTGGGTCTGTGGAAATGGCATTCCTCATCGTTCTGGGTCAACTGGGCTTCAACGTTGCGGTCTTCGGGTTCTTCATCCCCGTCTTGATCGGCAATATCATAGGTGGGACGCTGATCTTTACCATGCTGACCTGGGCGCAGGTGCAGCCCGAGGTCGCCGAGGACGAGTGAGCGCGCAACGTCTGTACCCGTTACCAGTCAGCTCCCGAACGACCGAACCTCCTGGCGCTGATCCCCCAGCCCCTCGACACCCAGTGTGACAACATCGCCGGGCTGCAGATATTTCGGTGGCTTCATGCCCATTCCGACACCCGGCGGTGTGCCGGTCGTAATGATGTCACCGGGGCGCAGCGTCACAAAGCCGGACAGGAATGATACGATCTTGGCGACCGGGAAAATCATCGTGCCGGTATTGCCCGCCTGGCACCGCGTCCCGTTCACATCCAGATACATATCCAGCGCTTGCGGGTCCGGCACTTCGTCGCGCGTCACCAGCCACGGACCGATGGGGCCGAAACTGTCACAGGACTTTCCCTTGACCCATTGCCCGCCCCATTCGTTCTGGAAAGCGCGCTCTGATACGTCGTTTACCACACAGTATCCCGCGACGCTTTCCAGCGCGTCGGATTCGGACACATGCTGGGTCTCACAGCCGATGACCACGCCCAGTTCGACCTCCCAATCGGTTTTCTGGGATTCCTTGGGGAGGATTATCGGGTCATTGGCCCCCGTCACGGGGCAAACCTTCATGAAAAGGATCGGATGTTCGGGGATAGGCATGCCTGCTTCGGCGGCATGATCGGAATAGTTCAGGCCGATGCAAAACATCCGCCGCACGTCAGAAAGGATCGGAGCATACGCACCGGTGATTTCCGGCAAATCTTTGACATCAACACCGCGCAAAGCGTCGAGCCCTGACCGTGTGATCGTCTCGGGCGTGATGTCCGCCACGACACCGGACAGGTCACGCGCCGTGCCTGTTTCATCAATTATCGACGGGTGTATCCTGTCCTGGACACGCAATCTGCACAGTTTCACGATGCTCTCCTCATCTGGTTGCCAGTCGCAGGCATAGCGGGGGATCAGGTGAAGTGTAAATGGAATTGGCATGATGCAGGTAAAGCGAGGGATCTCGAACTCTATTTTTGAGGCGCGGGAAGAGTGGGGGCACCATCTCGCGCATCTGGACTCGAAGTGTTGGGGGTGCGTTGGTGAGCGCTTTATGACATGATTTCAATGAAATATCGGTAGGCACCGGAAGCGCTGAGACAGACGCGCCAAATACGCGCCGTCGTTCTCCTGCTTCCCGTGACTGTCGACAGGCGTCCGATGTCGCGAACATGCACGGCAAGCGCAACGACCCAGATGCCGACGCGCTTTCAGCCTCAGGCGACTATTGAGCCTGTCCGTCCCGGTGGTCAACACGCTGATGGAAGATGTCATTTCAGGCTTGAAAATAATCACGCCGTCGCTTGATGACCCGGCCGAATTGAGCGTTGCCGCAGCAGACGTGCATCGGTGGTTTAGGAAAGCTGTGCTGTGGATATTTTGGCGATCACCTCCACGGGCCGATTGCGATTGTGTCCCTAAGGTGCGGTGATCGGTGGAGGATTTCGTCGTTTGCCTGACACCGCGTTTCCGGCAATTGCCGCAAGCAGAACCGCACCGCCGATCAAGGTATTGAGCGTTGCGGTTTCACCTAGGAACAACCACACCCAAAGCGGCCCCAGAACAACCTCAGCAAGCGACAGCAAGGCGAGTTCGGCAGCGGGCAAGCTGCGCGACCCGATCGTGTAGAGGATCAGGCCCGCCCCGACCTGAAATAACCCCATCCCCATCGATATGCTGGCATCGCGGGGGGACAAGAGAATTGGCAGGCCCTGATAGAGACAAATTGCAAATGTGATGATGATGGCGAAAACTCCGGAGAGGAAAACGGACGGCAGCATTTCGCCGGATTTTCCCCACCGCAACGCCACGGTAAAAACGGCAAAGCCGAGCGCGGACCCCAAGGCTGCAAGACTTCCTTTAAGTTCAACGCCTCCGGATTTGTCAGCAACCATTATGGAAATCCCGCCAATGGCGACCGCAATGGCAATCCATGTCGCCATACGCACGGGTTCCCTGAGAACGATCCAGCCCAGAACAGCAGCCAGGAAAGGGGCTGTTGCGAAAAGCAGCATCGCATTCGCCACGGAGGTCACCTGAATTGCGTAAATTCCGCCGGAATAAGCAGCCACCAACGACAACCCCGCAATAACGGCAGGGCCTCCGATGCGACGGGCCTGAGAAAACGGACTTTCGCCAGACCGCAAGCGCACTACGATATAAAGGAGAACGCTGAGGCTGATCGAGCGATAGAGCAGGATCTGCCAGACCGCTGCGTCTTCGATCAGCCGGATGCCAATCCCAACGGTCGACCAGAGAACCCCGGCCGCAAAGACGAACAAGACGCCATATCTGTGGATATCCGCCTTGATTTCAGGCCTGTCAATCGCTGTCATCAAGGGATCCATTCAATTGATGTGTCCACAACATCCTAAACACGCAGAGATAGCTGAAACCCCCTGTTTGCGACATCATTCCGGTCCCGAAATCGCAGAGCCGAACTTTTGAAAAGAGTGATTTCATACAGAAATACGTTGCCCTGATGCTGTAGGCTGCTTGAACGGCCGGGTTCATACGACCAGTCGCACGCTTTGCACCAAAGGCGCTGTCAGGCGCGGCTGGTGGGTACAACGTGCCCGACGCTCACACATCTCGGGTTTTTACGCGACAGCAGACGCCACTCTGGGAGCAGAACACTGGTTCAGCTTGCAAAAACAAGCGCCACGATATGGAGATAATGTGGGGTCAAATGACCTGTATCAAGACGCGCGAGGCGGGATGTGTCAGACTGTTCGCAACGCATATGCAAGAAAGGGCGCATCTGATGTATAGCAACATTCTCGTTCCGATTTCGTTTGACAGTGACCGCGACTCCGCCGGCGCGCTGGAAATCGCCAAGGCCATTTTGGCGGATGGCGGGCAAATCACCCTCATCCATGTGATGGAACAGATTCCCTCCTACGCTCTTTCCTATATTCCGCAGAGCCAATTAATCGAAAGCCGCCGCGCGATCGAGGCGGAGCTTGACGAGATGGCGGCCTCGGTTTCCGCCGGCAAAGCCGTGGTCATCAAGGGCCATTCCAGCCGGTCCATTCTCGATTATGCTGATAGGGTTGGCACGGATTGCATCGTCATCGCCAGCCACCGACCCGGTATGCAGGATATATTTCTCGGCTCCACTGCGGCGCAGGTGGTGCGCCACGCGAAATGCGCGGTGCATGTGATCCGATAGCCAACCGGTATCTGCCTTGAACGTCAGAAAGCGATGCCAAACACAATCGGCCCCAGCAACACGAAAACGCTGAAGGCGACGGCAATGGCGATGATGTTCATCAGCAGCCCCGCGCGCACCATGTCGGAAAGGTGCATTCTGTCATAGGCAAAGACGATGGCATTGGGCGGCGTTGCGACAGGCATCATGAACGCCATCGAGGCACCAAGCGCGACTGGCACTGTCAGGGTCAGCACATCAAGTTCCAGCCCCACGGCAACAGCCCCCAGAATAGGCAGAAACGTCGCCGTCGAGGCTGTGTTGGATGTAATTTCGGTCAGATAGACCATGGCGATCAGCACCACGAGCACCAGAAAGACGGTGGTAATGTCGATCCCTGCCACGCGTTCACCGATCACACGCGCCAGACCCGATGACGAAAATCCGCTTGCCAGCGCCAGCCCCCCTCCGAAGAGCAGCAGAATCCCCCAGGGTAAATCGCGCGTGGCGGTCCAATCCAGCGCATAGCGCCCCTCTGGTCGAGATACGGGCAACGCAAAAAGGATCAGGGCCGCCGAAGTGGCGATCATGGCATCATCCAGCGGCAGACCCGTCAGTTGAACCAATGGGTGGCGCAGCATCCACCCTAGGGCGGCGGCACCAAACACGATTGCGACCAGACGTTCGCCGCGATCCATCGGCCCCATCGCCATGATCTCTGCACGCACCAGCCCGCTTGCGTCGCCCACCTGCATCATGCGTGCAGGAAACAGCAGGCGCGTCAGCAGTAACCACGTCAGCGGCAGCATCACGACGACGACTGGCAGACCGATCATCATCCACCGGGCAAAGCTGACCTCGATACCGTAGGTTTTTTGCACGAAACCTGCCAGCATTGCATTGGGCGGTGACCCGATCAGGGATCCGACGCCACCAATCGACGCCGCATAGGCCACCGCCAGCATCAGAGCGACACCAAAATTGCGCACCATTCGGTCATCGCGGCTTTGTTGGCTGACAAAGTCGATCACCGACAGGGCAACAGCGAACATCATGATCGTTGTCGCGGTATTCGAGATCCACATCGACAGAAAGGCCGTGGCCAGCATGAATCCCAGAACGATCCTGTCAGGCGATGCGCCGACAAGGGATACGATCCCAAGGGCGATGCGGCGGTGCAGACCCACCCGCTGCATTGCGGCTGCCAGCAAGAAACCACCAAGAAACAGAAAGATCAGCGGGCTGGCATAGCTTGCCGCAGTCTCGGACATGTCCTGCACCCCCAACAAGGGCATCAACACCAGGGGCAGCAGCGCCGTGGCCGGTATCGGCAATGCCTCGGACAGCCACCAGACAACCATCCACAGGGTGATGGCCAGCATCCGCCAGGCCTCGGGCGGCATGCCATCGGGGGGTGTGATCCACAACATCAGCGCGGCCCCCACGGGCCCTGCAATCAACCCGGCGATCCGTAGGGCTGAGACCGGCGCAGGATCCGCAAGATTGTCAGCGGGCATCGGAACCTCGTATTGGTCGATTTCAGTGGCTGATAACCGCACCGTACGACAGATACCAACACGATCGTATGGCAGATCCAGTTATTTTGTTTCGGGGCGTTCCTGCCGTGAGCCTCTGCTCTTTCGGTATCGCAAGCAGTTGGGCGGCCACACAGATCCGGGTCGCTATCGGCGACCGAAACCCGGGTGGCCGATGTCTTTTAAGGTCTCAGATAGGCGTAGCCCTGTTGCTGCAGTTCCATCAGGCGCACGGCACCAGACGGCACGACGACGGCCTCGCTTAAGAGGGGCACGTCTTTCTGGGACTTTTGCTTCATCGCCTCAACGGTATTCAGGCACGCCGAAAAGCTGATGTTGTCCATCTCCAGCGACATGGTCGAAATACGCTGTGCAACCGGCGAGGTATCTGAACGCAGCATGTGCAGACCGGGGCCATATGTGACGATTTCGATGATCACATCCTGCCCTTGCTCTTCGTAATAGGCGGCGATGTTCTGCGCGTTGTTGAGCGCCATGTTCATTGTCTGGATGCTCTCCTCATCCACATGAATAGCGACCTTGTTGACCGTTTCGGCCAAGGCCATGTGCGCCCCTAAAATCAGCGCGGCGGTGGCCATTGCAAGGCGTGCCACGGCGCGCATCGGGTTGAGTGTCATTTTGTCATCCTCCCTGGACAATACATGTCCTTCACCCTGTCAAACCGAGAGGTAGAGCGCAAGATATATTCAAAACGGCGAATATTCACTGTTTTGCACGATCGCAAGAGATCATTGAAACCATGTTCAGATTGACGAAGCTCACCTCGGTCGCGATTTCGGACCCTCGTGCTTCAGCTTCCATCCCGGTGGTCACGCCCTGAGACTTGCCGTTGACAGTCCTGGCACCATTTCAAGTTGTGAGACTTGTCCTTCCGACATGGCAACCGGGTGGCCCCGCTCGACGTGGCCGCTTCGCAGCCTGGAAATTGACCCATCACCATCTTCGAAGAAAGAAGGTCCCCATGTTTTCCCTCAAGCACCGAAGAGCCGCAGGAGTCGCGATTGTCGGGCTCGTCGCAGCCATCGTGCCCGTCGCCGCGGCAGCCCACGTGAAGTGGTTCGCGCCCTACATCGTCGACGCGTCGCCGGCACCGCTCACACGCACCTTGACCGATCCCTGGTTCTGGACAGGGATAGCGCTGGTTCTCGTGTTCTTCATCGTGACGCGCCTCTTCGAGCGCAGCGCCGTGGGAAACGTAGCCCTCGACACGATGGACCGCGTCACCAATCCGCTTTGGCTGCGGCTGGACGATTTCGTCCGGATCATGATCGCCGCCTTCTTTGTCGCAATCTTCTCGGTCGGTGGAGTTTACCTGACCCCGGACCTCAAGACGCCTTCGGAATGGGTCTCTTGGTTTCAGCTTCTGATTGCTGCGGGGATTGTCTCCCGGCGCACCATGCCGTTTTCCGCGGCCGGCATCATTTTCCTGTGGGTGCTCGCACTGCGCGACTACGATTTCTTCCACCTGCTTGATTACCTCGCCTTGGGCGTGGCCGTGGCCGCCTATCTTGTGCTTGAGGCGTCGGGTCGTGCGGAATGGCGCAAACACCGCTTCGAGGTGCTGCGCTGGGGCGTTGCCATTGCGTTGATGTGGTCGAGCCTCGAGAAATTCGCCTATCCGGAATGGTTCTACCCGCTTGTGCTGGAAAAACCCTTCCTGACGTTCGGTCTGCCACGCGACGTGTTCATCCCGATGGCGGGCGTCGCGGAGTTTGCCATGGGCTTCGGTCTTCTCGCTACGCCCCTGGTCCGGCGTCTCTCGGCGGTTGCGCTCTTTGTGATCTTCAATGCGGCGGTCTATCCATTCGGCCGGGTCGACCTGATCGGTCACGCGCTCATCATGGCGATCATCGTCGTCATCGCGGTAGACCACACGCGAGAATTGCATTTCTGGTCCTGGATACGGCGATCACTGATCGGCGTGCCGTTGGGCCTGGCCTCGGCGCTCGTGATCTTCGCCACCGCTTACTGGGGGCTGCATGCCGGCTTTTATGGTGCCGATTCTCGGACCATGGCGGAAATCCTTGCGAAGGAGCGGCAAATGGCCACGCACTCCTATTCACCTGAGCACCCGCACGGTCCGCAGGGAACTGTCGCCGTCGATGATGCTGGGGCACCTTCGGCGGTAATTCCGGAAAATCTCGACCCATCGTCGGTGACAGCCGCCTATGAGCAATCAATGATGGGGATGCATGATGAGATGATGTCGGGTCTCAGGCACAAAGATCCGGATGTCGCCTTTGTCCTCGGGATGATTCCGCACCACCAGGGTGCGATCGACATGGCGCGCATCCAGCTTGCTGCGGGTTCCGATCCCGAGAACATGGAACTCGCCCGGCAAATCATCGCCGAACAGCAGCGGGAGATCGCCGCAATGCACGCCTGGCTCCGCGAACGCGGTATCGAGATCCCGGGCAGTTGACGAAGGGAAAGCTGCTGCCGACCATCTGTCGGCGGCGGAAACAGGATGAGAATTGATAGCCTGGAAAGCACTAAATGGGCAGTGATGTCGCATGCGCTTATCGGTGACGCGACGTGCTGGAACGAGGCAGGCAGATAATGCAAGATCGGGCGGTGTTCCCTGATCCTCGCCAAGCGCCGCAGACAACCGAGACGTTGCAATCATGGCATGGTTGCAAATCTACCGTCTTGCCAGTCTTCCCTGTGGTCTCATTGGCAGCGCTACAGGCGATTATTCTGCTTTTTGCGACCTTTCCTCATCCATGGTCCCAGCCGCCGGCGGACCCGGATTACCACCCCGGATACCGGACCCTGCAGCGGCTCGAAGTCTCGCGCGAGCACCAGAAGTCCGACCGGCAGCATCCACAAGCCAAGCATGGGCAGAAATGAAAAAAAGCTGAGGATGATCAGGGTAATCGCCAGGGGGATACGGAACATGCCCCAACCATCACTCATGATCGTCCGTATCGGCCGCTTCAACAGCGGAAACTGGGTTTGAAGGGCGTTAAATTGCCTGAGGAGGCGGCGATCCTGCTTCGTCATCATAATCCCGAAATGAGCCATTTTTGCAGGGCGCTTTCATCAAGAGTTACCGCTGCACCTGGAAGTCCATTCAGGAGCTTTCCTGTTTGGCACCAGCAAGACAGTCGGTGTTTGCACCAGATTATAGTCCCGAATTCTTCGAAGGATGCGGGGGCGATCAGTCCAGATGGTTAAAATTGTATCTATGCCACGCAGGTAGTCCTGCGCCCATAGAAAAGGGCCAGTGCGCGGATCAGCGGCGCTTGTCGAGCTTGCCGAACTCGCTATCCAGCAACGCGCGCATTTTCTTGCCTGCTCCGCGCAAAGACGCATCTGCATCAGCATCGTTATGCGTGACGGTCTGCGGCTGCATCCCCTCAGGCCGCGCCTCGACAGTGCAGCGAATATCGTCAGCCCCACCCTTGCCCCCATTTACATCGACCAGATGCACCTCGATCCGCGAGAGGCGATCGGTGAAATGCCCCAAGGCACCGACGACGGTGGTCTCGGCAATCTCGGCCAGACGCTCATCGCCCTGAATATGGCTATCGGTGTTGAATTGGAACTGCATGGACGTTCTCCTTAGTGTGTCAGACGGAAATATGCAGTGCGGCGACGCGGTGCAAGGGTTGGGGGAGCCGAACCGGTTCGACCTCCAAGTCGCGCGGTCGGGAATACGATGGAGGGAGAGCATCACCTTGCGATTGGCTGCTATCCCGTCTTGGATTGGGCTCCATGCGCCTTCAATTCTGCGCAGGTTCGTCAATTGCAGCACACTTCCTGCACCGTGGGACAGGTGGTTGGCCGCGGAGCGGAACGGGTTGCTATTGCGCGGCGCACCAGACATATCCCCAAACAGCTTGGAAGGCGGTATTGGCACCGTGTTCTCGCTTCCGTAAGAGAAAAAAAGGTCCCCGATGTCCGTTTCCATGCTCTCTACCTTCGTCAAGCCGATGCACCCTGAGGGGCGGCGTTTCGTTGCCATCGCGGCGGGACTCACGGTCCTGCTTTTCGTGCTTTGGTCTCCGCTTGGCTGGATCGGCGTTGGCCTGACCATATGGGTCTACTACTTCTTTCGCGATCCCGAACGGGTGGTGCCGGCGCGGCCCGATATCATGGTCTCGCCCGCCGATGGAGTGGTCTCGTTGCTCGAACCGGCCGTGCCGCCTGCCGAACTTGGTTTGGGAGAGACTGAAATGCTGCGGGTGTCGGTCTTCATGTCGGTGTTCAACTGCCATGTGAACCGTTTGCCTGCGGCAGGCCGGATCACAAAAATCGCCTACCGACCGGGTAAATTTCTCAACGCATCGCTCGACAAGGCGTCCAAGGACAACGAGCGCAATGGTCTCGCCATCGCCCTCGCCGACGGGCGGCAATACGGCGTGGTGCAGATCGCGGGTCTTGTTGCACGTCGCATCCTGTGCTGGGCCGCGGATGGGCAGGATATGGAGCGTGGCGAGCGTTTCGGGTTGATCCGGTTCGGCTCGCGGCTTGATATCTATCTTCCTGAAGGTGCCACGCCATTGGTCCGCATTGGTCAGACCATGGTGGCGGGCGAGACTGTGATCGCGGATATCACGGGCACCACGAACGAGACCTGAGCCATGCTGGAACCCGGATCCGAAAGCAACCCACCGAACGAACAGACTCGGGTCTCGATCCTGATGCTGCTGCCCAACATGATTACGCTCCTTGGGATGAGTCTGGGCCTGACCGCGATCCGCTTCGCGATCGAGGGCCGATTTGCGACGGCAGTGTTCATGATCCTGCTGGCGATGCTGGCCGATGGGCTGGACGGGTTTATCGCGCGTCGGTTCGGGGCCGGGTCGCCGATGGGAGCACAGCTTGATTCGCTGTCGGATTTCCTGTGTTTTGGCGTGGCACCGGCGATTATTATCTACCAGCTGCACCTGACGCAGTTGGGAGGCTTCGGCTGGATTTTTGTGCTCCTCTTCGCCGCTGCCACCTGCCTTCGGTTGGCACGGTTCAATGTCATGTCAGATCAGGCCGACCAGAGCACCGGGCTCAAGGCGTATTTCGTAGGGGTGCCTGCCCCCGCCGGCGCATTCCTGGGCCTTCTTCCGGCCTTCCTGACGCTTTCGGGCGGTTTCGATCCCGGCAATGCGCCAGTGATTGTTGCGATCTGGCTGGCTCTGGTCAGTATCTTGATGATCTCCAAACTTCCAACGCTGTCACCCAAGGCGGTCAGAGTGCCACGGCGGCTGGTCGCGGTGATCATGGTTGCGACAGTTGTCGTGATTGGGCTCGGTTTCACCCGTCCATGGTTCGTCCTTGTGATGATCGACGCGGCCTACCTGGCCACGGTCGGCTACGCGCTTGTCCGCGCTCGTGGTCGTATTTTCAACTGAACTTCCGGTTTCCTGGCCGCTCCAAATTTCTCGCGTCTGATATCTGCTCGACGCATCTGCGTTATTTCATACACCAGTGCGCCGGTGAAAATCCCGCTCCAGAAAATCCTTCAGTCAGTCCGCCACGATCCGCTCCGTCTTGTAACGCAATTTAAATCAGCAAGCCGGACTAGGTGCCTTATAGTCAAGGGTTTTCAACGATTTAAGGGGGCTAACTGGTGCTGCTGGAGAGAATTGAACTCTCGACCTCTCCCTTACCAAGGGAGTGCTCTACCTCTGAGCTACAGCAGCGTTGGTGCGGGCGTGATTAGACGCAATCGACCAATGGCGCAAGCCTAATCTGGACCCCCTGCGGCGCGTCAGGTAGACAAGGCGCATGACCCGCGATAAGCCCCCTAAAACGCCGAAGAAGGCATCTGGAAAAGAGGACCGGCTCAAGGCCGCTCTCAAAGCCAATATGGCGCGTCGCAAGGCGCAGGCACGGGCGCGGGCAGGGCAGGATGACGCGACCGGTACAGGCAACGCGCAGGCAGCGCAGGACAAGGATACCTGAGGGATGGATTCGATTTTGGTGCGCGGCAACGGGCCGCTCAAGGGGCAGATTCCCATCGCGGGGGCCAAGAACGCCTGTCTGACGCTGATGCCGGCCACATTGCTGAGCGAAGAGCCGTTGACGCTGACCAACGCGCCGCGCCTGAGCGACATCCGCACCATGACGCAGCTTTTGCAATCCTTGGGGGCCGAGGTCACGTCGCTGCAGGAAGGGCGGGTACTGGCGATGTCTTCGCACGGCCAGATCAATACCCGCGCGGACTATGACATCGTGCGCAAGATGCGCGCTTCCAACCTTGTTCTGGGGCCTCTTCTGGCACGCGAGGGCGTCGCGGTGGTCTCGTTGCCCGGCGGATGTGCCATTGGCGCAAGACCAATGGACATTCACACCGACGGTCTGGCCAAGATGGGCGCGCAGATTGAATTGCGCGACGGCTACCTGCACGCCAAAGCGGCAGGCGGGCGGTTGAAGGGCGCAAAGATAGATTTTCCTTTTGCGTCGGTGGGTGCCACTGAAAATATCATGATGGCGGCGACATTGGCCAAGGGCACGACCGTTATCAATAACGCGGCACGCGAGCCTGAGATCGTGGATCTGGCAAGCTGCCTGCGCAAGATGGGCGCCCAGATTGACGGCGACGGCACATCGACCATCACGGTGCAGGGCGTCGACCGCCTCGGCGGCGCGACCCACCCGGTGGTCGCCGACCGGATCGAATTGGGCACCTACATGCTGGCTCCGGCGATTTGCGGCGGCGAGATAGAGCTGTTGGGCGGGCGCATCGACCTACTTGCCGCCTTTTGCGAAAAGCTTGATGCCGCCGGGATTGCCGTAAGCGAAACGGACCAGGGTTTGACGGTTGCGCGCAAGAACGGGCGTATCCGGGCGGTGGATGTGACGACCGAGCCGTTCCCCGGATTTCCCACCGACTTGCAGGCCCAGATGATGGCGTTGCTGTGTACCGCCGATGGCACATCGGTGTTGGAAGAGAAGATATTCGAGAACCGTTTCATGCACGCGCCGGAACTGATCCGCATGGGCGCGCGTATTGAAGTACATGGCGGCATTGCTACGGTAACGGGCGTGGACCGCCTGAAGGGCGCGCCCGTGATGGCGACGGATTTGCGTGCGTCGGTCTCGCTGATTCTTGCAGGGCTTGCGGCAGAAGGCGAAACCCGGGTCAGCCGCGTCTATCATCTGGATCGCGGGTATGAGCATGTCGTCGCCAAACTGCGCGGCGTAGGGGCCGATATTGAACGGATCAAGGAAGCATGAGCAACGACGCCAAATTCGAAGACGGCCGCGAACCACCACTGAACCTAGGTGCGCTGGATGCCGACGATCTTCAGGTCATCTCTTCGCTGGCACAGGACGCGGTATTTCCGGCGTCGGAAATGCGCTGGCACGCGAAAGGCGGGCGATTTGCGCTGTTGCTCAACCGCTTCCGGTGGGAAGACGCAGGCCAAGGGCGTCACGCGCCCGAACGTGTGCAGTCTATTCTGATGTTCAACAACGTCACCGCCGTCGCATCGCAGGATGTGCCGAAGAATGACGCGGATACTATCCTGTCGTTGCTGTCCATCGCGTTCGAGCAAACCGATGCGCCGTCCGGTCATATCACCCTGACGCTAGCCGGTGACGGCGCGATCCGTTTGTCTGTCGAAGCCATCGAGGTCAGCCTGAAAGATGTCACCCGTCCTTATGTTGCCCCATCGGGTAAGCAACCCCGGCACGCGGACTGAACGGATATGCCTGCTTTTCTGGATGCCTCATCCCCCGATTTCGAGGCCGCCTTTGCCGCGCTGCTCAACGCCAAACGCGAGGACGCGCCGGATGTAGACGATACGGTCGCCAGGATCATCGCGGACGTGCGCGCGCGCGGCGATGCTGCGGTGATTGATCTGACAACGAAGTTCGACCGCCTCACACTTACTCCGGAAACCTTGCGCGTGACGGCCGGGGAAATTGCAGCCGCGGCAGATCAGGTGAGCGAGCCGGACCGCCGCGCATTACAGCAGGCTGCTGACCGGATAACAGCCTATCACGCACGACAGATCCCCGAAGACGCGCAGTGGACGGACGAAACCGGTGCGACGCTGGGCTGGCGCTGGACGCCGGTTTCGGCGGCGGGTCTCTATGTTCCGGGCGGATTGGCCAGCTATCCGTCGTCGGTGCTGATGAACGCCATTCCCGCGAAGGTCGCCGGCGTTGCGCGTCTGGCGATGGTCGTGCCTGCGCCGGACGGTGTGCTGAATCCGTTGGTGTTGCTTGCGGCGCAAATTTCGGGTGTGGATGAAATCTACCGGATCGGCGGGGCGCAAGCGATTGCGGCGCTGGCATATGGCACCGAAACCATCGCGCCAGTGGACAAGATCACCGGGCCGGGGAACGCCTTTGTCGCCGCCGCCAAACGGCGCGTTTTCGGCAAAGTCGGCATTGACATGATCGCAGGCCCCTCCGAGATCCTCGTGATCGCGGACGCGGACAACGACGCGGACTTCATCGCGCTCGACCTGTTAAGTCAGGCGGAGCATGACGCCAGTGCGCAGTCCATTCTGATAACCACCGATGCTGGCTTCGGCCGTGAGGTGGCACAGGCGATCGACGCGCGTCTTACCACGCTTGCACGGCGTGACATCGCCGGTGCCAGCTGGCGCGACAACGGGGCGATCATCACAGCGCCCGATCTGGCCAGCGCCGCCGCCCTGTCAAACCGCATCGCCCCCGAGCATCTGGAGCTTTGCGTCGCCGATCCCGATGCCCTGAGCGCGCATATCACCCATGCCGGTGCGATTTTCCTCGGTCAGTGGACGCCCGAAGCTATCGGCGATTATGTCGGTGGACCGAACCACGTTCTGCCCACCGCACGCTCCGCCCGCTTTTCGTCCGGCCTGTCCGTGCTGGATTTCATGAAGCGGACAACGCTGGCGCGCATGACGCCTGCTTCCTTGCGTGCCATTGGCCCGGCTGCCGAACGACTTGCCGCTTCCGAAGGGCTTGAGGCGCATGGCCTGTCGGTCTCAGCGCGGCTGCGCAAACTGAACGATTAGACGATCTCCGCCACCATTGCCGACTTGTTCAACCACCGGCAGCGCATTGCGGTCTCCCTCAGCGGGGGTCTTCCAGCAGCTCGACTTCGATGAAGGCGCATTCGAAATCATTCCCGTTGATCACGTCATGCTCCGCGCCAAGACTGCGGTAATAGGGCACGCCGTTGCTCAGGTCTGCCGTGACGCGGTCGCGCTCCATCTCGATCTCAAGTTTGCCGTCAAAAAGCGGCACCACGATGTAGTCAAATTCATGACGGTGCCATCCAGTATTGTCACCGCGCTTGGCGAAGCGCCATTCAGTCACGCGCACGCGATCATTTTCGATCAGAACCGTCGCAACGGCTGTTCCCGTAGTGCTGCACATCCCGCAATCCTCCAGTGTCTCCGATAGTTTGCCACAGCGAAACAAAAAGCGAAGCGACTTTTTGCGCATCCTTCGCAAAGGGATGAAAACGCCTCGTTTTTGTCGCCAAACTGCCAGACGCTTGCAGGCTTCGGGGCGATCCTGCGAGCCTGTTTAAACTCAAAGCCGCTATATGTTCGAACGCCGCATCCCTGAATGGCTCCGCCATGCGCCCACCCCGTCGGTCAGAGGGTTTGCAACGCTTGCGGCATTCGAGGCGATTACGCGCGGCATACTTATTTCGGTTTTTCCAATCGCGATGTATGATGCGCTGGGCGATGCGGCGCTGGTAAGCTCGATATACTTCGGCATCGGAATTGTTTCCCTGTTTATCGGCCTTCTGGTGCCCTACGTCACCCGCTTTGTCCCGCGCCGCTGGGTTTATGGCATGGGCGCTCTGGCTTTCGTCCTTGGATCCGGCCTTGCGGCGATGGGAACACCGGCATTGACCGTGCTTGGCCTGACGCTGAACTCGATCGCGACGGTGACCACGTTCGTATGTTTCAACGCATATGTCCTCGATTACATCGCGCGAACCCAACTGGGAAAATCAGAGACGATGCGGATGTTCTATTCCGCCCTTGGATGGACGGTCGGGCCGGTGCTGGGCGTATTGCTTTGGGGATGGTGGCGACCGGCACCGTTCATCATCGCGGCGATCTCGGCGGCGATCATGTTGTGCGCGTTTCTCTACATGCGGCTGGGGAACGGCAAGCTTATCACCCGTGCCCGCAAGCCTGCACCAAATCCGCTGGCGTTCCTCGGGCGATTCACCCAGCAGCCACGCCTTGTCGCGGGATGGCTTTTCGCTGTGATCCGGTCCTGCGGCTGGTGGGCCTATGTCGTCTACCTGCCGATCTTCGCTGTTGAGAACGGCATGGGCGAGCAATTGGGCGGAACATTGTTGTCGATCACCAACGCATCTCTGTTTCTCACGCCTTTCATGCTGCGATGGGTGCAGTGGCGGTCGATCCGCACCGGCGTGCGCACCGGTTTCATGGCCTGTGCCTTGTTGTTTACCTTTGCGGGGATCGGCGATGCCGCGCCCTGGCCGGCGGTCGCGGCGCTGTTTGTGGGCAGCCTGTTCCTGATCCTGCTGGACGTCTGCGCCGGCCTGCCTTTCCTGATGGCGGTCAAACCGTCGGAGCGCACGGAGATGTCGGCGGTCTATTCGTCCTACAGGGACGTATCGGGCATCGCGACGCCGGGTATGGCGTGGATGATCCTTTTGGTCGCGCCGGTTTCCGGCGTTTTTGCGGCGGCGGGGGTGGCATGCCTGCTTGCATGGGCCGTGTCATCGCGGCTCAATCCGCGACTGGGTGCCGCGCGTCTCGTGACCCCGTGACGCACCGGCGCTGCAATGCAGCGATTGCCGGGCCTGTCCGGTTGGGCTATGCACGACAGCATCCGGTCCGTTAAGAGTCGTAGCAATGTCTCATATTTCCCATATCGTCATTGATGACGCCAACCTGCCACCGCCTACGGCGGAGATCGAGCAGGAGCGCAAGGTCGCGATGTTCGACCTGCTGGAGGACAATACCTTTGTCCTTCCCTCCCGTGGCGACCGTGCGGCCCCTCAAGGGCCATACCACCTTGCGCTTTCGATCCGCGACAAGCGTCTGGTGTTTGACATCGGAACCGAGAATGAGGAAAAAGCGGCTGAATTCCACCTGTCGCTGGGGCCGTTCAGGCAAGTGGTCAAAGACTATTTCCAGATTTGCGAATCCTACTTCGACGCGGTCAAGAAACTGCCTCCCGCCCAGATCGAGACCATCGACATGGCGCGGCGGGGCATCCACAACGAAGGCAGCCGCGTGTTGCAGGAACGCCTTGAAGGCAAAGCCGAAATCGACGCAGATACCGCGCGCCGCCTGTTCACCCTGATCTGCGTCCTGCATTTCGGCGGCTGATCCGGCATGATGCTATCCAACGATATACGTGCCAGCCGATGACGGAACGCAGCCTCCCTCAATCGGTGCTTTTCTGCTGTGACCATAATGCCGTGCGGTCGCCGATGGCTGAAGGCATCATGAAGAAATTCTACGGAACGGACACCTATGTTCAATCCGTAGGCGTCCGGAACGACCTTGAGATAGACGGCTTTTCCATCGCGGTCTGCCAGGAACTGGACGTCGAATTGTCACGCCACCGTTCGCGCAGCTTTGACGAGATGGAACAGTGGGGCGATGACTTGTCCTCCTTCGACCTCGTCATTGCGCTGTCCCCGGCCAGCCAGCGTCGCGCGCTGGAACTGACCCGGGTTTACCATCTCGATGTGGAATATTGGCCCATCCTGGACCCCACCGGACTGGGAGAGACCCGCGAGGCGAGGCTGACGCAATTCCGGGCCGCCCGTGACCAGATCGTTGAGCGGTTGAAGGAACGGTTCGGAGAGCCGCTGGATCACAGCCGGCAGTGAGGGCAGGGGTGTCAGGCCGCCTCGCAGACCTGCGCCTGTTCGCCGAACGCTTTCCACGCCCGCCAGAACCGTTCGTCCGAGGCGCGGCTTGACTGCCGGACTTCCTGCAATTCACCGGGGTCCTTGAAATAGCGCGCACCACGCCGCTGATCCGCGTTGGACAGCGACCGGTCCGCGACCGCCTGAATGCACCCGCAACGCGCCCCGGACGCGCCCTTGCGTCCTCCGGCCAGACAGGCGTTCTGGATCGGCCCCGTCGCATAAAGCACGGCCCCGCGCATATTTCCGTCAAACCGCGACCCACCGCCGCAGCCCGCCACCACAAAAAGCGCCACCAGCGCCGACATCATCCGGATCATCAAACTCGCCTCACCTTCCCGACCACCTGCGCGGCCCTGTTATTGGCAGGCACTATGCCAAAAACCCCGAAGGTCGGCAATTCACGAATGTGGGG
>JAGXFI010000105.1 GCA_024637305.1 Sulfitobacter sp.
AAGCAAAATCAACGATCCCGCTCCGCAGTCCGGTGACACGTCGTCGACTTCATCCTCCGGGTCAGCGTCGACAACTGCTGCGCCCAAGCCGAACGAATTCAAGGCCAGCGCCCCAAAGGCCAAGCCGCCCGCCTCTGTGCTTTCGGCTGACCTGCATGTAACTGGCAATATGAAGACGACCGGCGACATCAATGTCGAAGGTACCGTCGAAGGCGACATTCGCGCGCATTTGCTGACCATCGGTGAAAGCGCCACGATCAAAGGTGAAGTCGTTGCCGATGACGTCGTCATCAACGGTCGAATCGTCGGCCGCGTGCGCGGGCTGAAGGTGCGTCTGACATCGACCGCGCGGGTCGAAGGCGATATCATCCACAAGACCATCGCCATCGAAAGCGGCGCGCATTTCGAAGGTTCCGTGCAGCGTCAGGACGATCCACTGAACCCCGGTGCCAAATCAGCCCCGACGGCCAAACCGAATCCTGCCAGCTAAGACGTTTTCGGATCAGTCACTCAGCAAGCGTATGCGCCTGACAGCAAAATGCTCCCGAAAATTTCTTCGGGAGCATTGGCGCAGAGTTTCAACTGGTAGCTATGCGGGACAACGAGACGTTTCTGGCAGTCACTTTCTGCCGACTGTACGCCGCTTTTGAAAGCCAGTCTTTGACTGCTTGAATCCGGCCCGTTCATAAAACGCCAACGTGGCAGTTTCTTTTGATCCTGTCAAAAGCATGATCTTGTAGCAATCGAAGCCCCACGCATGTTCTGTCACCGCATTCAGCAATGATTTTCCGTACCCTTGGCATCGATGGTCAGCGTGGGTGACTACATTCTCCACCAACGCATAAGGTGTTCCGCCCCTTGTCAAATTTGGGATAATCACCAAAGTGCAAGACGATACCAGTTCGTTGCCAATCTCGCCCAAAAAGATTGAACTACCTTCGTACTGCTGAAATCTAGAAAAGATATTTTCAGCCACAACTAGTGAAAACGGAATATTGTTTGGCGTAAGGTGACGGTACAGCTCTAGCAATCTGCCAAGATCGTCTTTACTGGCTTCACGGATCGTAAATGCGCTGCTCATAATCGTATGAAATACTCGATTAAATATTCGCAGACAACGCGGTAAGTCGGGCTCCTTGCGGTCATTGATGTCGTCCCCTTACACCACGACATGCAAAGGGCTGGAGGATAGATGCGGTGCCGTTTTGCAGAACTCCTGAGAGTTTCATGTTTCGCGCGTTGAGGCGGGCGCTGCTCCGCCAATGAAAAAAGGGCGCATAAATGCGCCCCTTTTTCGCTTCGTTCGTGAGCGGATCATTCCGTAACGGTCACGCTTTTCATTACGTCCGGCGCATCTTGCACCGCGCCGTTGCCGCCTTCGCCGCGCTTGATCGCGTCGAGTACATCAAGCCCTTCGGTTACGCGTCCGACGACCGTATATTGCCCGTCAAGGAACCGGCCCTCATCGAACATGATAAAGAACTGGCTGTTGGCGGAATCCGGATTCTGCGAACGCGCCATGCCGACCACCCCACGCTCAAAGGCGGTGTCAGAGAATTCGGCAGGCAGATCGGGTAGATCCGATCCCCCCATACCGGCGCGGGAGGTATCGCCACCCTCGCGACCGAATTCCACGTCTCCCGTCTGGGCCATGAAGCCGTCGATGACGCGGTGAAACACGACGCCGTCATAGGCTCCCTGCTCTGCCAGCGTGGTAATACGTTCGACATGCTGGGGCGCGAGGTCTTCCAGCAGATCGATCTTGATCGTGCCATCGGATTCGCCCGCAACCTCGATTTCAAGGCCGCTTGCGGCAGCGGCTGAACCGATGAGCGCTGCGAAAATGGTTGCGCTGACTGCCTTATGCATCGGCGGCCACCTTGACGCTGATCATCCGGTCGGGGTTGGTCGGTGGCTCGCCACGGGTCAGGGCATCTACATGCTCCATCCCTGCGATCACCTGACCATAGACCGTATACTGGCCGTTCAGGAAGTCATTGTCCTTGAAGTTGATGAAGAACTGGCTGTTGGCGGAATTGGGATTGGCCGACCGCGCCGCGCCAAGACTGCCACGCGCATGCGGGATCTTGGAAAATTCTGCCGGCAGATCGTCCATATCGGACGCTCCGGTCCCGGCGCGACCTGCGTTATAGCCTTCTTCCATGTTGCCATGTTGCACGTCGCCGGTCTGGGCCATGAAGCCGTCGATCACGCGGTGAAAGGCGACGTTGTCGTATTTGCCGGCGCGTGCCAGCTCTTTCATCCGCTTGGTATGCTCGGGAGCAACGTCTGGAAGCAGCTGGATCGTGACGGTGCCGCCTTTCAGCTCCATCAGGATTGTGTTTTCGGGGTCTTTAATCTCGGCCATGAGGCTCTCCTGTGTTTGTTGTTGCAACAGTACCTAAGGCGCGGGCGCAGAATTGCCAAGCGGGTGCATTGACCTCTTGGGCGATAACGGCAAGACACTGCTTTCAAGGACGAGCATGGAGACGGGTATGGGCTGGAAAACGCTGGACGACATGGATCTGGAGGGCGCGACGGTGCTGACGCGGGTTGATATCAATGTCCCCGTAGAGGCTGGCCGCGTTACGGATGCCACCCGGATCGAGCGCATCGTGCCGACCGTCCACACGATCCAGGCGCGCGGAGGCAAACCTGTCTTGCTGGCGCATTTCGGACGACCCAAGGGCAAGGTCAACCTGGACATGAGCCTGCGCCAGCTCCTGCCGACGCTGCGCGAGCACCTCGGCTGCACCGTTGCGCTGATCGAAACGCTGGAGGCCGCCGAAGCGATGACGCTGGAAGCTGCGGAGGCCGATGTGATCCTGCTGGAGAACATCCGATTTCACCCCGGCGAAGAAGCCAACGACCCGGACTTCGCCGCGCGTCTGGCGGCATTGGGCGACATTTATTGCAATGACGCCTTTTCCGCCGCGCACCGTGCACATGCCTCCACCGAAGCGCTGGCACGGCTGCTGCCTGCCTGCGCCGGGCGGCAGATGCAGGCGGAGCTTTCGGCGCTGGAGGCGGCCCTCTCCAAGCCTGAACGGCCTGTCGGCGCGGTCGTGGGCGGTGCCAAGGTATCGAGCAAGATCGAACTGCTGGAGAACCTTGTGAATCGGCTGGACCTACTGGTGATTGGCGGCGGCATGGCCAATACGTTTCTCGCCGCGCAAGGTGCGCAGTTGGGGGCCTCCCTGCAAGAACCCGACTTTCTCGACACAGCGCGCGATATCATGGTGCAGGCGGAAAAGACCGGATGCACCATCCTTTTGCCCGTCGACGGATTGGTCGCACGGACATTCAAGCAAGGCGCGCCGCACGATGTCATTTCCTTGACGGCCGATACGGTGCTGGAGGACGACCAGATGGTTCTCGATGCAGGACCTGAGACGATCAAGGCGGTCGAGGCCGCTTTTGCGAATCTCAAGACGCTGATCTGGAACGGTCCGATGGGCGCTTTCGAGATTTCCCCCTTCGACACCGCCACCGTGGCCGCCGCGCGATGTGCCGCGGCATTGACGCGGTCGGGTGCGCTTATCTCTGTCGCGGGGGGGGGAGATACGGTCGCTGCCCTGAACGAAGCCGGTGCCGCTGATGATTTCACGTATATCTCCACCGCCGGTGGCGCGTTTCTTGAATGGATGGAGGGTAAGGTCCTTCCGGGGGTTGCCGCGCTCGGCGGGTCGGCGTCAGACGGCTGAACGCGGTCTGGGAGCGCATTTTCCGCAGTTTTGGCGCGAATTCGGCGTCACAAGGGATTCCCTTTGTGATTCGCGCGTGTCATAGTCATCGTAACGCGGCCACCAGAGCCGTTTGCAGGCAGAGCAGACCATGACACGCATTTCAACACCGGCTTTCGGCCCCTGGCTGTTTTTCGCGATCGCCTTCGCGCTAAGCCTCTATTTCACGTTCGCTGCGGTGCAAGGTAATTTCGGCCTTTTCCAGCGCGCCGAGATCGTCGCCGAGACATCGAATTTGCGCGCACAAAAAGAGGCCGTGGAAGCGGATGTCGCACGGATGGAAAACCTGACCCGGCGGCTTTCCGACGATTACCTCGATCTGGACCTGCTCGACGAACGGGTCCGCGCCGTTCTGGGCATGGTGCGTGCGGATGAGATCGTGATCCGCTGAAAGTCGGCAATCCTCCAGATTTCCAAAACGCTCCCCTGCAACCTCATTCTACACTCCGGCAGAACCTGATGCGCGCACGCTGCGCTCTTTTGGTGTGAAGTTTTGCCGACGAACCACGCAAAGGTTGCGACGGCGGCGATTTCCGCGTTCAATGTCACCAAGGGCAACATATACCCTCGCCATTTCGGGAAGAATGGGCTATGGAATAGTTTAATGCTAAACTATATTTGCCCCTTGCGTGCACGTTGACGGAGGAATTGCCAAATGGCAGTCAAAAAATCCACCAAGAAGCCTAATGTTTCGGCTGACGAGTTGAAAGCCTATTACCGCGACATGCTGCTGATCCGGCGTTTCGAGGAAAAAGCCGGTCAGCTTTATGGCATGGGTCTGATCGGTGGGTTCTGCCACCTCTATATCGGCCAGGAAGCCGTTGTTGTCGGTCTGGAAGCCACCGCCAAGGAAGGCGACAGCCGCATCACCACCTATCGCGATCACGGTCACATGCTGGCCTGTGGGATGGACCCGAATGGTGTCATGGCAGAGCTGACAGGCCGCGAGGACGGGTATTCCAAGGGTAAGGGCGGGTCGATGCACATGTTCTCCAAGGACAAGAAGTTCTATGGCGGGCACGGCATCGTGGGGGCCAATGTGCCGCTTGGGGCGGGCATCGCCTTTGCCGACAAGTACAAAGGGAACGACAACGTCACCTTCACCTATTTCGGCGACGGCGCGGCCAATCAAGGCCAAGTCTACGAGACCTTCAATATGTCTGCCCTGTGGAAGCTTCCAGTGATCTTCGTGATCGAGAACAACCAGTACGCAATGGGCACGTCGCAGCAACGCTCGACCTCGTCCGCCGAGATTTGGGAACGCGGCAAGGCATTCGGCATTCCGGGCGAAGCGGTGGATGGCATGGACGTTCTGGCCGTCAAGGCTGCCGGAGAGACCGCCGTGGCGCATTGCCGGTCCGGCGAAGGTCCGTACATTCTGGAGATCAAGACATACCGCTATCGCGGTCACTCCATGTCTGACCCCGCAAAGTATCGTACCCGCGAGGAAGTGCAGAAAATGCGCGACGAGCGTGACCCGATCGAAGGCGTGCGCAAGCTGCTGCTGGAGGGCGACCACGCCACCGAGGATGATCTGAAAGCGATCGACAAGGAGATCAAGCAGATCGTCAACGACAGCGCCGAATTTGCCAAGAACAGCCCCGAACCAAGCCTCGACGAGCTGTGGACGGACATCTATGCGGAAGCCTGATCATCATGGAGCGGGACGTCTTCCAGACGATCTTGAGCCGGGAATTCTTGCTCATCTTCCTTCTAGGTGTCGGTCTGGGATCTCTCATTCCTGCGATCCTTACCAAGGTCGTCATGGGCGCGGTATTCCGGCATCGGACGAATTTCGGTTTGATCCTGCTGACAATGATCGCAACGGCGTTCGCGTCGATGCTTGCGATAGCGTGGCTTGGGCTTCTGGACACGCGCAGCCTCGAAAACCTGCCCCCCGAACCTGCGATCCTGCTGACCTTCGCGAGCTATATGGTGCAACTGGGATTGCTGACCGCGTTCGTGCCCGATCAGGACATGGAATCCATCGCCATGTGGAAATGGGCCGTGGCGCTGATCCTGCAGTACCTGCTTTTCATCGCTATCGTGGTGCTGATCGTTCTTCTTTTCTATTTCGTCGCCGCCTCGGCACAAGCAATGGTGTAACTTATGACAATTGAAATCCTCATGCCTGCTCTTTCTCCAACCATGGAAGAAGGCACGCTCGCCAAGTGGCTGGTCAAGGAGGGCGATAAGGTATCCTCCGGTGACATCATGGCCGAGATCGAGACCGACAAAGCCACGATGGAATTCGAAGCGGTCGATGAAGGCACCATCGGCAAGATCTTGGTCGAGGAAGGCACCGAAGGCGTCAAGGTGAACACGCCTATCGCCGTCCTGCTTGAAGATGGCGAAAGCGCTGACGACGTTGAAACTGCCAAGGCTGAAAAATCCAGCGCGCCGGCCCCTGCCGAAAAAGAGCAGTCGTCCGAAACAGCCCCCACCGCCGGAATGACACATCCCGAACCCGACACGGAGCCGGACTGGCCCGAGGGCACCAAGATCAAACAGCAAACCGTGCGCGAAGCGCTGCGTGACGCCATGGCCGAAGAGATGCGGCGCGACGAGAACGTCTTTGTCATGGGTGAAGAGGTTGCTGAATATCAGGGTGCCTACAAGATCACCCAAGGGATGCTGGACGAATTCGGCCCAAAGCGGGTGATCGACACCCCGATCACCGAACATGGTTTTGCGGGCATCGGTGTCGGTGCCGCCTTTGGCGGGTTGAAACCCATCGTTGAATTCATGACCTTCAACTTTGCGATGCAGGCGATCGACCACATTATCAACTCTGCCGCCAAAACGCTTTACATGTCCGGCGGACAGATGGGCGCGCCTATGGTGTTCCGCGGTCCAAACGGCGCTGCCGCCCGCGTCGGTGCGCAACACAGTCAGGATTATGCCGCATGGTATATGCAGATACCGGGTCTGAAAGTCGTGATGCCCTATTCGGCATCGGACTATAAAGGGCTGATGAAAACCGCGATCCGCGATCCCAATCCGGTCATCTTTCTGGAGAATGAAATCCTCTATGGCCGCAGTTTCGATGTGCCGGACGTCGAGGATTACACGGTGCCGTTCGGCAAGGCACGGATCTGGCGCGAAGGATCCGACGTCACCATCGTCAGCTTCGGTATCGGTATGAGCTATGCCCTGGAAGCCGCTGAAAAGCTTGCTAAAGACGGCATCGAGGCGGAAGTTATCGATCTGCGTACGCTGCGCCCGATGGACACTGCATCGATCCTCAAATCGGTCAAGAAGACTAACCGCTGCGTAACCGTCGAGGAAGGCTGGCCGCAGCCTTCGGTCGGCAGCTACATCAGTTCGGTCATCATGCAGGAGGCGTTCGATTATCTGGATGCTCCGGTTATAAACTGCACCGGCAAGGATGTGCCGATGCCCTATGCCGCCAACCTTGAAAAGCACGCGCTGGTGACCACCGACGAGGTGATCGAAGCGGTGCGCAAAGTCACATATAAATAAGGAGCGGACCATGCCTATAGAAATCCTCATGCCCGCGCTCTCCCCGACAATGGAAGAAGGCACCCTTGCCAAATGGCTGGTCAAGGAAGGCGACACAGTGTCTTCGGGCGACGTGATGTGTGAAATTGAGACCGACAAGGCGACGATGGAATTCGAAGCGGTCGATGAAGGTACCATCGGCAAGATCCTGATCGAGGAAGGCACCGAAGGCGTCAAGGTCAACGCGCCTATTGCCGTGCTGCTGGAAGACGGCGAAAGCGCGGATGACATTGGGGATACATCAAAAGCGAAAGCTTCCGGTTCGTCCCACGCGGCACCTGCTGAACCGTCGGACGCGACAGCGCCCTCCAAGGGCCATGGTCGCGGTGAGACCGACGCAACGCCAGCACCCGCCGCCCCCAAGCGCGCGGACGTAGAACGCATTTTCGCCTCGCCCCTCGCCCGGCGCATCGCGGCGGACAAGGGCATAGATCTTGGGGATATCAAAGGGTCCGGGCCGCGTGGGCGCATTGTGAAATCCGACGTTGAGGGTTTGTCCAAGTCGGACGCCCCGACGAAACCAGCGCAGCAGGACACACCGAAATCCGCCCCCGCCGGTCCTTCCGCCGACGCCGTGGCCAAGATGTACGAGGGTCGCGAATACAAGGAGTTCAAGCTCGACGGTATGCGCAAGACCATCGCCGCGCGTTTGACCGAGGCCAAGCAGACCGTCCCGCATTTCTATCTGCGCCGGGACATCAAGTTGGACGCGCTGATGAAATTCCGGAGCGAGTTGAACAGGCAGCTTGAACCGCGTGGCGTGAAACTGTCGGTGAACGATTTCATCATCAAGGCATGCGCCCTCGCGTTGCAGCAGGTGCCCGATGCCAACGCAGTCTGGGCCGGCGACCGCATCCTGAAGCTGGTGCCCTCGGATGTCGCCGTTGCCGTTGCCATCGAAGGCGGGCTCTTTACGCCGGTTCTCAAGGATGCGGAGATGAAATCACTGTCCGCTCTCTCGGCGGAGATGAAAGACCTCGCTGCGCGCGCGCGTGATCGCAAACTGGCACCGCACGAGTATCAGGGCGGAAGCTTTGCGGTCTCAAATCTGGGCATGTTCGGGATCGACAATTTCGACGCCGTCATCAATCCGCCACATGGCGCAATTCTGGCTGTAGGTGCGGGCGTCAAGAAACCGGTTGTCACCGCAGAAGGAGAGGTTTCCGTGGCCACAGTCATGTCCGTAACACTTTCCGTCGATCACCGCGTCATCGACGGGGCTCTTGGCGCGGAACTCCTTGGTGCGATCAAGGACAATCTCGAAGCGCCTATGACCATGCTTGCGTAGGTTTCGCTTTCCAACGGATCCCTTGGAAGGCCAGAGGCCGCCAAATTCAACGAAAGCCGGGGCGCATGCGTCCCGGCTTTGATCGTTTCATCAGTCGCGTGGCTTTTGCGGTCCCAACATGTGGTTCATTGAAATCGAAGGCTGTTCGCAGCCAGCCTCGCCGACAATCCGTGCAGGAATCCCGGCGACGGTCTTGCAGGCAGGCACATCTTCGAGAACGACCGAACCGGCCGCTATGCGGCTGCAATGACCGACCTTGATGTTCCCCAGAACCTTTGCACCTGCGCCGATCAGCACACCATCACCGATCTTGGGATGCCTGTCCTCTTCTTCTTTTCCGGTCCCGCCAAGCGTGACCGAATGCAGCATCGACACGTTGTCACCTACGACGGCCGTCTCGCCGATCACGATGGAATGGGCATGGTCGATCATGATCCCCTTGCCCATCCGCGCTGCAGGATGGATATCGACGCCGAAGATCTCTGAAACGCGCATCTGAAAGAAATACGCCAGATCGTATTTTCCGCGGGTCCAGAGGTAATGACCGACGCGGTAGGCCTGCACGGCCTGATATCCCTTGAAATAGAGAATTGGCTGCAACAGCCGGTGACATGCCGGATCGCGCTCGTAGATCGCAACCAGATCCGCACGGGCGGCTTCGACCAGTGAGGGATCAGACGCATAGGCCTGTTCAACGACTTCGCGCACGACCATCATCGACATTTCGTTTGACGCCAGCTTTGCCGCGATGCGATAGGAAAGCGCTTTTTCAATGGACGCATGGTGAAGAATACAGGCGTGAACGAAACCGCCCATCAGCGGCTCGTCCCTGACTGACTTTTCCGCTTCTGCCAAAATCTGGTCCCAGACCGGATCCAGGGTTGCTATCTTGCTGCGGGGGTCTGCCATGATGGGTTCCTTTGCGTCGACTATATGCATATATCTAGTATATCACACCTGAACGCAAACCCGCGTAAGCCGATTTTATCGCGCTGGCGCGTCGAGCATCGACAGCACGAGCTGACAACAGGCACGATATTCCCTGTCCCCAAGCCAAGATTCCTGCGCCAACGCGCCATTCCGCGCGGCGGCACGCAGCGTTCCGTCGCCCCATTCGGGATGAAGCTTTCTTAGCCGTTTTACGTAACGGTCCGCCTGTCGGGCGCGATTGAACAGCGCGGCACAGTGCGCCGCCCTGCTGTCGGGCGGCACTGCCATCAAGGCGCGCGCCGCCGTGCGCAGATCGTCCAGTCCAACGGGCCGCATCAGGATGCGACCCACAGCGCCTCGAACGGTCCCGGCCCGAAGGCTGCTGACACCTGTGCCACCTGAACAGAGAAGCCGCCGGTCAGAGCATCCATAGCGCGCTCAGACGCCGTGTATCGCCAGACTGGCACCGAGACGCTGTGCTCGCGCAGGATCTGGCCATCCTGCAGGACGCGCACCAGATAGCTTTCGGCTTCTTCTCCCAACGGAACCTCCGCACCATTCCAGTCGTCTCCGTCAACGCGGGTACGCCTGATCCAGCTGATATCAAGATCGCCCAGCGCGCTTGACACAGCGCTCAGGTGGCAAGGCGCATAGGGTCGCAATCCGTTGCCGTCAAACGCGCGTTGCAGATGCCGAAAAGAAGGGTCGCTGACGCCGCGGCGTGCCGGACCGATGCGGTAGTGCTGCGACACCCGCCGCAAGTTCCGGCTCATCCCGATCTGCTTCGGCGCGCCGTTCAGAAGGACGAATCTCGACCCAACCGGCCATGCTGTTGGCATGATGCCGTCAGATCCTGCCTGCCCGCGCAACCGCTTCCGGAGCATATAGGTTCCGGGGGCGATGAGGTCAGCCTGCTGGAACTGGAACACCTCCCAATTGCCGGCACTTCCATCCCCGATAGCGGCAAGGTTGGCCCCGCTCAGCAGCGCCTCCATGCCCACGCTTTCCAGCTGGCCACTGATGAGCTTGACCTCAAGCGCATCGCCATGATCGATCAGGCCCGGCTTTGCAGCCTTCATCGTATTCAATGTTCGTCCCACAATCGCGCGGGTTGGCAACACGGTGTTCAGCCCGTAATTGGCATCGGTCTGGGCACTATAAAGAGCGACACTGCCCGGCCAGGGTTTCGACGTCGCCGCGACGAAGGGCGCAAAGGGCACTTCGTCACCTTTCAACAGGGGCAGATCGAGAAAGAGCGGGTACACCGGCACAGGGGGAACGAAGGGCCGCAACTGTACCAATTCATCATCGAAAGGCGCAGGATCGTATACTTCGGGCTCAATCCTGACGGCTTCGATCTGTTGCAGATCCGCCTGTTCGACACGGTCGATCCGGTAAAGCGCGGTTCCCTCTCCCTGATCCTGCGGCAATGCGATCACATCTCCCGCGCCCAGCGCCAGTTGCGACGGTGGCAACGCCAGTTTAACGTGCTCGCGCGCCACGCGTGCCTCCGTCAGCCAGCGCTCCGTGAGCTGACGGCCCTCAGCGCGTGTAAGCGCCATGTTTATCTCGGAGGCTGAGACCCCGTGTGTCGCCTCATCCGACAAAACGGCCTCTTCGGAGATCACATCGAAGTTTGCGTCCGCCTGCACGAACCGCAGACGCACACGTCCGGCAATCTCTGCTTCGGTCTCGCGAGTTTGAACAGTGACACCTTCCATTTCATCGCTGACCGCCAAACGTCCGAGATCCAGCAACGTCTCTTCACGCCCGTCACGCATGCGAAACTTCAACACGCCGTCACGTTCGATTGCGTCAAAGCCAAAGCGCAGCATCAGCGGTTGAAGCGACGCGCGCGCATCGCTGACCTGCTCTACGACATAGCCGCGCACATATCCGTGCAAACCGTCAGTGTTGTAATCCAGCACCCCTGCCCGACGGCAGATTTCGCCGACAACGGACGCCAAGGTCTGCGCCGATGTCCGCCCGTTCAACCAGTGACCGCGTGCGTAGCTTTTTCCATCGCTCCAAAGTTCGCGGTTGTTGGGAAAATACGGATAGGGCCGAACATCCCATGCCCAGACGAAAGCCCGACGCATGTCGATCATCCGACCGTCGTATTCCAGTCCCTCGGGGTTGTTTGCAGGATCGGCCCAATAGTCGATCATCGCGCGCAGATACTGCATTTGCATCAGGTCGTCGCGCGCGCCTGTCGAATGACGCGGCAAGCTGCTTTCGGAGCTTTTCAGATCCAGGAACTTGTTGGGCTGGTTGGTTCCCTTGTCGATCGCAGCACAGCCGTATTCGGTGAACCAGATCGGTTTTGACCCAGGTATCCAGGCAGTGGGCGTGCCGATACGCATCCCCCCGACACGTTCGTTATGAAAGTTGCCCCACCAGTTGCGCATGTCCTTGTAGCGATAGATCCACGGCTCCGCATGCGCGCCATCGGTAATGGGCGTGCGGATTTGCGCATCGCGTGCTTCAGCGGAGGCATAATACCAGTCATACCCCTCACCGCCTTCGATATTGGATTGCAGATACTGGAGTTCGTAAATCGAACCCCATTGCTTTTCGTCTAGGTGCCCGTCTTCCTCTCGCCAGTCAGACAGCGGCATATAGTTGTCGATCCCGACGAAATCGATGTTCTCATCTGCCCAAAGCGGATCGAGGTGAAAGTAGACGTCGCCCGACCCATCCTGAGGACGATAGCCAAAATACTCGCTCCAATCGGCGGCATAGCTGATCTTTACCTCAGGGCCCAAAATCGTGCGGACCTCGGCGGCCAAGGCACGGAACCGTTGCACTGCCGGGAACACGTTGCCTGCTGCGCGAATTTGCGTCAGACCGCGCATTTCGGATCCGATACAGAACGAATCCACACCCCCCGCAGCTTTGCATAGGGCCGCATAGTGGAGGATAAACCGGTTCAGGCTCCATTCATCGGGTCCGCTATAAATAACCTGTCCGTTTTCAACCGCGAAGTCTGCAGCTGTTGCGCCTCCGAAGAACACAGCGACCTCGTCCGCCGCTGTTGCTGTGCCATCGCTGCTGCCCGGCTGACCCGGAGCCTTGTCGAGCGTGATCCGGCCACGCCATGGCAATGCGGGCTGCGCGCCAGTGTCGTTATACGGATTGGGCAAGCTGTTGCCACCCTGCTGGTCCATCAACACGAACGGATAGAACATTACCGCCTTACCGGCAGCATTCATGGACTGGATCGCCTCAACGACAGAAGCATCAGTCGGCGTCCCACCATAAATGGGCCGATCCTCTTCGCGCGCGATGACATCTGCCTGCAACCGCGTCAGGCCCGCAACGCGCCATGGCATGTTCTCGCCTTCAATCTCGGGGTCTTCGACCTTGGGTTTTACCGTGCAACGGCCACAGCGCAGATCGCCACCGAACCATGACACCACAAGCGAGGCCGCCTTCAGTTCTGGCAGCTCGTCTTCCAGAGATTCCATCGACAACGCAAAATCCGTCTTGCCGGCAGGACTGGAAATATTGGAGCTCCACCGCGCCTCGCCTTCCCCAAGGTAGTTGACCGGCGTCGTGGCAAGCGAATACTCACCCGTACCGGGAATGAGGGCGACGCCTTCGACGCCGTAGCTCAGCGCATGCGAGCCGTCAGGCGACCTGCGTTGTTCAGGTCTGATGACTTCGAAGGTGAATTGCGGAACGCGGTTCCCAAATTGCTGGAGTGACAGGTTCTCCATTACGACATATGCCGTCCCGCGATACGCCGGTACGTTCCCTGCGCCTTCAATCGCCTCCATCGTGGGATCGGGAAGCTGGTTGCGCCGGCCTCGATAGACCCGCATGTTCAGATCGTCCGGTGCCACCTCTTCGCCGTCAGCCCAGATTCGTCCTATGCGGGTGATCTCGCCTTCGCATAATCCAATCGCTACGCTTACCGAATAGCTGTATTCGGTCGCCTCCGGTCCGGGTGCGCCGCCCTTGCCGCCGCCAGTGACGGTCGCGACCTCGGCAAAATCCGATGCCCAGATAATCTGCCCGCCCAGCCGCATGCGCCCGTAAACCTGCGCAATCGGATTGCCTTCACCGGCACTGGTCAGTCGAAATCGATCGACCTTTCCAGTCTCGACAGCCTGCCCCCCCTGCCCGAGCAGGCGCTGGTCAACCACACGTCCCAAGGTGGCCCCTACGGCACGCCCGATCGCGACAGAAGACAGACCCGCAAATGTTCCACCGACAGAACCACCAACCGCAGCGCCGGCCGCAGAAAAAATCATCGTTGCCATCAGGAAGCCTCCTCGGGAAATTCAAATCTTGCGACAATGCGCCGCCGCCAGGGACCGCTTAGCGGACTCTCGACGACGCCATACCGCGCGTACGCGTGGATGAAGGTCGGATGCACCCCCACCTCGCCGGCAAAGCCCAGATGCTTGGCGACCGCCCCCTGCCGCATGCGAAACAGCAAGATGTCTCCAGCGGCCTCGGCATTCGCGTTCTTTGGCACCAGATGGCGCAATGCGGCTTCCCACAACCGTTCTTCGCCCTGTGGCTCTGACCAGTCCATGGAGTACGCAGGCACCGCTTCGGGCTCGCCGCCCAGAACGTCCCGCCAGACCCCGCGCACAAGCCCAAGACAGTCGCTCCCTGCGCCTTTCGTTGCGGATTGATGGACATAAGGCGTCCCGATCCATTCGCGTGCGGCATTGGCGATCTGATGACCAGAAGCGCTCATCGCAGGCTGCCTCCGGTGTTGGCACCGCTGGCACGCGGCACAGATACGACCCAATCGTCGCTTGGCAGATCGGGAAAGCCCTGAAAGTTCAGAAAATTATTGAATTTCAGACGGCAAGTCTCGCTGCGTTTGTCGCATCCTGCGTCCAGTCGGATTTGTGTTCCGACCCCTATGGCCCCTCTGATCGGTTCCCAAAGTTCAATGCAGCGTGAATTTCCGACCATTCGATCATGCTTGATCATGCCCCATAATCCCTTGGCCGGCCCGTCGATGACCTCGAGGCGGCCACGCGTAAACCAGTCCACATCAAAAGTATTGAAACCCTCCCAGTGAAAGATGCGTGCATCAGTGACGCGGTGCACGGGCATGATCTGCGAATAGCCTTCCTGTGCGATATCAAACCGACACCCGCTGTCCCCCAGCACGGCGGTACAGGGCTTTTGATATACCCGCCCCAAAGGCCGGTTCAGCCCCTCGGTCAAGCCCCTCAGCTCTGCACGAAAAGCGCCCCCCGAACGGGTCAGATCCCCAATCGTGCCACGAAAGTTCATCCACCGCTGACTGACATCAGCCCAGTTGACCAGCCACGCGCGGACTTCGGCTCCGTCAAAGCGCCCCTGCTCAATTTCATCCTCGCGGATCGACGCATCGCTGAGCGCGCCCATTGCTTCGGTATTGTCCACCGACAGCCCTGTCGTTTGCGCCAAAGCGAGGGCGCTCAAGCCTGTGTCCGCGCGAAACTCCAACCCGTCAAAGGACAACGCCATGTCATGATCGGTAAACGCGAATTCGCGTCCGTCCTTGCGCGTGATCGCCCAAGCGTGACACAGCGTGGTGACACCTTGCGCGAGATGGCCGCGCAGCGTCTCGTCAACTCCCGCCATCAGACCCGCACCTCGATAATTGGCACATCGGGGACTTGCCCTGCCTGAAAACTGGCAACGCTCGTCAGGATGCGGTCACTGTTAAAGCGCACCGGTACGTCAAATTCATAGCCTGCAAAGATGCGGGTGTCAGGGTCCGGTGGATGCGTAAAATGCACCACCCCGTTGGTCACATCGACTTCGTAATTGACGGTTTCAGTCTGAATATCCTGTTCGATGCCGATCAGAACCGTGCTTGCCACAGGTTTCTTGATCGGCCGGACATAGCTGTGCCCGCCAGATGCGTAGGTTTTGGTGATCTGGAATGCGGTACGGATGCCGTCACCGACCCCGACAACCTGATCTGAAAAGGAAATCGTGGCAGATGCCTTGCAGGATTTGTAATCCGACCAGTCCTTCCAGCGAAACGCGAACATCTGCCCGAAGCGGGCCTCGAAGAACGCGATCGCCTCCTGAACGTCATCCAGCGACCTCATGCCGATACCGGCATCATAAACCCGACGTGAATGCGCCCAAGGCGTATTGCGCTCCTCGAACCCGTTAGCGAGCGTCACGACGTTCGTGCGCCGTTGCGGTCCCCCGACAGAGCCAAGGCTCAACGCGGGAGGAAATCTTACCTCGTGAAAATCCATGACCAGCTCCTGCTTAGCGATTGCGATTGCCGGCGCTCAATGCGCGGCTCATCTGGGCGGCGACCTGCGCCCGACTGCGCTGGAAGCCCTGCACATCCGGGGTCGAGATGTTCATCACCACATTCACCGATCCCCCACCGCCGCCTGCACGCACACCCAATTTGCCGTCAGGACCACGCGACAGCGGCATGATTGCCTCCGGCCCCGCCTCGCCCATCACACCAAGCCCGCCGCGCATGCCAAAATGCGTGGCACTGCTGACGATGCCGCCTTGAGCGAAGGGCATCACTTTGCCCTGCGAAAACGGCGCACCATTGGCGAAAGGCAATATCCCCTGCACCAGGCTGCCAACACCTTGGGTCAATAGGCCGCCGAAATGGTCCGTCACCGGACGCATCGCAGCATTGTAGGCCGTTCGCGACAGCGAATCCGCGACGGTGCGCAACGCGTCGGACATCTTCATGCCGTCAAAAACCACACCATCGAAGGCGCGGCGCAGACCCTTGCTCAGGCCTTTCTCAAGTGTACCCACATCTTTGCCGGTCGCCGCGAGCGACGTGCGCATGCGACGCAACTCACTGTCAAAACCGGATACGAGGACGCTCGTCGCAGCCAAAGTCTCGTTCAATCCATCCGCACCGGCCTCAAGGGCCTCAAAACGGTCATCTTCAGACATCATTTCGATCCTTCTGTTTGTCCGGATAGGCAGCCATCAGCGCCTCCAGACCTTTACTCAACAGCGGGGCCTGCGCGCCCGTGTCGCCCAGCAAAAGCCGCAGCTCTGCCGGACTGAGCGCCCAGAAAACATCCGGTGCCAATCCCAGTCCTTTCAGCCCTGCACGCATCAGCGCGGGCCAGTCAAAGCACCCCGCGTTGCTCACTCCGGCACCACAAAGGCCCGCGCCAGCAATTCCGCCGCCACACGGGCTGCCGCCATCGGGCCCCCGGCAATATCCGCATGAGACAGCTGATCACCCGTCACCGGGCTACCCCCGCCCTTCAAGCCTGCCGCCAGCAAGGCAAGCACATCGCGGGACGAAAACCGGTTGCTTTCGAACCGCTCGACCAGAGCCATCAGCGATTGCTCGTGCAACGACTCTTCCAGTTCCGCCAATGCGCCCAGCGTCAGCTTCGCGCAGTGCTCCTCGCCATTGATGACGATACAGACCTCTCCCCTCCACGGATTGGGCATCAGATCACCGGATCAGGATCGGCAATGAAAATCAGTTGACCGGCAGATTGCAGGCTCAACTCATACGTCGCCTCGCCGTTCAACTGACCCGAGTATTCGATGGATGACACCTGAAACGGTCCCTCCACGATCGCGAAATCAGGGATCACGATCTGGAAGTCCGGCGTCAGCCCGTCAAAAAACAGCTGCCGCGTCCGCTCGTCGGTGCTGGCATCGCGAAAAACGCCCGAGCCGCTAATCGAAGCGGAACGCACGCCCGCACCCGCCAACAGCTCGCGCCATCCTCCGGAACTGTCCAGCGTCGTCACATCCACCGGCTCCGCGTTAAAGCTGATGCGCGTGGCACGCAGCCCTGCGATCGTCTCGAACTGACCATCGCTTGTCATATCCACTTTGACCAAAAGGTCCTTGCCTGCTTGAACAGCCATGTCTTCGTCTCCTGAATTTCGCTCGAAAGCTGTTGGAATTAGTCGTCCTGCACCCGCGCGCGGAAGCGCAGATCAATCTGTTGCGCGCTCACCGTGTCGATCCTCTTGGCCGCGGCCTGTACAAAGCGCAGCGATACCAAATGTCCGCGCACCAAAGGCAAATCCGCGTCGTGCAAGGCGTCGCTGACGGCGGCTGCGACCTCTTTGGCGCGGGTGAACCCCGGACTGGACGTGATCACGCTGACAGTGAACAGATGTACAGCACCCCCGCCGCTGCCATCGGACGCATCCTGCACCGTTTCGCTACCCAGCCTCAGGTAAAGATCAGGCAAGATGCCGCTTGGCACCGCATCATAGACGGCATCCCCCACCAGCGATTGCAGTACGGCATCGCCCGCTAGCGCACCGTAAACCGCTGCCTGCAACGCACTCGATATCGCATAGCTCATACGACGATCTCCTCTTCTGCAAAGCAGATCAGGTAGCGGCCCTCGGGATCACGTTCCGCCACCGCCCGAATAGTGAACAGCCGTGCGCCTTCGCGAAACCGCTGCTCCGGCTCTGGCCTGCGCATTGACCCATAAGGCGCACCGCGCACAACGACCTGGAATCCCATACGGCTGATGGGCGCACCCGTCTGTGCCGTTTCCCGTCCTGTACGTGCGGTGACTTCGGCCCAGAGCGTGCCCAATTCGACCCACCCCTCGCGAAATCCTCCGGCTCCGTCGCTGATCCGCTCCGGTGCCTCCAGCGCCAGCTTTCTGCTTAGCCTCGGCGTATTCATTGGCCCGCTACCCCGCGCCCGATACGCAGCACGCGGAACCGTTCGATCAAACTGGTGACCCCAAAGGGCATACACCCGCCAGAAAGTGCGGTGTCGTGGCGATATTCATAATAATGCGCGGCCAGCATCATAACGGCCTGCTGCATGTCACTTGGTACGTCGGTCCAGGCTGGCCCGAAACCGGCGGTAAATTCGACCCTGACGGCTCCACCGGTTGCGACACGCGGCAGGCTGACACCCGTCGGGCGCAAACGCGGCGTGTGGCCATCGCGCTCCAGCCAGTACGACTGCGGACTCACATCGGTCTCGTCCCCTGCACGCGTAACCGTCGCGACTCGCGTAACGGCAAGGACGGGGGCAACGGGCAAAGCCTGCGCACGCGGATCCGCCCATTCGCTGACCGTCAGGCCGACCGTCCGCGCCAGCAGCGCCTTATCCGTCCGGGCTTCGATCGCGGCCATGGCGGCCCGCAGGAAACTACGCAGCACCTCGTCCTGCAAATCATCATCCAGCCCAAAGCCGCTGCCCATCCGCAGATGCGCCTTGAACGCCTGTACCGGCAGGGCTTCGTCCGGCACGTTTGTCTGTTCGATCAACATCATCGACTTCTCCAAAATTCATTCCCCACCCTGCGGCCCCCTCAAGGGCCCGGACGCGCGCCCGCTTTGTGTTGCTCGGTCGGAGGGGAGCAGCTGGACAACACAAAGGTTTTTCCGGCCGCGCGCCGGGAACCGCAGCCGGGGGTTTCACCCCAGTTGCGGTGTCTCAGCGGCTTAGGCCGTGCCGAATTTCAGCAACTTGATCGCCGCGAAATCACTGACATCGCCCCCGACCCGCTTTGTCGCATAGAACAGGACATGCGGCTTGGCGCTGAACGGGTCGCGAAGAATGCGCAGGTCGGGACGCTCTGCCACGGTATACCCGGCGGCAAAGTCACCAAACGCGATGGACAGGCTGTCAACGGCGATGTCGGGCATGTCCTCGGCAACCAAAACCCGGTAGCCCATCAGACGCGCAGGCTCACCTTGCGACAGACCGTCGGACCACAGGAAACGGCCGTCCTGATCGCGGAGCTTGCGCACCGCGCCGGCAGTCTTCGAATTCATCACGAAGGTCCCGTTGGCGCGGTATTGCGCACCCAGCGCATAGACCAGGTCAACTATTGCTGTCGCTGAGAGTTCACCTGCCAAACCCGTTGGCACATAGCCAAGGTTACCCCATGTCCAGACATCATTGTCGACGGAGGAATGCGCCAGAAAACCGCGTGGCTTGTCGATGCCATCGCCGTTGATAAACGACGCCGCCTCGGCACGCGCAAACTTGTCCGCGATACGCCCCGCCAACCAACCTTCGATGTCGAATGCCGCGTCGTCCAGCAGACGCTGGGACGCTTTTGGCAGCGCCGACAGTTCATGCAGATGCACGGTGATGCGATCAATCTGAGGCGTGTCCGTCTCGCCAATATTGGAAGCTTCAGTCGCCCAGCCGGCACCGACATCGGTGTGATCCACAAGAACGTCATACGACGTAGCCTCGACATGAACGACAGACGCAATCGCACGGATCGACGCCGTCGCGTTCAGGACGGATTTCACACGATCAGACGTCTGTGGATCGACAAGATAACCACCATCGGAGTTGACAGCCGTGGATAGTGACTTGCCGTCCAGTTGCAAGCCGCGCAGGCCATCGTCGTCACCCGAACGTACATAGGCGTTAAAGGCTTTCTGATGCGGTGCACCAGCATCCACGCTTCCCGAAAGAGGAGGGCGTGCAGTCGTCTGTGATTTCCGGTCCAACATGGTCATTCGCTCTTCTGTTTGTTGCAGTTTAGTCGTGATTTCGGCCTGAAAGCCTTTGAAGTCCTGGACAAAGCCGCTGACGGCCTGCCGCACTTCCTCTGCCGGGGACATGTCACCGCCCAGGCCTTTGGTCTCGGTTCTGCTCATGTGCATTTCCCTCGATTGGTTGACGTGATGGGCGCGGCCTCGCACCCCAGATCGGCACGGGCCTCCTGAAAGGCCGCCGCCATGTCGCGCAGGATGTCGCCAACGGCTTGAGAATCGCCCTTCGCTGCCACCCGCGCACTGGGCAGCATCGGAAAGGTCACCAGCGACACCTCCCAAAGCTCCAGTTCGGTCAAGAGCCTCTGGCCCTTGGTGTTCTTGCTTGCCTTGCGGGTGCGGTATCCGATGGACAGGCCGTCGATGGCCCCCGCCGCGATCAACGCTGCTGCGTCCCGGCCCCGCGCTACGGTTTCCAGAATCCGCCCCTTGACCCACAGGCCCTTGGCGTCCTCGCGAACCTCGTCCCAAACCCCGATGGGCTGGGCCGGATCATGCTGCCAAAGCATTTTTACGCTGCGCCCCGCCGCGATCATCTCCCTAAGGGACAACGCGTAAGCACCTTTCTCGACGATATCACCGCCCTGATCGGTCGCACCGAACAGGCTCGCGTAACCGCTGATCTCGGTGCCGCCTTCAACCTTCACCGTATCGCCAAAACGGGCGAATTTATGTTCCAGCCCGTGATCCACGCCAGACGCAACTTTCTCGTTCCCCGGCAAGGTGCCGAGGCTGCTTGTGCTCATCTCCATGAGAAACTCCTTTGAAATTCAGCGCCCTATGGCGTCACCACCAGAAGCGACTGCACCGCCTGCGCCAATATCACCGCGACCACGCCATAGACCGTCAACCACAACCTTCGCTCGAGTCGCTCTATCACCGCTTCCAGCCTTTCGAGCCTGCTCAGCAGGTTTTCATGATGAATCTGGCTGATCCGCTCATGTGACTGCAATCGCAAGCCGGGGGCACATTCGAACCGCTCCAGCTTCGACGGATCATTCATCTGTCGCCACCGCAGGCAGCCCCAACAGGCTGCGCTTTTCGACATCCGTCAGGAAGTCAGCTGTCGCTACGCGCGCCCATTGCGCATCGCGCTCTGCGGAAAGTGCCGGCACTTGATCCAGATCGGGTTTCAGCTCCACTTCAACGCCTGCAAACCCCGACAACCAATAGCCCAGCGCCGCTGCAACCCGCGTAGCCAATGGCAAAACGGTCAACCGATAGAACGCCCGATGGGCCTCCTGGTAGTTGGCATATGTCGCATCGCCCTGGATCCCGATCAGCATCGGCGGCACACCGAAGGCGAGCGCAATCTCCCGCGCCGCGGCCTCCTTGGTTTTCTGAAATTCCATGTCCGAGGGCGAGAACCCCATCGGCTTCCAGTCCAACCCGCCCTCCAAAAGCATTGGACGGCCTGCGTTCCGAGCGCCCTGATGGTTTGTCTCGATCTCGTTTACCAGGCGATTGAACTGCTCACCCGTCATGGTGTCATGGCCGTCGCTGCCGCGATAGACGATTGCCCCGGATGGCCGGGCGGCATTGTCGAGCAATGCCTTCGACCAGCGCGAAGCCGAATTATGCACATCCAGCGCCATTGCCGCCGCCTGCATCGGGCTGAACCCGTAATGATCGTCTTGCGGGTGGAAATTGCGGATATGACACACGCTCGGCACAGGACCGGTCACATCAAACCGATGCTTGCGGCCGCCAACGGCATATTCATACGCGACCGGCCAGCCATCGGCACCCGGCACAACCGACATCCGTTCTGACCGCAACACATGCAGTTCCAGTGGCAATCCATCATCACCGCCCACGGCTTCGACATAACCGCTCCCACTCAACAGGAGCTGCGCATACAGCGCCTCCAACAGTTCCGCCCGGCCCTGCGCTGCGTTCGGACGCGCCACCAATGCCAAAAGAGGATGCTGATCAAAACGGCGCTCCGCATCCTGTAGCACCAGCGGCAACGCCGCAGCCGCTTCTGCGATCAGCTTCACCGACCGGAAACCGATCGGGTTGCCTGCAAAGCCGGTGCGCGTCAGCGACACGGTGTCACGCGGGCTCCATGCCACACGACCCGAAGACTGATACGCCACCACCGGACCGGTCGCAGACGCCTTCTGCTCGGGCGCTTCCGCCACCGTCCCGCGTCGCAGAAAATCAAATACCATAGTTCAGCTCCTCATCTGTTCGCGTGGCCGGCAGACTTGCCAATGCGTTCGATGCACAATCTCTCACCAAAGCGTTAAAGCCTTCGGAACCCACCGTGCGTTGCTCTTTCAAAGCAAAAAAGGACCCGCAAACCGCCGGCCCCTTTCAGTAAATGATGCTGTCCTATGGGACTGACGCTATCACGAATTCCGCCGTGCCCCCGAAATCAGGTACGGCTGGTAAAGTATCATCCACTATGGGTGCGGAGAAGCTTGAGACTGTCGACGCAGCAATCAACAAAGCGAAACAGGCACTAGACTGCTCCGACGCCGCAATGCGCTAGCACTGACTTCGAGCCAAGCGGTCATTGATAGCCCTGACAATCCACTCAAGGCTAGCACCCTATCCTTGCGAAAAGGTTTCGTGTCTTGCAGTCTGCCCCTGCCATGTACTTCATCATGCGAGTTGCTCAATGCCCCGTCCATTTGACCCTGAAGATGTTCTCCGCCTTCCCTTGATCGCTAATCTGGCGACAACCAACGCCGATGGCGCTCCCCGCAACGCGCCGCTGTGGTTTCATTGGGAAGCTGGAGCGTTGTTCATGCTGGCGGACGAAAGCTCCAGTTCATTGCGCCGGATTGAACGTGATCCCAGAGTAGCTGTCGAGATAGTCGACTATGACAATGGACGTGGCGTCATGCGACACCTCGGATTTCGAGGTCGCGCATCGGTTGAAATGATGGACGAGGCGTTATTTCGCCGTTTGTTGTCACGCTATCTCGGCAATGATGAGAGCCTTTGGAATCCTTGGTTCATCGAGAACGTTGCTCAAGTATCGGACCCGTCCAGCCGCCTCCTGTGTCTTGTTCCGGATAGCATTTATACCAACGATGTGAGCTTCTTTCGCACAGGCCCACAGATGGCCACCGTGTGACAGATCGCCCGCTGTCATAGACAGCGCAACCACGCTTTATCTGAGGTCGAGAAAC
>JAGXFI010000106.1 GCA_024637305.1 Sulfitobacter sp.
CCCCTGACCCGCAAATCGGACGGCCTGCCTATCGGTGCGGTCGCCGGATTTTGCAACATGCTGCAACGCTATGTCGAAGGAAACGCGGGCGGGGACGTGACCCATGTCGCCGTGATCTTCGACAAGGGCAGTCACACGTTTCGCAATGAGATGTATGACCAATACAAGGCCAACCGCGAGGCAATGCCCGAGGATTTGCGCCCCCAGATCCCGCTGACCCGCCGGGCCACGGTGGCGTTCAACATCGCCTGCGAAGAGATTGAAGGGTTCGAAGCCGACGACATCATCGCGACGTTGGCGGTGCAGGCGCGCGCTGCCGGTGGGCGGTGTACCATCATCAGCTCCGACAAGGACCTGATGCAGCTGGTCGGCGACGGTGTCGAAATGCTCGACGCGATGAAAAACAAGACCATTGATCGCGACGGCGTGTTCGAGAAGTTCGGCGTTTTCCCCGAACGTGTCGTGGACGTGCAGGCGCTGGCCGGTGACAGCGTCGACAACGTGCCCGGCGCGCCGGGGATCGGGATCAAGACGGCGGCGCTCCTGATCAATGAATTCGGCGATCTGGACGCGCTTCTGGACCGTGCGGGCGAGATCAAGCAACCCAAACGCCGCCAGACCCTGATCGACTACGCCGAACAGATACGACTGTCCCGGCAGCTTGTACTGCTGGATGAGAACGTGCCGCTGGATTTTTCGCTTGATGATCTGGAGGTACGCGAACCGGTTGCAGACACGCTGCTGGAGTTTCTTGCCGAAATGGAATTCCGCACCCTGTCGCGCCGCATCGCGGAAGCGCTGGGGAAAGAGGCCCCGGTCATTCCCGAACCGAAAGTAGAAGATGAAGCGGCCCCGGTGGCCGCTGTTCCATTCGATGCGGCAGCGTATGAAATGGTTGGCGCTGCCAGCGCCTTGCAGGTCTGGCTCGACCGTATCTACGAACGTGGCTACGTCGCGGTGGACACCGAAACCACAGGTCTGGATGAAATGGTGGCAGACCTCGTCGGTGTGTCGCTGGCGGTAGAGCCGGGACAGGCCTGCTATATCCCCCTGATCCACAAGGCGAACCGCGGCGACGGCCTTTTTGGGTCCGACGATCTTGCGGCGGGGCAAATGCCGCTGGACGAAGCCCTGAGGATGTTGAAGCCGATGCTGGAAGACCCCGCGATCCTCAAGATTGGCCAGAACATGAAATACGACGCCAAGATATTCGCGCAGATCGGCATTACCGTGGCCCCATTTGATGACACCATGCTGATGTCCTACGCGATGCATGCAGGGCTTCATAATCATGGTATGGACACCCTGTCGGAACGGTATCTCGGCCATAATCCCATCCCGATCAAACCGTTGCTGGGCGCCGGAAAATCCGCGATCACCTTCGACAAGGTCCCGCTGGACGAGGCCGTCGCTTATGCTGCCGAAGACGCAGATATCACGCTGCGCCTGTGGCAGTTGCTAAAGCCGCAGCTTCACAAGGCTGAGGTAACCCGCGTCTACGAAACTCTCGAACGTCCGCTCGTGCCGGTGCTGGCGGCAATGGAGCGTTCAGGGATCAAGGTTGACCGCGACACGCTCAGCCGCATGTCTAATGCCTTTGCTCAGAAAATGGCGGGGCTGGAGGACGAGATTTACACTCTTGCCGGGCGCAAGTTCAACGTAGGAAGCCCCAAGCAACTTGGTGAAATCCTGTTTGACGAGATGTCGCTGATGGGCGGCAAGAAGGGCAAGACCGGTGCCTACGCTACCGGAGCGGACGTTCTGGAAGATCTTGCGACGGAGCACGAACTGCCAGCCCGCGTGCTGGACTGGCGGCAGCTTTCCAAGTTGAAATCAACATATACGGATGCGCTCCAGGACCACATCAACAAGGACACCGGCCGCGTTCACACCTGTTACAGCATCGCAGGTGCATCCACGGGCCGGCTTGCCTCCACCGACCCCAACCTGCAGAACATCCCGATCAGGTCCGAAGAAGGTCGCCGGATTCGCGAAGCTTTCGTAGCCGAGCCGGGCAAAACGCTGGTGGCGCTGGACTATAGCCAGATCGAACTACGCATCCTCGCCCATATTGCTGACCTTCCTGCCCTGAAAGAAGCGTTCGCGCGCGGCGACGACATTCACGCCATGACCGCATCCGAAATGTTCGACGTGCCGATGGAAGAAATGACCCCCGACATCCGCCGACGCGCCAAGGCGATCAACTTTGGTGTCATTTACGGTATCAGCGGGTTTGGGCTTGCGCGCAATCTGCGCATACCGCGCGCCGAAGCGCAGGGGTTCATCGACCGCTATTTCGAACGTTTTCCGGGCATCCGTACCTACATGGACGACACCAAAGCCTTCGCGAAGGAACATGGCTATGTCCAGACGCTGTTCGGCCGCAAGATCCACACACCCAACATCGGAGCCAAAGGGCCGCATGCCGGTTTTGCCGCCCGCGCGGCGATCAACGCGCCCATTCAGGGTACTGCGGCGGACGTGATCCGCCGCGCAATGATCCGCATGCCGGATGCGATATCGGGCCTGCCGGCGACGATGCTGTTGCAGGTGCATGACGAACTGCTGTTCGAGGTGGACCAGGGATCCGAAGACGCGCTCATCAACGCTGCCCGCAAGGTCATGGAAAACGCCGCCGATCCGGTGGTAAAGCTTGACGTCAAGCTGACCGTGGATGCGGGACAGGGGGCGAACTGGGCCGAAGCCCACTAGCATCAGCGACCCAATTCCGTTGTGGCATGCGACCCATCCGGCCGACGCCACGTCAGCCTGCATGGATTGGATAACTGACAACGCAGAAATAGTGATTATCGGACTCGCGGCGCTTTCTGCCGTGGTCTGGATTGCCTATCTTCAGCTGTTCTATCTGAGCTTCAAGCGTCAGCGGGAATCCATGATCATGATCCAGCGCGGCGCGGCTGAGGATGATCGCGCGGGCTTTATCGTCACCAATTTGGGCACCGAACCGATATATATATCATCGCGGTCCTCGCTGAGGTCACGATTGGCGGAGAGCGCCATGTTGCCTCAGTCACAGACCGCGACGAGGTGGCGTTTGAAACGCTCGAAAACCCACTGCAACGGACCAATCAGGGACCGCTGAAAAGCGCGGAATTCCGCGACATTGGCTGCATTCGTGATCTCATCGCGCGGGCTTGCCGACAATTGAGTCTCAAGGGGGAAGCGGACGTGGACGAAATCGAGGTCGTCATCGCCGCCGCAGCAGGCCATGCCCGCGACCTGATTGTCGCAAGACGCAGATTTGTGAGGCCGACGGATGATAGCGGCGCCAGGGTTTATGCGCCAACATCGCTGCTTAGCCGTCAGGTTCGCACACGGAGGAGCCGCAAGAAAGTGCTGCGCCAGATCGACGCGACGCTTCTGAACTGAGGTGGAATCCCTATAGCGTTACAGTTGCGCAGTTCAGACGTGCCGATCCATTATCCCGGCATCACTGGCACCGGTGCAAACCGCAGCGGGATCATTCCAAAGACATCCAGCCAAGCGTTTCGCTTGTGGCGCGTCCAGGGTGATATTCGCCGCTCACGTACCCGTCATAACCACATTCCCGCATCGCGCTGAACAGGGATGTGAATCGCACCTCGCCGTCACCCGGTGCCGTGCGACCCGGTGCGTCCCCCAGTTGCACATGTGCGATCCTGTCTGCATGTTCGCGAAAGACTTCGACCGCATCACCATGGATCATCTGGGCGTGGTAGCTGTCATATTGCAGAGCGACATTGGGTGCCTGGACCGCGTCAAGTATCTCGGCAGCCAGACCGTAATCATTCAGGAAATACTCAGGCTGGGCCTCGGGGCAAAGCGGTTCGATCGTCAGCGTCAAACCCGCAGGGGCCTGTTGCGCCAGGTTCTTGAGGTTGGCAATCATGGTCTTTTTCGCTGTCGGACCAGAGGCATTCCCAGCCATTACATGCAACATCGGCACGCGCAGCGCTTCGATGTACCGAAAGGCACGGCGCATGTCATATTCGAACCGCGCCTCATCGCCGGGCACAGCCGCGAATCCGCGGACGCCGCCTGTATAATTTGGTGGCGGCGCGTTGATCAGGATCAGGTGCAAACCTCCCCGGATCAGCGCCCGCTGGGTTTCCTTGGCGGGCATGTCATAGGGAAACAATACCTCCACAGCCTCGAAACCCGCCTCTGCCGCGGCATCGAACCGATCAAGATAAGGCAGTTCCGGCCACAAAAGGCTAAGGTTGGCGGCGGGTTTCACGGACAGCTCTCTTTTGCAGATGATGGCACTTTCTACGGTAAAGCCAGCGCATAGCGCAACTGTTCAGGTGTCGGGAAGCTCATCCGAAGGGATAACGCGAAAGAACGTCCCGCCGGACCAAAGCCCGAACCATCCTTCGTGATGTGCCCCGATTTCGGCGAGACGGTAGAAACTCTTGCGATCAATGAGCGCCTCCAGATTGCGACGGATAAGGACATAGGGCGAAGGCTCGCCTGTTTCCTCATCGCGCATCACGCGGATGGGATGCTCCGCCCCGGCCGTGGCGATGTCGTCAAGATTGGTCTGGAACGTCAGTGCCTGCTCGAGCCCTGTCCCTTCGGCTTCGAAATCGACGGCAACGAAGGGTGCATCCTCTACCCTGATGCCGACTTTTTCGACCGGCGTGACCAGAAAGTAATCATCGCCCTCGCGCCACAGAATCGATGCGAACAGTTTCACCAAACCGGGCCGCGTGATCGGCGTCCCTTCATAGAACCACGTACCGTCGCGACGGATCTCCATGTCGATGTCGCCGGAAAACGGCGGGTTCCATTTCTCCAGCGGCGGTAATCCGCGCGTTTTGGACGCTTTGATCGCCTCTGCGATGCTTTGTGCTGACGGGGTAACGGTTTTTTGTCCGCTCATTGCTTTTGCCATTCCAAGGATGCGAGATACATTTACATTGTCCAGACATAGACTGACAAACGGAGAAGTCATGACCCAAGCCGACGATATGGTATCGCAGATCGAGGCGTTGACCGACAAATTGGCGCAAGCCAAGCAGTCGATTACCGCGCGTTTCATCGGTCAGGAACGGGTCGTCGACCTTACGTCGACGGCGCTTTTGTGCGGCGGGCACGGGTTGCTCATCGGTTTGCCGGGTCTGGGCAAAACGCGACTGGTCGAGACGCTTTCGACCGTGATGGGTCTGGATGGCAAAAGGGTGCAGTTCACACCGGACCTGATGCCGGCGGATATCCTCGGCTCCGAAGTGCTGGATACCGCCGCCGATGGCACACGCAGCTTTCGCTTCATCGAGGGGCCGATTTTCTGCCAGTTGCTGATGGCGGACGAAATCAACCGCGCCAGCCCGCGCACGCAATCGGCGCTATTGCAGGCGATGCAGGAAAAGGCCGTTACGGTGGCAGGCAAGGATCGCACGCTGGGGGTGCCGTTTCATGTTCTGGCGACGCAGAACCCGATTGAGCAGGAAGGCACCTATCCGCTGCCAGAGGCACAGTTGGACCGTTTCCTTGTTCAGATCGATGTGGCCTATCCCGACCGGGCGACCGAACGTGACATCCTGATCGCAACCACCGGCGAGACCGACGCGCAATCGCATGCGGTTTTCACGGCTGCAGAATTGCTTGATGCGCAGCGGCTGCTGCGACGGATGCCTGTGGGCGATTCAGTGGTCGAATTGATCCTCGATCTGGTGCGCGCCTTCCGCCCCGACGAGGACGGAGCCAGCGCGCAGGTCCGCGAAACCGTTGCATGGGGACCCGGCCCGAGGGCCGCGCAGGCCTTGATGTTGGCGGTGCGGGCGCGCGCGCTGCTGCAAGGCCGGCTGGCCCCCTCTGCGGAGGATGTCATCGACATGGCACGGCCGGTTCTGAGCCATCGCATGGCGTTGAACTTTGCCGCACGGGCGCGCGGCGACAGCTTGCAAGGGCTGATCGACAGTACCGCGACCGGTCTGACCGGGGCAAAGGCTGCCGCGTGATACAACCCCTGACCCTTCGTGCGCGCGCGGAAGAGCAAGCCGAACGTTTGCCCGCGCTTCTTGCGCGCGCCGAACATCTTGCCGGTGCCGTGCTTTTGGGCGCACACGGACGCAGGCGTGCAGGGATGGGCGACGATTTCTGGCAGTACCGGCCTGCACAGCTTGGTGACAGCCGGCGAATGGTGGACCACCGCCGCTCTGCCATGGGTGACAACGAGTATGTGCGCGAACGCGAATGGCAGATCGCGCAATCGGTGATGCTTTGGGTGGATCAGGGCGCATCCATGAGGTTCACCTCAGATAAGGGCCTTCCCGAGAAAATCGACCGCGCGCGGGTTTTGGGACTGGCGCTGTCGATCCTTCTGGTACGCGGTGGCGAAAGGGTCGGGCTGACCGGCACCGCATTGCCCCCGCGCAGTGGACGACCCCAGATAGACCGGCTTGCGGCCCTGCTGAACGAGGATGACGCGGCTGATTACGCCCCGCCCGAACATCGTGCGATGGTGCCACACGCACGCGCCGTGTTCATCTCTGATTTCATGGGTGATTTGTCAGGCGTTCAGACCGCATTGACCAAGGCTGCGGACCGCGGCGTGCGCGGCGTCTTGTGTCACCTGTTGGACCCTTCGGAAGAGGCGTTTCCATTTTCTGGTCGGACGATATTCGAGAGCGTCGGTGGCACGATCAGCCATGAGACGTTGAAGGCCAACGACCTCAAGGGCCGCTATCTGGAACGGCTTGCCGCGCGCAAGGCAGAGCTGCAGGACCTGTGTGCACTGACCGGTTGGCGCTATGGCCTGCACCACACCGACGCGACCGCGCAGACCGGTCTGCTGTGGCTTTACGGCGCGCTCGATACGCGCAGCGGGGTCGCGGCATGATGGTTCTTGGCGGCATCGGCTTCACCGCGCCATGGATTCTGGCAGCCTTGGCGGCGTTGCCGATCCTGTGGCTGATCCTGCGGGCCGTTCCGCCAGCCCCGATCCGCCGCCGTTTCCCCGGCGTTGCGCTGCTATTGGGCCTGACGGACGACGAGACCGTTTCGGACCGCACACCATGGTGGTTGCTGCTATTGCGCATGTTGGCCGTCGCGGCGATCATTCTGGGCCTGGCCGGCCCGGTCCTGAACCCCGAGGCGGAACAGGCCGAAAGTTCGGGTCCTCTGCTTTTTGTCCTGGATGGTTCGTGGGCCGGTGCCACACGGTGGCCGCAGCAGACAGAGGCGATTTCCGCGCAGCTGACGCGCGCGGGCAGATTGAGCAGACCGGTCGGTTTTCTGGTCCTCACCAAGCCGGAAACGCCCGTTTTCCAATCCGCAGATGTCTGGCGCAATCGTTTGGCCGGGATCCGTCCCGCGCCCTGGCAGCCGACAGAGGCGACGCTGGGTCGCGCAGCGGAAGCGGTCGGGCAGATCGGTGACTTCGACACGCTCTGGTTCAGTGACGGTCTGGCTTATGAGGGGCGTGAAGCGTTTTTGACGGCCCTGCAATCGCGTGGCACCGTCGAGGCGTATCAGACCGCCGCAAATGTGTTGGCAATGACACCTCCACAATATGACAGTGGCGCGATCCAGTTGCGCGCCTTGCGGGTCGCGGGCGGTGAGGCGCGCGAGATCACGATTCAGGCTCAGGGCCGCGATCCTGCCGGGAATGCACGCATTCTCGCAAGCGTCCCGGCGACATTTGACGCCGGTACGACAGAGGCAGAGGCGGCGCTGTCGCTTCCGTCCGAGCTTCGCGCACGGATCGCCCGGTTCGACATTGCCGGGCAACGCTCCGCCGGGGCGACGGCGCTGACCGATGACGGGCTGCAACGCCGCGAAGTCGCGTTGATTTCATCGCGCGAAAGCCGCGAAGGGCTGGAGCTGTTGTCGCCGCTGCATTACATTGAACAGGCCCTCGCCCCCACCGCCGATCTCATCAAGGGCGGTCTGGATGATGTGATCCCGGCCAATCCCGATGTGATCGTTCTGGCAGATGTGGCCACCTTGTCTGAAGCTGAGTCCGCCCCACTGGCAGAATGGATCGAAAACGGTGGAATGTTGGTCCGCTTTGCCGGTCCGCGCGTTGCTGCAAGCGACATCAGCCGCATCGACGAAGCGCCGTTGATGCCGGTACGGCTGCGTGCCGGTGGACGGAGCGTCGGAGGTGCGATGAGCTGGGGAGAGCCGAAGTCGCTGGCACCGTTCAACGATACGTCGCCGTTCTTTGGTCTGGCGATTCCCGATGACGTAACGGTCAGCGCACAGGTCATGGCCCAGCCGGACCCGACGCTGGCATCCCGCGTCATCGCCTCGCTCAGTGACGGCACCCCGCTGGTCACGCGCAAGGCCATCGGTCAGGGGCAGGTCGTGCTGTTTCACGTCACAGCCACGGCGGAATGGTCCACCCTGCCCCTGTCCGGCCTCTTCGTCGAGATGATGGAACGGCTGGCGGTGTCTTCTGCCACCGCCTCGGCCGATGCGCAGAGCCTTGAAGGCACGACATGGACACCGCTTCGGGTTCTGGACGGTTTTGGCACGCTCGAAGACGCCGGAACGCTGCCCGGAGTTGATGGCGTTGCCTTGGTCACGGCTGATACCGGCCCGCTGATGCCGCCCGGCGTCTATGGATCCGGTGAGCGGCGGCTGGCTCGGAATGTCGTGAGCGCTGACACGATTCTCACCCCGGTCACATGGCCTGCCGGTGTCCCGGTGCGTGGGCTGGCCGTCGCGCCGGAACAGCCCATCGCGGGCTGGCTGCTGAGCCTTGCGGTGTTGATCCTGATGGCGGACGTCGTGGCATCGCTGTCGCTGTCGGGCCGCCTGTTGAGCCGCAGTAACGCTGCCCTAGTGATCGCTGTGATCGCTTTCACGCTGCCGGTGGACGTCCGCGCACAGGACGCGGAAGAGGAATTTGCCCTCAACGCGACGTCAGAGATCGTTCTGGCGCATGTCATCACCGGCGACCAGCAACTGGATGAAACTGCCTTTGCCGGTTTGCAGGGGCTCAGCGATACATTGTTCTTTCGCACGTCAGTCGAGCCTGCGATGCCGATGTCCATTGACCTTGAGAACGACGAATTAGCTTTCTTTCCAATTCTTTACTGGCCAGTCACACCCAATCAGCCGCGCCCGTCGGATGAGGCATATGCCAAACTCAACGACTATCTGCGCACGGGCGGTTTGATCCTGTTCGACACGCGTGATGCAGATATCGCCAACTTTGGCGCGAGCAGCCCGAACGGTCGCAAGCTTCAGGAACTCGCCGCGCCGCTGGACATACCGCCGCTGGAACCACTGCCGGCGGATCATGTCCTGACCCGCACGTTCTATCTGCTGTCCGATTTCCCGGGTCGCCACATCGGTCGCGATGTCTGGGTCGAGGCCGCGCCACCCGATGCCGAACAAATCGAGGGGATGCCGTTTCGTAACCTGAATGACGGGGTGACACCGGTGGTCATCGGCGGCAATGACTGGGCCTCCGCCTGGGCCGTCACGAACAATGGCGCGCCGTTGCTGCCTATCGGACGCGGATTTAGCGGCGAGCGGCAGCGCGAACTGGCTTATCGGTTTGGCGTCAACCTGGTGATGCATGTGCTGACCGGCAACTACAAATCCGATCAGGTCCATGTGCCTGCGCTGTTAGACAGGTTGGGCCAATGACGTCGACTGTTGTTTTTGATCCGCTGATCCCTTGGCCATTGGTCGTGATGGTTGCCGTCATCGCGGCACTGACGGTGCTTCTGGCGGGCCTGCGCGGGCTGAACGGCTGGTGGCTGCGTGCCTTGGCGGCGATCGCGGTGATCGGTGCGCTGCTGGGTCCATCCCTGCAACAGGAGGATCGCGCACCGCTGACGGATATCGTGATGCTGCTGGAAGACACGAGCGCAAGCCAACGGCTTGGCAATCGCGAATCGCAGGTAGAAACGGCCGCCGCAGCGCTTGAGGCTGAGATCGCCGCCCGCGCAAATACCGAGGTGCGGAGGATTACCGTGGCGGATGGCGCAGACGACGCCGGCACGCAGGTGATGACGGCGCTCCGCGATGCCTTGGCCGAAGAACCGCGCGCGCGCATTGCGGGTATCATCGCGCTTAGTGACGGTCGCGTGCATGATGCGGATGTACCGGTCGACCTTCCCGCGCCGATGCATCTGCTGATGACCGGCGAAGAAACCGATTGGGACCGACGCCTGACGATCTCCAATGCGCCGGCGTTTGCCATCATCGGCGAACCGATCACCCTGACCCTGCGCATCGACGATCTGGGCGCAGCGCCTGAAGGAAACGGATTTGCCGAGCTCGACATTTCCGTAGACGCGGATGATCCCCAACGGTTTCAGGTTCCCATTGGCGAAGACATAGAACTGCCCGTGACCTTGCCTCACGGGGGGCGCAACGTGATCCGCTTTGTCGTGCCGGAAGCGGAAGGCGAACTAACAGACCGCAACAACGCCGCAATTGTCCAGATGAACGGCGTCCGTGACCGTCTACGCGTGCTGTTGGTCAGTGGGGAGCCACACCCCGGCGGCCGGACCTGGCGGAACCTCCTCAAATCGGACAGCTCGGTCGACCTGGTGCATTTTACCATTCTGCGCCCCCCTGAAAAGCAGGACGGCGTGCCTGTTTCGGAACTGTCGCTGATCGCGTTCCCGACGCGGGAGCTGTTCATGGACAAGATCGACGATTTTGATCTGATCATCTTTGACCGCTACAAGCGGCGCGGTATCCTGCCATCACTCTATCTTGAGAACGTCGCGAATTACGTCCGCCAAGGGGGGGCCGTTCTCGTCGCTGCCGGACCGGATTTTGCCAGCGCGGACAGCCTCTATCGCACACCTCTGGGCGTTGTGCTGCCAGCGACTCCGACGGCGCGTGTGCTGGAAGAACCGTACCTGCCAAAAATCTCCGATCTGGGCAAACGTCACCCCGTGACGGCGGATCTGCCCATGGGCGGCGACTGGGGCCGCTGGATGCGCCAGATTGACCTCACTGGCGCAAAGGGTCAGACCGTTATGACCGGTGTTGACGGAAGGCCTTTGCTGGTGCTCGACCGCGTTGGCGAAGGCCGGGTATCCCTTCTGGGATCGGACCACGCGTGGCTTTGGAATCGCGGCTACGAGGGTGGCGGACCGCAGCTGGAGCTGCTGCGCCGTCTTGCGCATTGGATGATGAGCGAACCGGAGCTGGAGGAAGAAGCCCTTACAGCCAGCGCCGAAGGCCAGACCATGCGGATCGAACGTCGGACGTTGGCGGACACCGTGCCGCCCCTTACCATCACAGGACCGGACGGCGACGTAGTCGAGGTCCCGATGTCTCCCGCAGGACCGGGTCGTTTCGCTGCGGAATTCATCGGGCCTGAAATCGGCTTGTACCGGTTGGAAAATGGCGACCAGATAAGTGTCATCGGCCTTGGCCCCGCCGCGCCGCGGGAGTTTATCGAGACCATTGCAAGCGACGAAGCCCTGGCCCCCGTCGTGGATGCCGGTCGGGGTGGCGCTTTGCGACTGGAGGACGGATTGCCCCGTGTGCGGAACGTGCGCGCGGGCCGCCCTGCAGCCGGTCACAACTGGATCGGGCTGACGCCACGCAACGCCTACGAGACACGCGACGTGCGCCAGATTCCGATGTTGCCGCCGTGGCTTGTGCTGGTACTGAGCGCAGGTCTGATAACTGCCGCCTGGTTGCGAGAAGGCCGGCGCTGAACCGGCAGAGCTGCTTGGACGGGGAATAATGGGAAGCTATGCCAACCGTCTATTCCAGCAAGATCTCGACTTGCACGCCGTGGCCTTTGGCGTCGATCACCGATATCCGCGAAAATCCAGGATCGGAAAGATCAAGTATCGCTTCGCGGCTGTGCAAACCGGTCAGGACGGGTGCCCCATTGATGAGAACGGTGAGCGGTAGAACCCCGGCGCGAAGCTTTAGCGGGATACCGTCGCCGCCGTCGCGCATGGTGGCCCCATCAGGTGGAAAGATCACAACGGGGCGGTCGGGGGCACGGTCATATGCAGCGTTGCGGCTGCGGAACCGCCGCAGCGGTGCAGGCAGTGCGCCCGTGGCGGCAATCAGCGTTTCGGGCGGAGGAACCGGCAGCGGGGTGCGCACAGGTGCCACGCGGTCGAACGCTTCGAACAGCAGCGGTGCCGCGAGCTCGCCACCGAACGCGCCCGGCACGGGTGTCCCGTCCGGGCGGCCCAGCCAAACGCCGATAACGTGTCGCCCATCAAACCCCACGGCCCAAGCATCGCGGTAACCGTAGGACGTGCCGGTCTTATAGGCGATCTGTCCGTCTCTCGCCGCGCTGCCTCGGGGTGGCGCAATTCCGGCGAGGATGTGACCGACCTGCCAGGCTGCAACTTCGGACATGAAGCGGTGTCCGCTTACCTGTTCGGCATTGGGGGTCGTGGTAAGGGGCCGGGCCGTCCCGCCATTTGCGATCCCGGCATAGAGTTGCACCAGATCCGACAGCGTCATTCCCACGCCTCCGAGAACCACCGCAAGCCCCGGCTTGCCGCCCGGCAGGACTGGTTCCACCCCTGATCGACGCAGCCCTGTCATCAGCCGTGCGGCACCCAGTTCATGTGTCAACATGACCGGCGGGATATTGAGCGACAGCGTGAGTGCCTCGCGCACTGTCAGTTCGCCGCGGTACTGACCGTCGAAATTCTGTGGCGCATATCGGCCGAAAGCCGTCGGTGCATCTTTGATGAGCGTTTCAGGATGCACCAACCCCTGATCAAACGCCAACCCATAGATCAGCGGCTTCACCGTAGAGCCGGGAGACCGCAGTGCGTTGGTCATATCGACAAATCCGGGCGTGCCGCTGGCACCGGAATATGCTGGCGATCCGACTGCTGCCATTACCTCGCCCGTGCGGTGATCAGCCACCATGATTGCGACCGAGACGCCCTGCGGCTGGCCTCTCACGGCACGGCGGGCCAGCGTCTCCATCTTGCGTTGCAAAGTCGCGTCGAGTGTCACGTCATGGCGTTGCCGCTCTGGGATTTCCTGACGCAGCCTGTCGCCCAGATGCGGCGCGAGACGAGGGAAGCTTTGCAAGGTCCGGGGTACGTTATCCGTATGCGGCTCCTGTGACGCTCCGACGCGCCTCAGAACCCGCGCGCGCGCATCAGACGCGGCCTCGGGGTGCCTGTCAGGTCTGCGCGATTCAGGCGATTGCGGCAAGGCGACCAGCATGGCCGCTTCGGCTTGCGACAATCTGCGCGGTTCTTTTCCGAACCACGCCAGCGACGCCGCGCGCACCCCTTCGACGGGCCCACCGTAGGGCGCGTGGTGGAGGTAAAGCGCTAGAATATCATCCTTGCTCAGCCGCCGCTCAAGCGCCAAAGCCAGCCTGATCTGGCGCAGCTTGCCCTGCCACTGGCCCGTACCGGAGTTTTCCAGCAACCGCGCGACCTGCATCGTCAGGGTAGAGCCGCCGGAGACGATTTCGCCGTGACTGACGGCCTGCCACGCCGCCCGGAGCATCGCAACCGGATCAATGCCGTGGTGGCGGTAGAAACGCTTGTCTTCATACGCAATCAACATCTCGATAAACGCAGGATCCACCTGATCAACCTGTACGGCCAACCGTGTACGTCCATTCTCCACCGGAAAACTACGCAGCAGAAACCCGTCACGGGCGCGAATTTCGATCGACGTTTCGACCAGCACCGGTGGCAGTACGGCGGTGTCAATCCAGACGTCTAGCTTGTCGCGAAGCGCGGCCCCCGTGCCCAGCAGCAGAACCAACGCAAAAAGACCAAAGCGGCGGATCATGGCGTAACGATCAGCGCCGTGGTCGCCGTATTGGCGCGGTATTCCGGTCGGTACATATCGGTCACCGTCGCCGCCGGATGGTGATAACGACCCGGCGTCACGGCGCGCACCACATAGGCGATCATAAACGGGTCAGCGCCTGAATGATCCACAGCCGCGACAAACCGGTCGCTTCGAAATTCCACGTTTTGCGTGTTGGCAGAAGTCAGCCAGTCCAGCGCCCTGATATCACCGCCGCGCAGCAAGTTGGGATTGTCGATCTCGAACCCGCCCGGCAATGGATCGTCAATGACAAGACGTGCGCCGGAGTCTTCAAAAGGAGTGATCTCCAATACAGCGACAAGCCGTGTGCCAGAGGCGACGGGACCGGACAGCGGATCGCCTTGCATGGTGTAATAGCGACGGCTCAGCGCATACCCGTAGCCTCCCTGATCCGGTGCAATCTCGGGCACTCCAAACGTGGTTAACGTGACGTTGATCGGCGTGCTGCCGATATTCTCGATCCGTGATGCGGCGGGGGCATCACCGGTCATGCGCCGGACAACCGGGCCTTCAGCTCTGACGCCGTCGACCCGCAGGTCGGGCGCGGCCTTGTGGCTGCCCAGCGCATGCGCGGCAAGCACGACTTGCGCCGCTTCTTGCGTCGAAAGAGTCCGTCCCGCGGCGTTCAGATCCGTCTGAACCCTCGCGGCATCGACCACGTTGCTGCCGGCTTCGGCGGACAGGGTCAGCACCGCCGCCGCGTCGCGCAGGTGGCTGCCGAAATCATCGCGCCATCCCTTGTCCGCAGCTCTGTGTTCAAGCAGGAACGAGGCGCGCGCAAACAGGGCTTCGGCCCGCGCCGGATCGCCGTAGGCTGCCAGCGCCGCACCCAATTGTGCCGCCGCCATCGGCGTTGCGAAGTCATCCGCCTTGGTGTCTGCGTAATAACGCAGATCAGCCATGCTTGCGGATCCGGCACGGGCGAGAACCAGCAGCGCGTAGGCGATATCTTCGCCGCCCCTGTCGAAGTCCGGCGCATAGCTGATCCGGTTGCGCAGATTGTCCATCGCCTGACCCAGCGCGCGCGGCGGGACAAAGTGCCCTTCCTGCACGGCACGGCCAAGAAAATCCGTGACATAGGCATCGAGCCAGAAGTTACCGGAATCTGCCCTCCAAAGCCCGAAGGCCCCGTTCGTGGTCTGCCGCGCCAGCATGCGGTTGATCGCCTCGTCGATCTTGTCGTCCAGCGCAGCGGGCGCACCGATCCCCGCCTTTTCGGCCAATCCGCCAAGATACAACAGCGGCATCGCGGCAGACGTCACCTGTTCGGTACAGCCATAGGGGTAAAGGTCCAACTGCCTCAGCAATCCCGGAACATCGAACCGCGCCAGAGGTCCGGCCGTCAGCGTGGCCGACGCGGTGCCTGCCCGCAAGCCTGCGAAAACGCTGCTGTCGAAGGTAAACGTCTCACCGGCGGACAAGGCAAATTGGCGGCTGACAGATATTTCAGGATCGTTGTCGCGCACCGGCATCGCCAACGTCTTGGTCAGACGGTTTCCATCCGGGGTGATCAGGGTAATTGCGATCTCGTGATCGCCGACAGCGTCTGCGTTCAGCCCCAGATCAAGCCGCGCGGTGCCGTTCCGGGCCAGCATGACCCCTGATCCGGCCTCGGCAACCTGAACGCCGGTGGACTGCACTTCCAACGTCATTTCACCCGCAGGGCCGGCAGCATGTACGAACTCCAACAACAACCGGCTTTGATCGCCGGGGGCAAGCTGGCGGGGCAAGGATGCCGTTATCACGACAGGATCGCGCGCCGTCACGTCGATGCTTGCATCCCCTACGGCGCTTTGGGACCACGCCACCGCCATCAGGCGGATCGCGCCGTTGAACGCAGGGCGCGTGATCTCGATTTCCGCGCGGCCGTCGGCTCCGACAACGATCGGACCGGAAAAGAACGCCATCAGCGCTTCGGTCGGTGGCGGCGACTGCAACTGCGCGGCAGCACCTGCATCACCACCCGAACGCACGCTGCCCCGCGCCCCGTTCAAACCGTCAATCAGCCGGCCATAAACATCGCGGATCTCTACCCCGAGCCGCCGTTGGCCAAAATAGTGACCGGTAACATCCGGCGTTTCGAATTGGGTGAGATTGAGAATGCCGACATCGACCGCCGCGAGGGTCACATAGGCAGTATCGCCTTTCTTTACGCCACCGATCTCGACCGTCGCGGTAAAACTGCCCGGCTGTCCGTCAATCTCTGTGGGGGCCTTGATATGCACGTCAAGCTGCTTGGCTCCGGGGCGTACCGTCGCATGAGCAATCCCGAGGCTGCGCGCCGGATTTACACCTTCGGCCACATCCATTGGCCGAATAACCGACGCGGCAACATACGCCCCGGCCCCCCATGCATCGCTCACATCCAGCGCGACCGTATTCTCGCCTTCCTGCACGGCCACGGTTCGTCGTTCGATCACCCGATTTGACAGCACGGAAATCAGCGCAAAGCCGTCTGACCCGGCGACAATACGGAGCCGGGCGGTATCACCGGGATCATAAGCGGGGCGGTCCAGTGAAACCTCCAGACGGTCCGGCGTGGCGGTTCCGTCATCACCGGCACCGTACCAGCCAGCAGCGAAACCGACAGATGACGCCGCGTAGGATGCACCGACATGTTCAACGACCAGTTCATATTCGCCCCACTCCGCCGGAACGGTGATTGGAGTCGGTTCCTGGTCAAGCGTCAGGTCGCCACTTGCGACGCGAACGCGGCGGGTCGTTGGTTCCCATTCCCAGTTGCCGTACATTTGATACCACTGATAGCGGGTCTGTACGCGGTTGAGGGTCCAACGGGCCGAAAGCTTTTCGGTCGCGATCAGGTCAAACGTCGCCTCGCCGCCTTCAGGCAGGACATCGTCAAATCCCGGTTTGATTCCGATCATCGCGCTTTGGGGCAGGACAGGTCTTGTCATACTGCGCTCAATTGGTCTTCCCGACCCTTCGGCGATGCGCAGGGTCATGGTTGCCTCCAGGGGGCTGGTCGGGCGCTCGGTCACCTCTGGCAAACTCAGGCGGATCGTCGCGAGACCGCCAGCATCTGTTCGCACGGGTTCGATGTAACGGGTCAGACGGCCAAAGCGGTCATCATGGCGGCCAAAGACGTAGCCGGGATAACTGTCAAGCCTGCGACTGGCCCTCAGATGGACTTCTCCCTCCGCCTGCAAATCGGTACCTGGAGCGCCAAAGAGATAGCGCGCAGCGATCCGCAGCGACGGCGTATCGCCAAGGGCAAGCGCGCCATCAGGCAGACTGAGCTCAAAGTCGATACGTTCAGGCAGAAAATCCTCGACCAATACGGTCCGGCTCGAGAGCGGCTCTGCGGTCGGGTCGGCGATCATATCAAGCCGCCATGCCCCGCGCGGCACGTCTTGCCCCAGAGGCAAAGCAAAGACATGTCCGCCCGCATTGCTGTTCGGGCTGATGGTACGGCTGTATTCGACACCGTCAGGGCGGGTCAGCACAGCAGTCAGGGGAAGGTCATTGATTGCCGTTCCCTCGCCATTACGGGTCAGGACCGTCACATAGACCGTTTCGCCGACACGGTAAGCTCCGCGATCCGTGGTCATGAACGTGTCGATCGGGGGACTCGGGGGGCGACCTTCTACGCCGCGATCGGACAGATCGAAGGCCGGGTCCGTCAACGGCAGAAAGGCGATATCGGCGTCGCCTTGGCGTGCGACCAGCAGCGCGGGTGCAGCAGCGCCGGATCCACGGGTGGTCCCGGCGGGAAACGTCGCGTTTCCATCGGCATCTGTCATGATCTCCGCCAGCACAGCGTTGGCCCGCGAGATCAGGGTCAGGGTAGCGCCCTCACGAGCAGAGCCATCACCCAGCCCGCGCACTGTCGCGTGCATTCCGTCCACCCCGGCCAACGTCGTCAATCCAAGGTCGGTCAGCACGAACCATTGTGTCGCGGCGGGCTTGTCATAGGGGTCTTGACCCGGCACCGCCGCGCTGAGCGCATAGATGCCGGACGGCTGGCCTGACAGCGCCTCGCCAAGTGGCAACCGCGTCGTCATATCCGCATTAAGGCTGTTTTGGACCGTGGCCTTGCCGATCCAGATTTCTTGCGCCAGCGTGCTGGCGAACTGGTCGTCCTGATACTTGCTGAGCGGGACGCCGAAATAGCTTTCCTGAATGGCGCGCAGCAAATTGCGATCACTGACGCGGCGCAATCGCAGGTCGAGCGTGTCGGTGTTCACCGTCTCCACCGGAAGCGCCGCATCGACGCTGTTCGGCAAGACAAAGGCACGGCTCGCAAAACGGACCGCAGGCGCGCGGTCCCGGACATAAAGCGTCAGACGGACATCCTTGTGCAGCACTTCGCCATTGGCAGCAGGAAGCCCTTCGCGAAAAGCGACATCGTAACGCGCACCATGATCCACACCGTCGATACAAATCTGGCGCCCATCCGCCTGGACCGTCAATCTGTCATCCGGCAGCTGGACGAAGGGTTCGTAGTCCAGACCGGCCTGAACCAGATCTTCGGAAAACTCCGTACAGATACGCGGCGCGACGGCGTTGCTGTCGACGCGGTGCTCGATGATGCGAAAACCGTATTTCGCGATAGCCACATCAAGCGCGGCCAGCAGATCTTCACGCGGATGCAGATCCGTTGCCAGACGCAAGGCACTCACCATGTCGCGGCCGCGCCTATTCTGTTCCAGCGCAGTCGCGAGAATGGCAAGTTCCGTGACCTGCCGGGAGACATCCGGCGCGCGCAAATAGGCGTTGAAGGCCGCGGAAAGCGCAGTTTCGCGTGCCTTGAGGGCCTGTTGACTGTTGGAAGATCCGGCGCTCTGCAAAAGCCGCTCCGCCTCTGCCGCCCACATGTCGCCGCGATCCGACAGGCCAAGCGCGCTGGCCTCGGGCTGCGAGGTCAGCACGCCGTCTTGCAGCACAGCAATCAGCCCGGTCAGCTGTTCACCCGAAACTACCGTAGCCGCCGAGACGTTGCGGGCAAGATCAGCGGCGGCAGCGGCATCGGACGGTGACATGAAACCAACAGCCGACTGTCGCTGTTTCGCACGGTCAAGCAGGTCTTGCGGGCTCATTATCTTCAACGCGGACCTCGCCCCTGCATAAGCAGACTGACCTGTTACCGCCGATTTTGGAAAACAGGCCTTGGAGCGCGCGTTATAGGTGAAGGCCACGCACGAAGTCTGCGCCAGACAGGCTCGCATGCAGGACTGTTCGTTGGTGTCGAACAATTTACCCAGATCAGTGCCCGAGAAATCCATGTCGGTTGCATAAACAAAACGGAATTCAGGCACCGCTTGCTGGGCTGGGGCACGCGTCGACAAAACGGAGAGCAGGATCAGTACGGCGCAAAAGAAACGGACAATCGACATCGGGCTACTCCTGACAGTGTGTTGGCCGGATGGTGACATGGCCTGACAGCACAGGGCAAGCGCGCGCTTTAAGGCTAAATTCATCTTGGCGCGCCATTATCCGGTTGATGCACGTTGCGATGAGGGTGACATGAGTCTGGCCAATAAACTGACCGAAGAGCGGCGTAGCCGGCTCGCGGCGGAAAGGCTGTTGGAACTCAAACAGGCGGAACTGTTTGCTGCCAATCGCAAACTGGGCCTGCACGCACAAAAGCTGACCAACGAAATCGTCGAGACGCGTGCGCAGGTCGAAACGATCCGTGGCGAGAATCAGCGCGTAAAATCGGACCTCAGCGCCGCAAACCAAAAAATCGCGCTTGTCGAACGACGGCTGTGGCATTCGATCCAGACAATCAACGACGGTTTCGCCTTTTTCAACGCTGACAACGAGATGATCATGGCGAACGAAGCATACATGGCTGTGTTTGACGGGCTGGAGATCATTCAGCCGGGCGTAAATTACGTCACGATCCTGCAGGCGATGACGGATGAAGGTATCGTGAACCTCGGCGGTCTTGCCCCCGACGCGTGGCGTCAGATGATGTCGGACCGATTGGCGCTGCCAGAACCCGAGCCGGTGATCCTCAAGCTTTGGAACGGCGTCTCGATCAAGATGATAGATCAGCGCGGACCGGGCGGTGACCTGGTTTCGCTTGGCCTCGATATCACCGCCACTGTGCGATATGAAAGGCAGCTGCAGGAGGCCCGCGAAATCGCGGAAAGTGCCAATCGCGCGAAATCGGCGTTCCTCGCCAACATGAGCCACGAGATTCGCACGCCAATGAACGGCGTTGTCGGGATGGCGGATGTGCTGGCAGATACCGACCTGACCGACGAACAGCGGCTTTATGTCGAAACGATCAAGAATTCCGGCGAAGCGTTGCTGGTCATCATCAACGACGTGCTCGACTATTCAAAGATCGAGGCACAAAAGCTTGAACTGCACCCCGAACCTTTCGATCTCGAACGAACCATTCAGGAAGTCATCATGCTGCTGCAGCCGCTGGCACGTGACAAGGGGCTTGCTTTGCTGCTGGACTACGACTTGTTCATGCCGACGCAGCTTGTCGGCGACCCGGGGCGCATCCGTCAGGTGTTGACCAATCTGATGGGCAATGCGGTGAAATTCACCTCCAAAGGGCATGTGCTGGTGCGGGTCACAGGCACCTGCGAAGGACAGGCGGTGAAGGTTCACATCGCCATCGAGGATACCGGCATTGGCATCCCCGACAATATGATTGGTCACATCTTCGGAGAGTTCAACCAGGTTGAAAACGAACGGAACCGCAATTTTGACGGGACCGGTCTGGGGCTGTCGATCTCGAAACGGTTGATCGGGTTGATGGAGGGCGACATCTGGGTCAACTCAGAAGAAGGCGTCGGATCTTGCTTTGGCGTCAAGGTTCCGATGGGGCTGGGCGAAGCAGGCATGCCGGAACAGCCTGCGCTGCCCACAGATCTACATCACGTGATGATCGTCGGCGACATGAGCGTAAATCGCAGTATTCTGCAACGCCAGCTTGAGCAGCTGCGCCTGAAAGTCACGTCCTGCGATACGGGCGCGGAGGCATTGACGGTCCTGACGCCGGACGTTGATCTGGTCCTGACGGATCATACGATGCAGAAGATGGACGGGTTCGAACTGGCCCATGCGTTGCATGCTGCCGGACAAATGGTGCCCGTAATTGTGCAAAGCGGCAATCCCACGCAGGTAGATCTTGATCCGGCCCGCCCGCAAGTCGCGGCAGTGCTGAAAAAACCTTATTCGCGCCATGACCTGATTGCCTGTCTCCAGCGGTTCGATCCCGCCCAGACTGCGCACCCGCCGGCGGAGCCGCGCCGGATGCGCATCCTTGCTGCGGAAGACAACAAGACGAACCAATTGGTGTTTCGCAAGATGATCAAGGCGCTCGACATCGATCTGGAATTCGCCAACAACGGCCAAGAGGCTGTAGCGTTATTCCAAAGTTATAAACCCGATCTCATCTTCATGGACATCTCCATGCCGAAGATGGACGGCAAGCAAGCCACTCAGGCCATCCGCGCGCTGGAAAAAGGCAGCGGCAGACGGCTTCCCATAGTCGCCTTGACTGCGCATGCGATGAACGGCGACGATCAAGGAATTCTGGCGGCGGGGCTGGATCATTACCTTACCAAGCCACTACGCAAGTCCGCGATACTTGAACAAATCAATGCGGCGCGGCCCCAAGGGACCTTACCGATCGAGATTCAGGAAGAAGGGTAGGGCCGGAGAAAAACAGGTTTGTCCGGCATCGAAATGTCGGGCTGATACACATATCCTCCGGTGTCGAAATCAGTAATTCCTTCGGGGTCACTGATCCGGTGCTGCACAATGAACCGCGCCATAGCACCGCGCGCCTTCTTGGCGAAGAAGCTTACAATCTTCGGACCTTTGCCATCGGCCTTGTCTTCCATGAACTGCGGCGTAATCACGCGTAGTTTGAGAGCCTTTGGATTCACCGCGCCAAAGTATTCCTGACTGGCACAGTTGATCAAAACCTCGCTTCCAGTATCTTCGGCCGCACCGTTCAGCGCCTTGGCGATCGTATCGCCCCAATAGTCATAGAGATTGCCGCCGCGCCGCGTTTTCAGACGGCTGCCCATCTCAAGGCGATAGGGCTGGATCGCGTCCAGAGGCCGCAACAAACCGTACAGACCGGACAAGATTCGCAGGTGACCCTGGGCAAAGGCCAATTCATCTTCGCCAAGGCTCGCCGCTTCCAGTCCCTGATAGGTATCACCGGCGAAGGCCAGCGCGGCGGGGCGTGTTTCCCCGGCCTCAGGATCTTGAGCAAACGCGCGGAACCGATCACGGTTGAGCCGCGCCAGATCGTCGCTCAGGCTCATCAGCCCCTTCAGGTCGGCCAGCGAAAGGTTACGTGCCGTTTTGGCCAACCGCATAGCGTCGTCTTGAAAATCCGGCTGTGTGACGGTCACATTTCGTTCCGCCCAATCCAGCCGTTTCGCTGGTGAAATCACCACGAGCATATTATGCCTCCCCTGTTTGAAATGGCATCTAGCCCGCCTCGCGCAACACGTCCAGAAATGCCGCGCCAAAACGTTCGGCCCGGCGATCACCCAGCAGGCGCAGCAATGCGCTATCGTCCGCCGTATGCAACTGTGCGACCTTGGCCAACTGCGACGCCGAACAGCTCAGCGGTCTGTCCGTCCCCATCTCTCCGCGTGCGAGGGTCGCCTGAACTTCCAGCAGCCTGTCATAAACCGATCCGGCATTGCGCCCCGCCAGCTTGCGGCGCGTCGGGTGCATCACCTCTGCCTCGCCATTGATGACTTGCAGGAATGCCGCGCCATAACTTTCCAGCTTTTTCGCGCCAACACCGCCGATCCGTGCCATCGCATCCATGTTGGCGGGTCGTTGTTCGGCCATTTCTATCAGGGTTCGGTCGGTAAAGATGATGTAGGCTGGCACCTTGGCCGCCTCCGCCAGCCCGCGACGTTTGGCCTTCAGCGCACTGAGAAGCGGCGCGTCCTCGTCGCTGACCATCGCCTTGGCCGCCGGACGCCGCGCCACGCCAGCAGCCTTGATCGTGTCGCGGCGCAGATTGATGCTGGTCTCGCCACGCAGCAGGGGCAAGGCCGCATCCGTCATCCGCAAGGCACCGTGCCGTTCGGCGTCCGGGCGTATCAGGTCGCGCCCCATCATCTGCCGGAATATCGCCTGCCATTCATTGCGGTTATACTCGCCGCCAACACCATAGGTTGGCAGCGACTGGTGTCCGCGTTGCTTTACCTTATCCGTCTCATTGCCCAACAGAATGTCAATGAGATGCCCCGCGCCGAACCATTCGTCGGTACGCAGCATCGCTGACAGTGCCTTGCGCACGGCTGTCGTGCCGTCGAACACATCCGCAGGGCTATCACACAGGTCGCAACGCCCGCAGGTTACCTCGGTCTCGTCGAAATAGCCCAGCAAAGCCTTGCGCCGACATTCGAGCGCCTCGGCCAATCCCAGCAACGCATTCAGCCGCGCGTGGTCTGCCATCCGACGCTCCGGCGGCGCAAGTCCTTCGTCAATCTGGCTCCGGCGCAGACGAATGTCCTCGGGACCAAAAAGCGTCAGGGTCTCTGCGGGGGCACCATCACGGCCCGCACGGCCAATTTCCTGATAGTAGGATTCAATGCTCTTGGGCAAGTCTGCATGCGCGACCCAGCGGATATCAGGCTTGTCGATCCCCATGCCAAAGGCGACCGTGGCGACGACGATCAAACCGTCCTCCTGCTGAAAACGCCGCTCCGCGATGCGGCGGTCCTCCGCCTCCATCCCGCCGTGATAGTGGATCGCGCCGTGACCCGCCTCGCGGAGCGCGCGTGCGATGCCTTCGGTCTTGGCACGGGTGCCGCAGTAGACGATGCCGGACTGCCCCCTGCGCGCATCGGCAAAAGCTAGAATCTGCTTGCGCGGGCTGTCCTTCGCCGCAAATGCCAAGTGGATGTTGGGCCGGTCGAACCCGCGCAAAAAGGCACGCGGAGGGGTCCCGTCGAACAGTTTCTGAATAATCTCTGCCTGCGTATCCGCGTCAGCCGTAGCTGTGAACGCCGCAAGCGGAACATCCAACGCGCGTCGCAGTTCCCCGATCCGCAGGTAATCGGGGCGGAAATCATGGCCCCACTGGCTGACGCAATGCGCCTCGTCCACGGCTATCATGGTCACACCTACGCGGCGCAGCATACCCATGGCCGACCCGGCCGCCAATCTTTCGGGGGCCATGTACAATAGCTTGAGCTTGCCCGCTTCCAGCGCATTCCATACATCGTCGGTTTCTTCCTCGGTATTGCCCGAAGTCAGCGCACCAGCGCAAACGCCCGCTTCCTGCAAGGCACGCACCTGGTCGCGCATCAGCGCAATGAGGGGAGAGATCACAACCGTCACCCCTTCGCGCATCAGCGCAGGAAGCTGAAAACAAAGGGATTTACCGCCGCCTGTCGGCATGATTGCAAGCACGTTTTCGCCTGCGGTCACAGCCTCGACAATCTCGCCCTGACCTGGGCGAAAGGCGTCGAATCCGAATACATCACGAAGAAGCGTGGCAGCGCCTGTCATGGGAAGCCTTGTGTTTGTATCTGCTCTTTGAAAGCAGACTCCCACACTAAGATTCCGTGAACAAGCCCTGCCCTTTCATTGTTCTGCAAATATCCGAACTGCGAGACCTCTCAGTAGAACGCAGCGGCATTGTTCTGCAGCACGATCCGCAAAATTGCGACCCCGATCAGCACGACCAATGGTGCCAGGTCAATCCCGCCCATCTGCGGCAACATGCGACGGATCGGGCTGTAAATCGGCTCCAGAATACGGTTCAGCCCGTACCAGATTTGCGACACGATCGGTTGGTGCAAGTTGAGCACCTGAAAGTTTATCAGCCAGGACATCACCACATGCGCGATGATGAAGAACCACACAATGCTCAGCAGCAGTTGCAATATTTCGTATAGGGATGCCATGGGCGGACCTCTTTTCAGCGTCGCCCTCAGTTAAGCGCGGAAGGATCAAAGAGCAAGGGTGCCGCGAGCATGAAGGTTGACGCCAGATCGGGGTGCCATATTGGAACCATTCGGCATGCGCTGCCGCGGCGGACGGTCTGCAAGTCATGAGGCTTGCGCCGGTGCTACCGCCCTGCTCTATCTTATCGAAACCGGCAGGGAGCGAGTATGTCAAAGATCACGCAGCGCAAGCGCATCTGGGGGTGGTATTTCTTTGACTGGGCCAGCCAGCCCTACAATACGCTGCTGCTGACATTTATTTTCGGTCCCTATTTCGCTCAGGTCGCGACTGCCCATCTGATTGCGGGTGGTATGGCTGAGGGTGCGGCCAAGGCGCAGGCGCAGGCCTATTGGGGATGGGGACTGACGGCGACCGGCATTGCGATTGCCATCCTTGCGCCGGTCCTCGGTGCCATTGCCGACAGTTCGGGGCGCAAAATGCCTTGGATCTGGCTGTTTTCCGCCCTCTATGTGATCGGTTCCGCGGGGCTGTGGTGGACGGCACCAAGCGAATTTTCGATCTACTGGGCGCTATTCTTCTTTGGTATCGGCCTGATCGGTATGGAGTTTGCGACGATCTTCACCAATTCCTACCTGCCAGAGCTTGACGATGATCCTGCCGAACGTGGCCGCCTTTCCGGTTCAGGCTGGGCGTTCGGTTATGTCGGGGGTGTTCTGGCGCTGGTCATGATGATCGCGCTGTTTCAGGCCACGCCTTCAGGCAAGACGATGTTGGGAATTTCCCCGCTGTTCGGACTCGACCCGGCGACAAGCGCGGATACGCGTATCGTTGGCCCGCTGACGGCGGTTTGGTTTGTGGTCTTTATGGTACCGTTTTTCCTCTATACCCGAGACACGCCCAACCCGAACGCCTTGCGCTACCGGCTCGGGCGCGGATTGCGCGATCTGGCCACCACCTTGCGGAATTTGCCGCAGCACCCGTCGCTGATGGCCTATCTCGGATCGTCGATGTTCTATCGCGACGCGCTGAACGGCATGTATACTTTCGGCGGCATCTATGCGGTCGGCGTTTTGAACTGGTCGCTGATCGACATCGGCATTTTCGGCATCCTTGCTGCGATTTCCGGTGCTGTATTTTGCTGGATCGGGGGTCGCGTCGACAGGGCCATCGGGCCGATGCCAGTCATTGTCGCCTGTTGTCTGATCCTGATCGCAACGGCGATCCTGATTATTTCACTCACTCCGACCTCCATCATGGGGGTGACGTTGCCCGATGGCTCCCCCGCGCCTGACATCGCCTTTTACATCGCAGGTGCACTTATCGGGGCGGCAGGCGGTGCGTTGCAGGCATCCTCGCGCAACATGCTGACGCGGCAGGGCAATCCGGAACGCATGACCGAAGCTTTCGGTCTCTATGCCCTGTCCGGCAAGGCGACCTCGTTCCTCGCACCTGCCTCCATCGCTTTCGCGTCCGAGGTCACTGGCAGTCAAAGGCTGGGAATTACGCCGGTAGTAGGGCTGTTCATCATCGGCATTTTCCTTTTACTGTGGGTCAAACCGCAGGGAGATTTCGCAAGATGATTCTGAGGAAGATAGTGCCCGTCGCTGCCCTTGGCTTACTTCTGGGAAGTTGCGGAGGATCGCGAGACATGGACGGCAGCCGCTCCGCCTCAGCGATTTTGCCGACGATAGGAACGTCCGGCGGCGCACTCAGCAACGTCGAGGCCAAGCGGTTGTTCGGGGTCCTTTCAGGACCAGCCGGGCAGTCATCCGCCGCGTTCGGCGGCTACGCCAAGGGGTGCCTTGCAGGCGCGCAGCAGTTGCCGGAAACCGGCCCCACATGGCAAGCGATGCGGCTGTCGCGGAACCGCAATTGGGCGCATCCCGAAACCATCGACATGGTCAAGAAACTCAGTGTCGTCGCCGCACGCCAGCCGGGTTGGGCGGGGCTTTATGTCGGGGACATGAGCCAGCCGCGTGGCGGTCCGATGCTGACCGGGCACCGCAGCCACCAGATCGGTCTGGATGCGGATATCTGGATGCTTCCGCCTTCAAGGCTGAACCTGTCAGCGACGGAGCGAGAGAATATCTCATCCATTTCCATGCGCCGTGCCAACGGGGCATACGTCAATAACAGCTGGACCCGCGCACACCACGAAATCGTCAAAGCCGCCGCCAAAGACCCACGCACCGCGCGCATCTTCATCTTTCCCGGAGCGAAGGTGCAGATGTGTGAAGACGAAAAAGGCGACCGCAGATATCTGAGCAAGATCAGGCCGTGGTACGGCCACCACTACCATTTCCACGTCCGCCTCAACTGCCCTGCAGGCGCGCGCGGTTGCACCGATCAGTCGCCACCGCCTGCCGGTGATGGATGTGCCGATGCCCGTCAATGGCAGCAGAACATCCTCAACCCGCCGCCGCCGGACCCGACCGCGCCCAAGCGCAAACCGCAGCGCGAACTGGTGCTGGCCGATCTGCCCGCACAATGCAAAGCCGTGCTTGACGCGAACTGAGCCTGCCTGTCCAGCTTGGAACAATCCCTTGCACCGTTAGCGCTTTGGGCCTAATGCGGCATCGTCTGCGATTCCCGCAGGCCAAGTCGCCGCACCCTTGCAAAAAACGGTTCACAATATGACACGCACATATCTTCCCGGCATAATTGCCATGGCCATCATCGTCGTGGCCTCCAATATTCTCGTCCAGTTCCTCTATGGCGATTGGCTGACTTGGGGTGCCTTTACCTATCCTTTCGCCTTTCTGGTCACCGACGTGATGAATCGCGTTTACGGGGCTTCTGCTGCGCGGCGCGTAGTGCTTGCAGGCTTCGTGGTCGGGTTGATCTGTTCGTTGATTGGCACGCAGATAATGGGCGAGTTCGGTCCTCTGGTCACCCTGCGGATTGCGATCGGGTCGGGCGTGGCGTTTCTTGTTGCGCAGCTGATCGACGTCGGTGTGTTTTCCGCCCTGCGCGGGGGCGTGTGGTGGCGCGCACCGCTTGCCTCTACCCTGATCGGCAGCACCCTGGATACTGCGTTGTTTTTCTCCATCGCCTTCTCGGAAGCGCTGTCGTTCGTGCATCCCGCAACAGATATTAGTTGGGCGGCAGAAGCTGTGCCGCTTCTTGGTCTCGGTCCGGTTGCCCCTCTGTGGGTATCGCTTGCGGTTGCCGACTGGGCGGTGAAACTTTCGCTCGCGCTTCTTGCGCTAATTCCGTTCAGGATAATCACCGCGCGGCTGGCAACAAATTATTAACAAAAAAACTCTTTGCGTTTCGCGAAACCTGTGCGACGATTCGGGTGAAATCAACAACTGCAAAGGAGGTGATCTAGTGTCAAGAACGGTACTGGAGCGAGGTGTCGGAACAGCTTGGGAGGTCGCCTGCTAGGGCAGCCCTTAGCGAGCAATATTCCCGAGTGGACATCGGTCTAACCGGCGTCACCTCCTGAAAGCCATTCGATTGGGCCGCTCCGGGAACGGGGCGGCCCTTTTCGGTCCTTCACCTTGGCGCGGCTTGGTGGCATCCTGCGAAAATGTTGCGCATCACCGATACTATCGCGATTCAGGACTGGGAGCTGACAGAGCAATTCGTGCGCTCGTCTGGCCCCGGCGGGCAGAACGTGAACAAGGTGTCTTCCGCGGTGGAGCTTCGCTTCGAGGCCGCAACGTCGCCTTCTCTTGCCGCTCCGGTCAAAACGCGGTTGAAGCGATTGGCCGGGCGGCGATGGACAAAGGACGGCGCGTTGGTGATCCAATGCGACGAAACACGCAGTCAGGCACGAAACAGAGACATCGCGCGGGATCGTCTGGCTGAACTGATTACATCCGCGCTTACCCCGCCCAAGCGAAGGATTGCGACAAGACCCACATTAGGCTCCAAAAAACGTCGGTTGAAGGCAAAGAAGGTGCGCGGAGAGGTCAAGGCGCTGCGCGGGCCGGTGGATCCTGACTAGCCGCGTCGCAGCAGATAAATGTCCATGATCCAACCATGTGCCTCCCGGGCGGCAGCGCGACGTTTGACAATGCGCGGCCCCGCTTCGGCCAGCGGCCCTTGATCGATCACCTGTTCCTTCATGCCCACATAGGCACCCCACCAGATGTGGATATTGGCCGGGTCCAAAGTCTCGAACGCGCAAGTTCCGTCCAGCATCACGGCAATCGTATCAACGCCAGCCGGCCATCCTTCGTCGCGCAAGCGTCTGCCAGTGGTGACGATAAAGGGCGCGCCGATCTCGTTCAGCACAGTCGCATGCGCCGCAGTCAGGCCCTGAAGAGAGGTGATGCCAGGGATAACTTCAATCTGTGGCACCGGGTGCAGTCGACCGGC
>JAGXFI010000107.1 GCA_024637305.1 Sulfitobacter sp.
CTTTCGCCTGAGATCGTTATCCCTTCGGCGGGTGCATCCACACCACTCTCCAGAGTTTTCGTCCGCCCGTCACGGTCCATCGGCCTGAGAGTTTCCGGGGCGGTTGCTCCTTCGGCACCGGCGCGAGGCCAGTTCTCCCGTAACGGTCTTATCATGGATATGCGCAAGGATAGCGCGCCGTCAAGCTGCCTTGCGCAGATGACAGGAGGGTGCTTATCTCCTGCGGGTCATCAGTATGGAGCGCTTGCCATGACACCTTATTTCTTCGGCTACGGCAGCCTCGTCAACAGCGCCACGCACACCTATCCTGATACCCGCCCCGCCCGTCTTGCCGGCTGGCGCCGCGCATGGGTGCGCACGGCATCGCGCGATGTGGTTTTCCTGACGGTGGTGCAGGACAAATCGGTCACCATCGACGGTCTTGTCGCCGCCGTTCCCGACGCGGACTGGACCGCGCTGGACCGGCGCGAGGCAGGCTATGCGCGGCATCTGTCGGGTGCATCGGCGATTCATGATCTCGACCCGGCGACAGAAATCGCACATTACGCGATACCGCCCACCCTCCAGCAACGCAGCGGCGAACATGTGATCCTGCTGAGCTATCTCGACGTCGTCGTCCAAGGCTTTCTGCACCGGTTTGGCCCTGAAGGGGTCAGACGTTTCTTCGATACGACGCTTGGCTGGGACACAGCCGTGCGCGATGATCGCCTGGCCCCCGTCTACCCACGCCACCAACAGTTGAAGCCTGAAGAATTGGCAGTGGTCGATTTGCATCTTGAGAGGGTCGGCGCGCGCATCGTCACCTGAAACAGACGCGCTCCTGAGGGCATCGCGCTCAGAGGGCCATCAACTCTTGCGCGCCTTGACCACTTGCAGCAGCGGCATCACCGACGACATGTCCGGCCCGTGCCGTTGACCGGTCAACGCATGGCGTAGCGGCATGAACAGGCCTTTGCCTTTGCGTCCGGTCGCATCCTTGACTGCAGCGGTCCAGCTGGCCCAGGTGGTCTCGTCAAAGGGCCCCTCGGGCAGCAACGTCATCGCCTGCGCGACAAATTCGCGGTCTTCGTCGTCGATGACCGGATCGGCACCATCACGAAAGAGATGCCACCACCCCTCAAGGTCATGCAATGTCGTAATGTTCTCGCGGGTCACGTTCCAGAACTGTGCCGCCAAGTCGTCCGGCACGCCAAGCGCCGCAATCTGGCCGGACACCGATTCCAGCGGCAGACCCTGCAAATAACGCGCTGTCAGCGGCAGCAGGTCGGCCTGATCGAATTTGGTCGGGGCTGCGCCGAAATGGTTCAGGTCGAACCCGTCGATCAGCGCCGCCATATCCGTGCGCAGCTCCACCGGATCGGACGATCCCAGACGCGCCATCAGGCTCAACAGAGCGTAAGGTGCGATACCGCGTTCGCGCAGATCCCGCAGCGCCAGCGTACCGAGGCGTTTGCTCAACGCCTCGCCCTGCGGGCCGGTCAGCAGCGAATGATGTGCAAAGGCAGGCGGCGTGTGGCCGAGTGCCTGCATGATCTGGATCTGCGTCGCGGTATTGGTCACGTGATCGGAACCGCGCACCACATGCGTCACGCCCATATCGGTGTCGTCCACAACGCTCGCCAATGTGTACAGGATTTGCCCGTCACCCCGGATCAGCACCGGATCGGAAACGGATGCCGCATCGATGGAGATATCGCCCAGGATACCGTCTGCCCACTCGATCCGTTCCTGATCCAGTTTGAAGCGCCAGACACCCGCGCCGCGCTCTGCGCGCAGCTTGTTCTTTTCCGTCTCGCTCAGACCCAAGGCGGCACGGTCATAGACCGGCGGCTTGCCCATGTTGAGCTGTTTCTTGCGCTTCAGGTCCAGCTCTGTCGGCGTCTCGAACGCCTCATAAAAGCGACCCATCTCTCGCAGCGTGTCAGCGGCCGCGTGATACCGGTCAAGCCGCTCCGACTGGCGCTCCACCCGGTCCCAATGCAGGCCAAGCCAGTCAAGGTCATGCTTGATCCCGTCGACGTATTCTTCCTTGGAACGCTCAGGATCGGTATCGTCGATCCGTAGAATGAATTCACCGCCCGCCTTGCGCGCGATCATGTAGTTCATCAGCGCAGTGCGCAGGTTCCCGACATGGATATAGCCGGTAGGCGACGGGGCGAAACGGGTGACGGTTTTGGCGGACATGGACATTCTCCTGTTGGCTGAGGGGATTGTCACAGGGCCGTCGGTTTGTCCAGTTGATCAGCGGTTTTGTTCGAGCTGTCCAATCGCATACTCAAGGTGCCCCACAGAGAACGAATGCCCCCCGTCGAAAAGGCACAGCGACAGAATGCGGCCTGCATCATCGCCCCGCGTTTCACATGAAAGGTCGTCGATCACGGCCTGCCGAGGCGTGCCGAAACCGCCGTGCAAAGTATAAAATTCGAAAGATTCGCTGACCTCGCCCTGCTTCGTCTCGCCAATGGCTCTGCCCGTTAGCGGAACGGTTTTGTCCGTCGTGCCGTGGACGTGGACAAGGCTGCGCACCGGGTCATTGCAATTTTCAGGCGGGTGTTGCCAGAACGTGCCGGAGAACGGCGCGAAGCCTGCAAAAAGGTCCGGCCGTCCACACGCAAGGTTCCAGACCATCATGCCACCGGCGCTGAAACCCGACGCATAAATGCGTTCTTGGTCGATGGGGAAATGCGTGGTCGCATCCTCGATAACATCTGCAAAATAGGCAAACTCCTCGCTGCCCGTGCTGTCCATCGTGCGCGGCCCGTTGGGCAGGTTCCAGGATCCATTCCTGCCCTCGGCGGCAATCAGGGCAAGTTTCATCCGTGACAGGGCATTGCGCATTGCGCTGTTGCGCATCACCCCTGACGCCGATCCGCGATACCCATGCGCCCAGACCACTGCCCCGATTGGGGATTTGCCGTCATACCCGTCAGGCAGGGAAATGCGGTAGCTGCGGTCACCGATCTTGCAATCGGTGTCAGGGCCGCACGCCAGGGCCGGCGTGGCGATCAGGGCCAGAAGAAATATGAAGCTGCGCATGGCGCGACGTTGCCCCAGCCAACGGAGCGATGCAATTCGCGAATGTTCCTGCCCGTCGGATATGGATGTACGTCCTGCTGCGATACTGCCGTCGGGGTTCGCGCTCAAGAAGGGTCGCGCCAGCGGTTGACGATTGGATAGCGCCGATCGAGCCAGAAAGCCCCTTTGGTCAGGCGCGGTCCAGGTGCCGACTGAAAGCGCTTGTACTCGCTGACGTAGATCAGGTGTTCGACCTTTCTGGCGGTCTCGCGGTCGTACCCTGCCGCAACGCAATCGGCGATGGACCCGTTGCGGTCCACGAGAATTTCAAGAATGGCGTCGAGGATCGGATAATCTGGCAGGCTGTCGCTGTCTTTCTGGTCCTCGCGCAACTCTGCGGTCGGTGCCTTGGTGATGATGTTGTCGGGAATGACTGCGCCCGCAGGTCCCATCATCCAGTCACGGTGGTTTGCATTGCGCCAGCAGCAGGTTTCGAACACGCGCATCTTGTAGAGATCTTTGATCGGGTTATAGCCGCCCGCCATGTCGCCATAGATGGTGGCATACCCCACAGCCACTTCGGATTTATTGCCGGTGGTCAGCAGCATTTCACCAAATTTGTTCGACAGCGCCATCAAGAGAAGCCCCCGCAGGCGGGACTGGATATTTTCCTCGGTCAGGTCAGCTTGGGTACCTTCGAACAGGGGGGTCAATGTCTGTGTGATTGCCTCGCGCCCCTTCGTGATCGGAACGTGGTCATAGCGGCAGCCCAGCGCCCTGGCGCAGGCTTCGGCATCGTCCAGCGATGCCTGCGATGTATATTCCGACGGCAGCATTACGCAGCGCACGTTCTCTGCGCCTAGCGCGTCGGTCGCAATGGTGGCGACGATGGCGGAATCGATCCCGCCCGACATGCCCAACAGCACCTTCTTGAACCCCGTCTTTGCCATGTAATCCCGCAGGCCTTGCGTCATCACACGGTAGTCCTGCTCGAAAGCGTCCGGCTCGGGCGCGATCTCGCCCTGTACAATCTGCCAACCGGTTCCGTGGTTTTCCAGATCCACATGGGTGGTCTGCGCGTCGAATACCGGCATCCTGAATGCCAGCTTGCCGCCCGTGTTCAACCCAAAGCTGCCGCCGTCAAAGACCTGATCGTCCTGACCACCGACCATGTTAAGATAGATCAGAGGCAGCCCCGTCTCCACCACACGTGCGACCATCATGTTCAGCCGCGTGTCCATCTTGCCGCGATAATAGGGCGAACCATTGGGAACCAACAGGAATTCCGCGCCGGTTTCTGCGAGTGTCTCGGACACATCGGGATGCCAGGCGTCCTCACAGATCGGGCTGCCGATGCGGGTGTCGCCCACGGAATAGGGGCCTCCCAGCGGGCCGGAATCGAAGATGCGAACCTCATCGAAAACCGTCTCGTTCGGCAGTTCGTGTTTCAGCGTGCGTGACGCGATCTTGCCGCCCTTCAGGATTAGGTACGCATTGAAAAGCTCGGTACCTTCGGCCCAAGGCGCACCGATCGCCAGCGCGGGACCGTCCGCGCAGTCTGCCGCAAGCTGTTCGACATGGGTCATCGCATCCAAATGAAACGCGCGTTTCATGACCAGATCCTGCGCGTTGTAGCCGGTGATGAACATTTCGGGCAGCGCGACCAGATCGGCACCGGCCGCCTTGCCAGCGCGCCAAGCCTCGCGCGCTAGGTCTGCGTTGCCTGCCAGATCGCCCACGGTAGGGTTCAATTGCCCCAACGTGATCCGGAAACGTGTCGCCATGATGCGGCCTCGCTGCAAATAACTTTGCCCCGATGTAGCAGATCATTGGCCGAGGGGAACCCCAACCCAAGCGCAAAAGAGCGTTGCGGGTATTGCCACCACTCATTAGGTTAAAAGGTGTTACCATACGTTATCAAACAGCAGGTACATCATGTTCTTACGCGCCTTGACCTTTGCCGTCGTCCTTTTCCCCCTCGCCGCACAGGCCCAGGTGCAAAGCAAGCAATACGATGACGGTGGCGTCTACGAAGGCACGTTCAAGGACGGGCTCCAACACGGTACGGGCACTTACCGGTTGCCCAACGGGTATGAATATACCGGGGCATGGGTCGAAGGCGAGATACGCGGCCCCGGAACGGCGCGGTTCCCCAACGGGTCGGTCTATGATGGAAATTTCGCCAAAGGAAAGCCGGACGGGATCGGAAAGATCACGATGTCTGACGGCAGCACCTATGAAGGCGAATGGCAATCCGGCGCTATCGTCGGTCAGGGCGTCGCGATCCACGCAACCGGTGAACGCTACGAGGGAGGGTTCCGCAACGGCAAGCGTCACGGCAAGGGCGTGATGACGACACCCGAAGGCTACAAATATCAGGGCGACTGGGTCGATGGCGTCCCGGAGGGTCAGGCCGTGATTACCGATGCCGAAGGCGCGGTCTATGACGGAGCCGTCACGAATGGTGTGCGCAACGGGCCGGGCAAGCTGACCCATCCCGACGGTTTCGTGCTGGAAGGGATGTGGCAAGATGGCCAGTTGGAAGGCAAGGGCACGATAACCCAGGCGAACGGCGACGTCTACGAGGGTGATCTTGTCGCAGGACGGCGCGAGGGAATGGGCAAATCCACGACCGCCGACGGCGACGTCTACGAAGGCGGCTACACGGCGGACCAACGTGAGGGGCAAGGCATCTTTATCGGTGCGGACGGTTACCGCTATGAAGGATCATGGGTCGCCGGCCGGGCCGAGGGGGAAGGCACGGTGACCTATCCAGACGGCACGGTTCAGGTCGGCATGTTTCGCGATAACCTTGCCGACGGGCCGGGCAAAATAACTTACCCCGACGGCTCGACCTACGAAGGGGACTGGTCCGGTGGCGTGATCGAAGGGCAAGGCCTTGCCACCTATCCCAACGGGATGGTGTACGAGGGTGGTTTCGTTAATGCACGCAACCATGGACAGGGAAAGCTGACCTATCCTGACGGGCGCACATATGTCGGCGCGTGGAAAGACGGGCAGCGACATGGATTTGGCACGTCCACCTACCCCGACGGGACAGTTTACGAGGGTGAATTTGCGAACGGCAAACGGGAGGGTCAGGGCAAGATCACGATGCCCAGCGGTTTCACCTATGAGGGCGAATTTTCCGACGGCGACATCGAAGGCAAAGGTGTCGCGACCTATGCGAATGGCGATGTCTACGAAGGCGTTTTCGAGGACGGCAAGCGGCAAGGTGCTGGCACGATGCGCTATAAGTCCGGCGAAGAAGCGAGCGGCGCATGGGAAGATGGCGCATTGGTGGAAGACACGCCCGAAAGCGACACCGAGGCTGAAACCCAAACCGCGCCTCCCACCACCAACGACGAGTAGTCCAACTGCCGTTTCAAACGCTTTGGCACCGCTGTGCGAGACCCGTGCGGTTATCTGCGCCGCGCAAGGCTAGACGGTTTCGCCCGCATCGAGCCTGTCAAGAAACGCTTGCGCATCGACGAGGACTGTTTCGCGATGGTCAGGATCCATCCTGTCCCAGGTCCGATACATGTTGCCCATTCGGGCGTTACCCGAGAACCGATCCCGATGACGATCCAGAAAATGCCAGTACAGCAGGTTGAACGGACACGCGCCCTCGCCGGTTTTGCGGCTCACGGTATAATGACAACCTTTGCAGTAGTCGGACATGCGGTTGATGTAAGCCCCTGAAGATACATAAGGTTTGGACGCGATGATCCCGCCATCGGCAAATTGGCTCATGCCGATGACGTTTGGCGCTTCGACCCATTCGAAGGCATCGGCGTAAACTTCGAGATACCATTCATGAACCTGGTGCGGATCGATCCCTGCCAGCAGCGCGAAATTGCCCGTCACCATGAGGCGTTGGATGTGGTGGGCATATGCGTTCGACCTGGTCTGCGCCACCGCGTCGGCGACACAGGCCATTTGTGTCTTTTCCCCCCAATAGAACGCCGGGAGGCTACGGTCGTGTTTCAGCGTATTGAGACGCGTGTAGTCCGGCCCCTGCAGGAAATAGATGCCGCGCATGTATTCGCGCCAGCCGATGATTTGGCGAATGAACCCTTCGGCGGCATTGATCGGCACGTCGCCCTTCGCAAAGGCATCCGCAGCGGCCTGGCAGACCTCAAGCGGCCCCAGCAGCCCGATGTTGATATAGGGCGACAGGACCGCGTGATACAAGAACGCGTCACCGGCCAGCATGGCGTCCTGATAGTCACCAAACCGCGGCAGGCTATGACGGATGAAGTGTCCAAGCGCTTGCAAGGCCTCATCACGGGTGGTGGCGAATGTAAAAGGGCGCAGGTCGCCGAAATTCTTGCCAAAGCGGGCTTCGACAAGGTCCAGAACCTCTTTGGTGACCTCGTCCGGCTCAAAGGCCAGCGGTCCTTCGGCGAAAAGGTCTTTTTCAGCGGGTTTACGGTTGTCGTGGTCGTAATTCCACTTGTCGCCCTCAGGTTGATCGCCATTCATCAGCAGACCCGTCTTGCGGCGCATTTCGCGATAGAAAAATTCCATCCGCAGCGCCTTGCGACCCGCGGCCCAATCCTCGAATTCCGCGTGGCTGGCGATGAAACGATCGTCGGGATAAAGATGCGTCTTGATCGGCGCGTATTTCAGCTTGTCGATCAGCCGCCATTCGCCGGGTTCCGTCGCCAGCGCCTCGGAGGCACCCGTTTCATCGGCACGGCGCAAAATCTCGCCGACGATGGAGCCCGCGTTGTCGGGATCGTCGAGACGACTATAGGCGACGGTCCAACCGTCTGCCTCAAGTTGCATGGCAAATTTGCGCATCGCGGCAAAGATCAGCGCGATCTTTTTGGGATGGTGGCGGACGTATTCGGTTTCCTCGGCGACCTCGGCCATGACGATGGTATCACGCGCCTTGTCGGCGCGACGCAACGCGGCGACATCCCGGCTGAGCTGGTCTCCGAGAACCAGCACCAGTCGCGTCACCACGGCACCGGCTTTCCGGCCCAATCAAGGAAATTCCCCGTGTCCTCGGTCGTCAGCGCGTCCATCACCGTCAAAAGGTTGCCCGCCGCCTGTTCCGGCGACACCGACGGATGCCTGCCCAAATACTTCTCGGTGAATGGTGTTGCCACGGTGCCGGGGTGCAGGGTTACACAGATCGCGCCGGGATGTGTCCGCGCCAGCTCTATCGCCGCGGTACGCACAATCTGGTTCACTGCCGCTTTTGCCGCGCGGTAGCTGACCCAGCCGCCGATCTTGTTATCGCCGATGGACCCTACCCGCGCCGAGAGGACCGCGAAAACGCTCCGCGCGTCCTTGCGCAGCAATTTACCCGAATGGCGCAGCACCAGCGCAGGACCAACGGCGTTGAGCGCGAATTGATCCATCATCGCGGATGCGCTGACCGCCCTGATCGTCTTTTCCGGCTCCGCCCCGTCGATCTCAAGCGCGCCGGTCGCCACCACAACGGTATCGAAACGCCCCTCCAGATCTGAAAAATGCGCCTCGACCGACGCCTCGTCGGTGACGTCGAGCCCGTCGGCGGACCGAGACAGCCCGACAACTTCCGCCCCCTGCGCACGATACGCCTCGGTCAATGCAGACCCGATCCCGCCGGAGGCCCCGATAATCAATATTCTTTTCATACCGGCGAAATTAGCGCCACCTTGCGCCCCTTCAATGCTTCACTTGATCCCGCGACCTCACCGCGATGCAACAAAGAACAGCCGACCCCTTTTCATTTCAGAAACCGCGTTTATAAATGCACGCATGACACACGCCGACACCACCACATACGCGCGTGCAGACCTGCTGCTGCTAACACGCCTCTGAGCGTGCCAGACGGCGCGCCCGCTCAGAGGGATGTGACGCGCGCCAAGGAAAAACAGCAGAACAGAAAGCCAGACCCATGAATGATACCAAACAAGACCGCGTCTTGATCTTTGACACGACGTTGCGCGACGGGGAACAATCGCCCGGTGCCACGATGACCCACGCCGAGAAACTGGAGATCGCGAGCCTGCTCGACGAGATGGGCGTGGACATCATCGAGGCGGGGTTCCCGATCGCGTCGGAAGGAGATTTCGCCGCCGTCAGCGAGATCGCCAAGAATTCGGCGAACGCGGTGATCTGTGGCCTCGCGCGGGCACAGCTGCCTGATATCGACCGCTGCTGGGAGGCGATCAAACACGCGCGCCAGCCAAGAATCCACACCTTCATCGGTACATCTCCGCTGCACCGCGCCATTCCGAACCTCGACAAGGACCAGATGGCAGAGCGCATTCACGACACCGTCACCCACGCGCGAAATCTGTGTGACAACGTTCAGTGGTCACCAATGGACGCCACGCGGACCGAGCTTGATTATCTCTACCGTGTCGTGGAAATCGCAATCAAGGCAGGCGCGACGACGATAAACATTCCCGATACGGTAGGATATACCGCACCGCGCGAAAGCGCCGATCTGATCCGCAAATTGCTGGAAAACGTACCCGGTGCCGATGAAATCGTGTTTGCCACGCATTGCCACAATGATCTTGGAATGGCGACGGCCAACAGCCTTGCCGCCGTCGAAGCGGGCGCGCGGCAGATAGAATGCACGATCAACGGTCTGGGCGAGCGCGCGGGCAATACCGCGCTGGAAGAAGTCGTGATGGCGCTGAAGGTGCGCAATGACATCATGCCGTTCGAGACAGGTGTGGACACCACCAAGATCATGAACATCTCGCGCCGCGTTGCCGCCGTTTCGGGGTTTGCCGTGCAGTTCAACAAGGCCATCGTCGGCAAGAACGCCTTTGCGCACGAAAGCGGCATCCATCAGGACGGCATGCTGAAAAACGCCGAGACGTTCGAGATCATGCGCCCCGAAGATATTGGCCTGACCGAAACGAACATCGTCATGGGCAAGCATTCGGGTCGTGCGGCGTTGCGGTCCAAGCTTGAGAATCTTGGCTTCGAGTTGGGGGATAACCAACTCAAGGACGTGTTCGTTCGGTTCAAGGAATTGGCCGACCGCAAGAAGGAAATCTACGAAGACGACCTCATCGCGCTCATGCGCACGTCGACAGACCCTGAAAACGAGCGCGTGAAGCTGACGTCGATGACCGTGGTTTGTGGCACCGAAGGTCCGCAGAAGGCGGACATGGGGCTGGAAGTGGACGGCACGCAGCAGAAAACAACCCAGACCGGCGACGGCCCGGTGGATGCCGCGTTCAACTGCATCAAGGCACTGGTTCCGCACAACGCCCGCCTGCAGCTTTATCAGGTTCATGCGGTGACCGAAGGGACCGACGCGCAAGCGACCGTCTCGGTCCGGCTGGAGGAGGAAGGCCGCATCGTCACGGGGCAATCTGCGGATACGGATACGGTGGTGGCTTCGGTTCGGGCCTATATCCATGCGCTGAACCGTCTGCTGGTGCGCCGCGAAAAGGGCGGCACCGACAAGCGTGAAGTGAGCTACAAGGACGCAGGTTAAGCTGATGGGGTAAGGCGCGGGATCGCCCCACCTTACCCCATCGCCGCGATCCTATCGTGCGTAGGGGTTCCTCGCGCCGCGATCCTCTGACAAGGACCCTTGCGAGCGTTCGACGATCATCAAGACCGCGTCCGCCAGATGCTCACGCTCGATCGCCTTTGCCCCTGCCGCAACGCGCAGTTTGTGCGCTTCCATCATCACCTCTGCGTGGCTGCTGCCGCGCGGCGGAATGAAGGTATAGCAGGCAAGCTCGATCAGCAGTCCCAGCGGATCCTTGAAATAAATCGAGTGCATGAAGCCACGGTCCTTGACGCCCGAGTGGCCGATCCCCCGCGCTTCGAGCCGGGCGATAACCTGCTCGTGCATCGCCGCGTCGACCTCGAACGCGAGATGATGCACACAGCCGGGTTCCATGGGTGTCCGGTCACGATTGCCCTTGCGGTTCTCGTTGGTGAAGACAGTTATCAGACGCCCGTCGCCCGGATCGAAATAAAGATGCCCCTCGTCATTGTCGTCAAGATTGGGCTGGTCGAAGATGAAGGGCATACCCAATACACCTTCCCAGAAATCAATACTGGTTTGCCGGTCGGCACCTGTGAGGGTGATATGATGCACGCCGAGGGTCTGAATTTTTTTCATGGACTTACCTTTCCTGTTGATCGCGATGGCGGCGACAAGATGCCGAGCGATTGGCGTTAACCCCCTTTCGTCCCAGCGCCACCAAGCCTATAAGTGCCTTTAGCCCGCCTCGGACAGAGTCGCGGGCCAATCAGAATTTTGCAAGGTAGCAACTACATGTCGATCTTCGGTAGCCTGCGCGGCCTCTTTTCTTCCGATATGGCTATTGATCTGGGGACAGCGAATACGCTGGTCTATGTCAAGGGCAAGGGAATCGTCCTGTCAGAGCCTTCGGTGGTGGCCTATCACATCAAGGACGGCGTGAAAAAGGTGTTGGCCGTGGGCGAAGACGCCAAGCTGATGCTCGGGCGCACACCGGGCAGTATCGAGGCGATCCGCCCGATGCGCGAAGGTGTCATCGCGGATTTCGACACTGCCGAAGAAATGATCAAGCACTTCATCCGCAAGGTCCACAAACGGTCCACTTTCTCCAAACCCAAGATCATCGTCTGCGTGCCGCACGGAGCCACACCGGTTGAAAAGCGTGCGATTCGCCAATCTGTCCTGTCTGCCGGCGCGCGGCGTGCAGGGTTGATCGCCGAACCTATCGCGGCGGCCATCGGCGCGGGTATGCCGATCACCGATCCAACGGGCAACATGGTCGTCGACATCGGTGGCGGGACGACCGAGGTCGCAGTGCTGAGCCTTGGCGACATCGTCTATGCCCGGTCGATCCGGGTCGGCGGCGACAGGATGGACGAGGCTATCATCAACTACCTGCGACGCCAGCAGAACCTGCTGGTGGGCGAAACAACGGCCGAGCGGATCAAGACCTCCATCGGCACCGCACGGATGCCCGACAACGGGCGCGGTACGTCGATGCAGATCCGCGGGCGCGACCTGCTCAATGGTGTGCCAAAGGAAATCGAAGTCACGCAGGCCCAGATCGCCGAGGCGCTGGCAGAAACCGTGCAGCAGATCTGCGAGGCCGTGATGACCGCACTGGAAACCACGCCGCCCGATCTGGCAGCGGATATTGTCGACCGGGGCGTTATGCTGACCGGCGGGGGTGCTTTGCTTGGCGATCTGGATCTGGCGTTGCGCGAGCAAACGGGTCTGGCCGTATCAATCGCCGACGAAGCGCTTAACTGCGTGGCGCTCGGAACCGGCAAGGCGCTGGAATACGAAAAACAGCTGCGTCACGCGATAGACTACGAGAGCTGACGCCGACCTGATCGATTTTAGGCATCCGTCGCGCGAACGGCGGCGGGCAGGAGCTTGAGAGTTTCGATGGCCAGAGACCGCTCGAACAGCAATGATTATGCCGGACCGATGCGCCGCTTGATGCTGGCTGTTCTGGTGTTGATACTCGCCGCTGTTTTCATCGTCTGGCGCATCGACAGTCCGCGCGTCGAACGCTTTCGCGCCCAGATCACGGACCAGATCGTGCCGAATTTCGACTGGGCAATGGCCCCTGTCACCGGCACGGTGAACCTGTTTCGTGATTTCCGCAGCTATCAACGGCTGGCCGAACAGAATCAGGAATTGCGGTCGGAATTGCGCCAGATGCAGGCGTGGAAAGAAGCCGCATTGCAGCTTGAGCAGGAAAATGCGCGGCTTCTCGATCTGAATAAGGTGCGACTGGATCCGCGGCTGACCTATATCACAGGTGTGGTGCTCGCAGATTCGGGCTCTCCCTTCAGGCAGTCGGTGCTGCTGAATGTCGGCGCGCGGGACGGGCTGGTCGATGGCTGGGCCACAATGGACGGGATCGGACTGGTCGGGCGGATCAGCGGTGTAGGGCAGAACACGGCGCGGGTTATGCTGCTGACCGATGCCAGCAGCCGCATTCCCGCAACGATCCAGCCCTCGGGGCAACGCGCGATGGTGGCGGGCGACAACTCTGCCGCGCCACCGCTCGATTTCATCGAAAGTCCCGATCTGGTGCGGCCCGGGGACCGCGTTATCAGTTCCGGAGATGGCGGCGTATTTCCCGCCGGATTGCTGATCGGCCAGGTCGCGGCGGACCCCGGCGGGCGGCTTCGTGTACGGCTTGCCGCCGATTACGAGCGGCTGGAGTTCCTGCGGGTGCTCCGCCACCATGGGGCCGATCCGGTATCGAACGAGGCCAATGTCATTACACCACAAGGGCCGGTTCTGGACACGGAGGATCGTCCGTGAACGAACAGTCCCCGCTCAAGCTTTGGCTCATGCGCGCCAGTTTCGTTCTGCTGACGCTGGTGATCCTTTTCTTTCAACTCTTGCCTTTGGACACTACGCCACGCGGTTGGGCGGGTCCTAACGTGCTCTTATGCTTTAGCCTTGCCTGGGCGTTGCGGCGGCCCGAATATGTACCGGCACCGCTGCTGGCTGCGGTGTTCCTGCTGGCGGATTTCCTGCTGCAACGACCGCCCGGGCTGTGGGCGCTACTGGCGCTGGGCGGAAGTGAGTATCTCAAGGGCGCGGGGCGTGGTTTGCGCGATGCGACCTTCCCCGCTGAATGGCTGTCCGTCGCCGTAACGATTGCCGCGATCCTGATGGGATACCGGATCGGGCTGGCGATTACGCTGATCCCGACGCCTTCCTGGGGTCTCAGCCTTTTCGAGCTGGGCTTCACGGTGCTATGCTACCCTTTGATTGCGGCGATATCCCATTACCTGATGGGTGTGAGGAAGGCCGCCCCCGGCGAGCTGGACGCATTGGGACAACGGGTATGATGCAAGGAACCAAAGCATGAGACGCAATCGCGCCGATACCGAGGCCAGCCAGGCACGGTTGTCGCGTCGCGCCGTCCTGCTGGGGGGCGCGCAGATGCTGTTTATCGGCGGGTTAGCTGCCCGGATGCGTTATTTGCAGGTCGATCAGGCGGACCAGTTCCGCCTGTTGGCCGAGGAAAACCGGATCAACATCCACCTGATCCCGCCCTCGCGTGGTGAAATCTTTGACCGCAACGGTATCCGGCTGGCACAAAATTCGCCCAGCTACCGCATCGTCATGGTGCGCGAGAACGCGGGCGATGTGGATGCGGTCATCGAGCGGTTGGGCAAGGTCATAGATCTTGACCCGCTGGCCCTGCCCGAAATGCTGGCGGAGATCAAATCATCGCCGCCTTTCCTGCCAGTCATTCTCAAGAACAACGTCGATTGGGAAGACGTCAGCCGCGTGTCCGTCAATGCGCCCGCCCTTCCGGGCGTGACGCCCGAAGTCGGCCTGACGCGGGTCTACCCACGCGGATCCGACTTTGCGCATGTGGTAGGCCGGGTAGGACGGGTCAGTCAGGCGGATCTTGACGCGCTGACGGACCCCGATCAGGTTTTGCGTATCCCGCAGTTCCACATCGGCAAGATCAACGTCGAGGCGCGCGAAGAAGACCGTTTGCGCGGGTCGGCTGGCACCAAGCAGGTAGAGGTCAACGCCGCAGGTCGCGTCATGCGCGAATTGGGCCGCCGTGAGGGACAGTCGGGCGCGGATATCCAGCTGACCATCGACGCGGAATTGCAGAACTACGTTCAGGCGCGCCTGAGCGGAGAAAGCGCCGCAGTGGTGATGCTAGACTGCGAAAACGGTGATCTGGTCGCCAATTGCTCTGCCCCCAGTTATGACCCCAATCTGTTCATCGGCGGTATTTCTTCAAAAGATTACAACCCTTTGTTGAATTCAAAATATCGCCCATTGGTCAACAAGACGGTTCAGGGGGTTTACCCTCCCGGATCGACCTTCAAGATGATAACGGCGATGGCCGCTTTGGAGTCCGGTCTGATCGGGCCCGACGAAACGGTTTATTGCCCCGGCCATCTGACGGTAGCCGGGCGGCGGTTTCACTGCTGGAAACGTGCAGGCCACGGTTGGGTCGATCTACAGGATTCGCTGAAACAGTCGTGTGATGTTTATTACTATGACCTCGCCATCAAGGTCGGGATCGAGAAAATTTCCGCAATGGCGCAACGGTTTGGCTTGGGCGTCAAGCATGATCTGGCGCTGAGTTCGGTCAATTCCGGGCTGACTCCGACAAAGGAATGGAAGCGACGCACCCGGGGCGAGTCATGGGTTGTCGGCGATACCGTGAACGCCTCTATCGGACAGGGCGACATGCTGGCCTCACCGCTGCAACTGGCTGTGATGACTGCCCGGATCGCGACCGGGCGGATGATTTCGCCGCGCCTGATCAAATCGGTGGATGGCGTGGAGCAGCCCTTTACCGACGCCCCCCTGGAAGTGAACGAGAACAACCTGCGCAAGATGCGCCGCGCGATGTATGATGTCGTCAATGACCGCCGCGGTACCGCCTATCGCAGCCGGATCATCGCCGAGGATCTGCGGATGGCTGGCAAGACCGGCACCAGTCAGGTCCGCAACATCACGGCTGCCGAGCGTGCGCGCGGTGTGACCAGCAACGCGGACCTGCCTTGGGAACGGCGGGATCATGCGCTTTTCGTCAGCTTCGCGCCCTTTGATGCGCCCCGCTATGCGGTCGCGGTGCTGGTGGAACATGGTGGGGGCGGTTCGACCGCGGCGGCTCCCATTGCTCGTGACGTGATGCTTCAGGCGCTCTATGGCGGGGAGCCTCCTTTGGACGCCTATCCTACCGGCGACCGCGACGAGATCAAAGCCCGGCAGGACCGCCTGCGCGATGTCCGACCTCAGGCGCGCATCAAGGGAAGCGATCAGGCATGAGCTATCTGGAGTATAGCGTCAAATCCGTACCCACCGGCCTGCGCAAGGTACTTTTCATCAACTGGCCGCTGGCGCTTTTGCTGACTACAGTCGCAGGGTTCGGGTTCTTGATGCTCTATTCCGTCGCCGGCGGCAGCTTCAACCCGTGGGCGGAGTTGCAGATCAAGCGTTTCGGTGTCGGCATGGCCGCGATGATCGCTGTGGCGATGGTGCCTATCTGGCTTTGGCGAAACCTGTCGGGCGTGGCGTATGGTGTATCGTTGTTGTTGCTGGTTGCCGTGATGTCCTTTGGTGATGAAAACAAGGGGGCGCAGCGCTGGATCGACCTTGGTTTCATCAACCTGCAACCATCCGAACTGATGAAAATCACATTGGTTATGTTCCTTGCCGCCTATTATGATTGGCTGCCCGAGAAAAAGGTCTCCCGTCCCATTTGGGTGCTGTTGCCAGTTGTGATCATCCTTGTCCCGACCGCTCTGGTTCTAAAGCAGCCCGATCTTGGCACGTCCATCCTGCTGTTGGCAGCCGGAGGCGGGCTGATGTTTCTTGCGGGGGTCCACTGGGCCTATTTCGCCGCAGTCATCGCGGCTGGCGTCGGACTGGTGGCCGCAGTGTTGCAGTCCAAGGGAACGCCGTGGCAGATGATCAACGACTACCAGTACAGACGTATCGACACCTTTCTGGATCCGGGAGCCGACCCGTTGGGGGCGGGGTATCACATTACGCAGTCGAAGATTGCGCTTGGTTCCGGCGGATGGACCGGTCGCGGCTTCATGCAGGGAACGCAAAGCCGGCTGAATTTCCTGCCCGAGAAGCACACGGACTTCATCTTTACCACCCTGGCCGAAGAATTCGGGTTCATGGGCGGTATCTCGTTGTTGACGCTTTATGCGCTCATCATCCTGTTCTGCGTCTTGAGTGCGCTGATCAACAAGGATCGCTTCGCGTCGCTGTTGACCTTGGGGGTCGCGCTGAACTTCTTTTTGTTCTTTGCAGTAAATATGTCGATGGTGATGGGCATGGCCCCCGTCGTCGGTGTGCCGCTGCCGTTGGTCAGCTACGGCGGGTCGGCAATGCTTGTGCTGTTGCTGGCTTTCGGGCTGGTACAATCTGCGCATGTCCACAGACCGAGGTAATCGCATGACTGTCAACATCCTGTTCGCCGCCCGTGAAGAGCGCTGGTCGCAATATGAAGGTCCGCTGAGGCAAGCGCTGGAGAACGCCGGGGTGAATGCCCGGTTGGCGACGGACATTCCGGCGGCGGAGGTGGATTATATCGTCTACGCGCCCAACAGCGACCTTCAGGATTTCACGCCCTATGTCCGCGCAAAGGCCGTGCTGAACCTTTGGGCGGGGGTCGAAGAGATCACACCGAACAAGACACTGAAAATTCCGCTGGCACGGATGGTCGACCCCGGCCTCACCCAAGCGATGACGGAATGGGTGACAGGGCACGTCCTGCGGTATCATCTGGGAATGGATCTGGACATCTGCCGCAAGGATCCGGTGTGGCAACCGCGTACGGTCCCGATCGCGGCAGAGCGGCAGGTCGTAATTCTTGGCCTCGGGGCATTGGGAACGGCGGCTGCGACGGCGCTTGTCCAACTTGGCTTCAAGGTCACAGGATGGTCACGCAGCGCCAAGGCGGTGGACGGCGTCGATTGCCTGCACGGGCCAGATGGGCTCGAAGCGGCGCTGAAACGTGCGAGCATCCTGGTGACGTTGTTGCCCGATACGCCCGCGACGAACGATATCCTGAACGCGGAAAGCTTTGCGTTGATGCCCCGAGGCGCGTTCATCATCAATCCGGGTCGCGGGCCGCTTATCGACGATGGCGCGCTGATCGCAGCCCTGGACAGCGGACAGGTCGCGCACGCGACGCTCGATGTTTTCCGCGTGGAGCCGTTGCCGCGCGAGCACCCGTTCTGGGCGCATCCCGGTGTTACCGTGACACCCCATATCGCTGCCGAAACACGCGCCGACACCGCCTCGGCCGTGGTTGCGGAAAACATTCGCCGTGGCGAAGCGGGGGAAACGTTCCTGCATCTGGTGGATCGTGCCAGAGGCTACTGAGTGCTTCGGGCGGGCCGAATTTTGGATATTTGAAGAACAATGAAAGCAAAGTGCTGCTTTCCTCTTTTTTTGACGCAATTCGCGCCGTCAGGTTTTCAAAAGCCCCCGCCCCCTGAGCAAGGCATCGACCGTGGGCAGTTTGCCACGGAAGGCTGTATAGAGCGCCGCCGCATCACGGCTGCCACCGGTGGACAGGATGTTTTCTTCCAACGATGCGGCGCGTTCCGTGTCGAAGGGGCCGGAGGCATCTTTGAAGGATTGGAAGGCATCGGCATCCATGACTTCGGACCACATGTAACTGTAATAGCCGCTGGAATAGCCGTCCCCCGCGAAGACATGTGCGAAATGGGGCGTTGCATGACGCATCGTGATTGCGGCTGGTAGGCCCAACTCATGCAGGATCTCTGCCTGTCTCGCCATCGGGTCGGACGGTGCCGCACCGGCATGAAACCCAAGATCCACCAAAGCGGAGGCGACGTATTCCACCGTCTGGAACCCCATGTCAAACGTCGCCGCGTCGAGAACCTTGTCGAGCAAGTCACGCGGCATCGCCTCACCGGTTTTGGCGTGGGTTGCGAATTCGCCGAGTACTTCGGGCACTTCGAGCCAATGTTCGTAGAGCTGGCTTGGCAATTCGACAAAGTCACGGGCGACGGACGTTCCCGAAACGCTTTCGTAAGTCACGTTCGACAGCATCTGGTGCAGCGCATGGCCGAACTCATGGAAAAGCGTGCGCGCGTCGTCATAAGATAACAGCGCCGGGTCGCTCTTGGCGAAGTTGCATACGTTGATGACGATGGGTGCCTGTTCTTGAGGAAATTTAGCCTGTGCACGCATGGCCGAACACCACGCGCCCGAGCGTTTCGATCCGCGGGCGAAATAGTCGCCGATGAAAACCGCGACATGCTTGCCGTCACGCGTGACCTCCCAAGCGCGGCAGTCCTTGTGATAAAGCGGGACGTCGAGGGGAGTGAAATCCAGACCGAAAAGGCGGTGCGCCACGGCGAAAACCGCGTCGATCATCCGGTCCAGCTGGAAATAGGGTTTGAGCGCAGCCTCGTCCAGATCATGTTCCGCAGCACGACGTTTCTCGGCGTAGTAGCGCCAGTCCCATGGCGCGAGATCGCCATTGATGCCGTCCGCCTGCATCATGTTCTGTAACACCGCAGCATCGGCCAACGCCTGTTTCCTGGCTGGCTCCCAGACGGCCATCAGCAGGTCGCGCACAGCCTCGGGCGTTTTGGCCATTTCCGTTTCCAGCTTGTAGGCGGCGAAATTGTCATATCCAAGCAGCTTGGCGCGTTCCTCGCGCAGGTTGAGGATTTTGGCGGCAATTTCGCGGTTGTCGGTC